>NZ_JAGYGN010000012.1:0-182373 GCF_019947515.1 Pseudomonas sp. A-B-19
CCACCACCACCACCATCCTTGGCATAGGCACTCGAGTCATGGGAAATGGAGTCTGGTACCAAAACGATGGAAGCCGAGAGGACGCCGCCGATTGCCAGCGCCAGTAATCCTCTCTTGAAAAACAGGTAAGTGTTCATCGTGCATTCTCCTGGTGATTTACCGCGAGCAGTGCCAACGCAATTCGCGCTGCGATCCGGGAGCGGCATGGGAGTAATCCGTCAAACTTGAAATTTCTCTCGGGTTTTTCGCGTGGGATTTTTTCCCACACAATCTAAATTAACCCTTTCTAGCCCCGGGTCAACCGGCGCAGAAGAAAGCCGACCGACGGCTCTGTGAGAGCTATCGAACTGTCGGGAGACCGCCTATGGGTCATGGGAAAAGGAGGAGTGGTCGAGAGGTCTCTATCACCGGTGATCGCACAGACGTAACGGCGACTCAGGCAACCCCGGACTCGCAGAAGCCCGCCACTTCAGGGAGCGGGCTTCCCACCGTCTGTTGACAGCTACCCCGGTACCGAGTTTTTTTGCGCACCGACACTGCCCGCCCTGCCGGCGACTACAAGTGCCACGCAACAAGCCAATGACGAGAATGCAGCGAATACGCCCATCACATGCAGATAAGGCAACACGTGATTCCAGGCTCGAGCCACCCCCAGGAATGCGGCGAATAGCCACCCGCTCATGGAAAGCGCACCCAACAAGGCGAGCCGCGTGCGCCCTGCAGTGCGCAGCGCGACGAATGGAGCCTTTTGCAGCAGCGGGAAACCAACTCGATGCAACAGTGCACCGTTGAGGCTAAGCAGCGCGACGATAGTCACCTTGGCCCAGAGCTTCTGATTGAGCAGATACGCGTCGCCCTCGTTGAGGTAACCCTGGAGCACCAGCAACAGTCCGCTTGCCCAAAGGGCCAGCAGTGCAAGGCTGACGATCTTCTGTGTTTCACCAAGGTACTCGAGCCGCGCCTGGTCCAGTATTTCCTTGCGCCAACTCCAAAGTTTGTGATCCGCCTGCAGCACCCTCCCCAGGGCAATACACGTAGCGAGCAGATGACCGTATACGAGAAGCATTTTGAGCATTGCCTTGACCTTATTATTGTTTGGGCGCTGCGTTCCCTGCTTCGCTAAATTGAAAACGAATGATACAAATTTGCAGTTGCGCTTTCAAGATAATCGTCTACTACCATTTGCCGAAACCGACCTCCATACGACTTTCGTCGTATTTTGAGGCATTCATTCCTGTGGCGGATGAATGCCTCATCCCCCCTCATCGTCGGGATGCTGTAAACCGTTGTAGCGTTGCATCGATGACGCCGGGCCGCTGCTGGCCCAGGTGTCCGGCGGCACCAATCGTGCACCGGGCGCCCATGCCTCGGGGCTGGACGCACAGGTCGAAGTGCAAGCCAGCTGGATCGCCTACGAGGACGACTTCAAACTGCTGATGCTGTTGTCACTGGCGGTCATGGAGTAGTGCTCAACACACAACCGCGCGCGACGACTAAGCTTTTGTAACGCCACTTCGTCTCTCAAGGAGCTATCCATGAGCGCCGCCGCCCTGTCCGAACTCGATGCCGCCCTGCCCGGTCTGACCCGCAGGATCCGCGTGCTGGATGCGTTGTCCTGGCCCGACGGGATCGAGGAAGACTTCCTGGCGAAATGGCGCCGCGGGCGGGCCGAGTTACCCAAGGTCCAGTTGCAACGCCGCGAGCACAGCGCCGACATCGCTGCTCTGGAAACCTTTATCAGCCAATGCGATGTGGGGCATCCGGCCGGGAATTTCCTCGCCATGACCGCCCGTAGCTATGCCACCGCCGGGCACATGCTGGGGGCCATTGGTACTCCCGCCTTTACCCAATATTCGTCAGCGCTGTACCGGCGCCCGGACTTCTACTACACGCGCTTGCAACTGAGCATGCTCGACGCGGCCCGTTTCTTCCTCAAGACCACCGACGCCCTGCTCGGCAGTGCGCGGATTCCACCCTGCCCGGCCGAGATTCCGGCCAAGGTGTTCGCCGCCTGGATACAACCGGAACTCGACCGTTTCTTCGGCGCCGGACAGATCACGGTCGTGCTCGATCCGAACCTGGCCGCCAAGGCCATCGCCGGATCTAGCCGCATTCGCCTGCGGGCCAGCGCGCTGTTTTCGGAGCTGGACAAGCATCAGCTGTTGCAACACGAGGCCTTCGTGCATGTCGCCACGGCACAGAACGGTGCGCGCCAGCCCAACCTCACAAGCCTGGGCCTGGGGGCGCCCCGCACGACCCAGACTCAGGAAGGCATTGCCACCCTGGCCGAACTGTTCACCGGCAGCATGGACATCAATCGTTTGCGTCGTCTGGCCCTGCGCGTGCTCGCCGTCCAACAGGCGCTGGAGGGTGCCGACTTCATCCAGGTGTTCGAAGGTTTTCTGGCGGCCGGGCAGACAGAAGAGGAATCCTTCCGCTCGACCCAACGGGTGTTCCGCGGTGCCGACCTGCGGGGCGGTTCGGCGTTCACCAAGGATGCCGCTTACCTGACCGGGTTGCTCGGCGTTCATACCCTGCTGCGCATTGCAATCCGCGATAACCGGCCGGAACTGGTGGGGCATTTGTTTGCCGGGCGCCTCAGCCTGGCTGACACCGTACGCCTGGCGCCACTGTTCGAGTCCGGTTGGCTCAAGGGACCGACCTACCTTCCGGCCTGGGCCAGCGACTTGCGCCTGCTCGCGGCCAATCTGGCCTTCTCGGCGTTCATCGCCCGGATCAAGCTGGATGTACTGGACCTGAAGGTGTTCATGGCATTCGCCGAAGAACACGAAAGCGATGCCAGCGCCCAGTGATCGATCAGGTTGACGCCGTTTTCAAGACAACCTGGGTCGTTCGAATGAGCTGCTACCATTAGGAAGCGGCATCGAAGCTGGGCTCTGTGGCTTGCAAAGTCAGCTTTCACCTCTGCGGCAGCGACTCACTCATTTCAAGCCTGCCTGACCACATAGGGGGTGCCAATGCGCATTCCATTTTTTTACGCGTTGTCAGCCGTTCTGTTTTTGAGTGGATCTTCCTGCCTGACACAGGCCGCGGATGGGACCGCACCGGCACCCGCCAATGCTGCCGATACAGCGTCCGTCACCGCGACTGCCAAAGATCCCGTGTTTACCCAGGAACAGCTGGATCAAATGCTGGCACCCATTGCGCTTTACCCGGACCCACTGTTGGCACAAGTACTGATGGCCACTACCTACCCGGGGGAAGTCGGCGAGGCGGTCGACTGGTCCAAAGCACACCCGGACGCCAAGGGCGATGAGGCAGTCAAACAGGTAGCGAACCAGCCCTGGGATCCGAGCGTGCAGGCGCTGGTCGCCTTCCCGCAGGTTCTGGCAACGCTGGGGCAGGATCCCGTCTGGGTACAACGCCTGGGTGATGCTTTCCTGGCGCAGCCCGACGATGTCATGAACGGTGTACAACGCTTGCGTCATCAGGCCCAGGCCGCTGGCAACCTGCAGAGCAACCAATATCAGAACGTGACGATCCAGAATGTCGCGACACCGGCACCTGCGACCACAACGCAGGCACCGGCTCCAGCCCCTCAACCGGCTCCGGCCAGCAGCTCCACCATCATCATTCAACCTGCCGATCCGCAGGTGGTGTACGTCCCCACCTATAACCCGACCACCACCTATGGCACCTGGGCCTACCCGGCGTCGCCGCCCGTGTACTATCCGCCGCCACCCGCCTATTACCCCGGTCAGGCCTTGATGGCCGGGCTCGCGTTTGGTGCCGGTGTGGCGATCATTGGATCGTTGTGGGGTGAATGTGACTGGGGCAATAATGACGTCGACATCGACGTCAATCGCTACAACAACATCAATGCCAACAACCGGATCACCAACAACAAATGGCAGCACAACCCGGTGCACCGCAATGGCGTGCCCTATCGAGACAGCGCGAGCCGTGCACAGTACGGCCGCCAATTGAACGGTGCCAATCAGCGCGTAGCCTATCGAGGGGACACTGCCCAGCGCGCCCAGGCCCGTGAAAACGCCCGCACTTCAATGGACAGGCACGGTATCGAACGACCTGCCACCAGTAACCTCGAAGCCCGCGATCAAACGCGCAAACTCCAGTCCGCTGCCGCGGGGAACGATCGGTTACAGGCCGGAGCAGACAGACCGAAGGCGGCTGACAGAGGCCAAGGCACGGCCAGAAACACCCGGGAGAATCAGCAACCCCGGAACCAGAGCGCACAGCTGAATCAGCGCAGAGAGGGCCAGGCGCAGACGCGTCAAACGGCGAATCAACGGCCGGCCGCCAGTGCCGGCAGTGCCCGCAACAATGCATTCGCCGGCGCACGCTCACCGTCCCAGGCCAACGTCCAGGCCAATCGCGGCCGGGCCAGCCAGGCATCAGCCCAGCGCCCAAGTGCCGCGCGATCGGCCGGTCACCAGGTCAGCCGGCCGTCCAGTCCACCAGCGCGTCAAAGGGGGGGCCGTCGTTGAAAAACCAACCTCGAGTGAAGGGACTCATGGGCTTGCTCCCACATGTCCTTGCGACAGCAGCCGGCTTGTTGTGGTCGTGCATGGCGACGGCGCAGCAGGCCTTTCCAACACCGGAAAAGGCCGCAGAAGCCTTTGTCGCAGCACTGGGCACGGAACACTCCGACCAGGCACGCCTGACGGAACTTCTGGGCAGTGATTGGCGCACTTACATCCCGCGTGAAGGCGTGCAGCGCGAAGATGTGGATGCGTTTTTGCAGCAATACCGCGAGCGACATCACATAGAAAACACCAGCGACCACAAGGCGGTCCTGGCGGTCGGCAGTGAGAACTGGACACTGCCTATCCCCCTGACAAAGAACGAGAACGGTTGGCGCTTCGACCTGAAGGCCGGCAGCGCCGAGATCCGTGCCCGTCAAATCGGCCGCAATGAACTGGCCGCGGTGCAATCGGTGCTGGCCTATCACGACGCCCAGATGGACTATGCGTCAGTCGATCGAGACGGTGATGGCGCACTCGAGTACGCGCAGAAAATCTTCAGCACCCCTGGCAAGCACGATGGGCTGTATTGGGCGCAAGACGACAGCGGCCAGATCAGCCCGCTGGGGCCTTCATTCGGCAAAGCCATTGCCGACGAAGAGTGGCATGGTTACCGCTTCCGCATCCTCGATGGCCAGGGTCCTTCAGCACCGGGTGGCGCCTACAGCTACCTCATCGGTGACAAGATGAGCCGCGGCTTTGCCCTGATCGCCTGGCCGGCGAAATACGATGACACCGGGGTGATGAGTTTCATGATCAGCCATGAAGGACAGGTGTTCGAGAAAGACCTGGGGCCCGGTGGTGAAAAACTGGCGCAATCGATGAAGCGCTTCGATCCGGATGACAGCTGGAAAGAGGTGGCTGAAGATCAAGCACCGCAGGAGTGACCGGGGTGTCACCGAGCTACTGCCGACGCTCGGAATCGCCGGGGGATCCTATCTGGATCAACAGGACGAATCGGTCTTCGTTCCCCGTATTTTCGTTACAGGAGGGTTGTTGCAGTTGGAATCCGCAACGTTCGAGGACTTTTCTTGAGCCGACATTTTTCTTGTAGGCAAAGGCAACCAGTTGCGTTAGCCCCCAGCGCGTCTTTGCTTCCTGTATCAGATGCCTCAGCGCCAGCGTGGCCAACCCCTGCCCGCACGCGCGCTGAGCAATCCGATAGCCGACTTGCGCAGAACGGGTCGATGCGTCGATGCTTTTCAGATTGGCTCGCCCCACGATTCTTTGACTGGAATCCTCGATGACAAACGGGTGCCAGGCGCCAATGGCCAAATCTGACAAATAGCTTTCGATGTGATCGGCGACACCCTGTAACGAGTAAAAAGCCGGGGCGCGCGCATCGATATGAGATTCGAACCATTCACGGTTATCAACTTCGAATGCCAGCAACGCTTGAGCGTCAGTCTTTTTCAGCTCGCGGACGCTAAACGATTCCATTCATCACCTCTGCCGAGTCTTGTGCCGAAAGAGCCCAAGTTTATCTCATACCTGAACAACCTTGCCGGACCGGGCAATCCCCCCTCTAGAGTCCGATCAGCTTGCTCATCACTCGTGAAGGCG
This sequence comes from Pseudomonas sp. A-B-19, assembly GCF_019947515.1. Classification (NCBI taxonomy): domain Bacteria; kingdom Pseudomonadati; phylum Pseudomonadota; class Gammaproteobacteria; order Pseudomonadales; family Pseudomonadaceae; genus Pseudomonas; species Pseudomonas sp. A-B-19. Next base: position 6,069 of record NZ_JAGYGN010000012.1, read on the forward strand.
ACACGACTTCAAAAAAAAGTCGCAAGCCCGGCTACGCTTCAGGGCTTGCGACTCTTTGCCATACGTCCCTCAAGCTCCCGGGACGTTTTCCGTGGGTATGCCTGCCATATTCATTGCCGAACGTGCAGGTTTAGTTCTCGACCTCAACCGCGTCGATATCCGGGGCGTCCAGGGCCGCAGCCACAGCCGCTCTGGCTTCCCTCGCCTTGGCTTGGGCAGCCTCTCTGGCTGCGTTCACCTCGGCTTTGACGGCGTCCTGGGCTGCAGCTACGTCGGCCTTGACGGCGTCCTGGGCTGCAGCTACGTCAGCTTTGGCAGCGTCCCTGGCTGCAGCTACGTCAGCTTTGGCAGCGTCCCTGGCTGCAGCTACGTCGGCTTTGGCGGCGCCCTGGGCTGCAGCTACGTCGGCTTTGGCGGCGTCCCGGGCTGCAGCTACGCCAGCAGCTTTTGCAGCGTCCCGTGCTGCGTCCGCATCAGCCCTGGCGGCGTCTCTGGCTGCATCTGCATCAGCTTTTGCAGCATCCCTGGCTGCATCCGCGGCATCGTTGTCATCGGCATCGTCGTTGTCACGCGCATTGCCGGGACCTCTATTCCCGGTCAAGCCACCATGGTCATCGTCGTTGTCATGCGCAATGCCGGGGCCCCTATCATTCCCGGCCATTGCGCCATGGTCATCGTCGTTGTCACGCGCATTGCCGGGACCTCTATTCCCGGTCATGCCACCATGGTCATCGTCGTTGTCATGCGCAATGCCGGGGCCTCTATTCCCGGCCACTGCCCCATGGTCAGCGTCGCCGCGCCCCGGGCCGCCTTTGCCTGCAGCACCAGCACCAGCACCGCCATTGCCCGCAGCACCAGCACCAGCACCTGCACCGCCATTGCCCGCAGCACCAGCACCAGCACCGCCTTTGCCTGCAGCGCCATGGCCGCCGCCATCTCCATGGCCGCTACCAGCGTTGCCGCCTCCGCCGTCGCCACCGTGACCGCCATGACCACCACCGCCTCCGCTACCGCCATCTTTGGCATATACGCTGGAGAACATACCGATGTAGTCGGGTACCAGGACAGTCGATGCCGACAGGACCCCGCCGATTGCCAGAGCCAACAAAGTTTTCTTGAGCAGCATGATGTACCTCCGCTTGGCGTTGCGTCGTCATCTCCGTATCGTACGCAACGTCCAGTGAGTTCCCGGCCACCCACTGGAGCGGCCGGTCAACCGGCATGGTCATAAATGTGCAGCGACCACGAGCAACTGCGGTATCCGCACGATCCCTGAGAGCCGGTTGGCATCATTGAGTGGGAAGCATTCCCACAGTTTTGTTGGATAAATGCGTTCTGCCCGAGTTCAACAAAAGAGCATCAGGACCGACGAATGGATTGCAGGGGTTGCCGTGCCCGGTCGGGCTTTTCATATCGTTGTAGCAGTCCATCCCCATGTGTTCTAAATCCAGCACCTGATAATTCCAGAGCGTTGACGAACCTTTGCGGCAGAAGGTAAATGCTGCCGGCCCCCCCGATAACTAATGGGCATTTGATTGAAAAGAGAAAGGGAGGGCATCCATGCCCTCCCCTCTACTGTTCCGTCCTCCTGCGACGGTACTGACCAGGACCTCAGACGACCAGAATGAAGTCCGTCTGATCAACGGCCGCGCTGCTGACACCGACCAGGCGGATGGAGTCCGTTCCAATCCCTACCACCGTGTCCGCCCCGTCAGCCGTTATGCTCACATTGGTCGCGAACACCGCGCTGGTGACCCCCATCCCCGTTATATTCAGCAAGTCCTGCCCTGCGCCCGGATTGGCTCCGAAGTTCAGGATCGTATCGGTGCCGAAGCCTGGGGCAAACGCGAAGATATCGTTGCCGGCGACGCCGCCACTCATCACGTCGTTACCTGCTCCACCGACGAGGACGTCATTACCCGCCCCCCCCGCGATCGTGTTGTCGAGCGCGTTGCCGGTGCCCGCAAAGTCGCCGCTGCCGCCGAAAAACAGGTTGTCGACGTTGGCACCCAGGACGTAGCTCCCGAGCGAGGTCCAGACCGTGTCAATACCCTCGCCGCCAAGCTCGGTCACCACGTCCCCAGGGTCGGTGACTTCGTAGACATCGTTGCCGACACCGCCGGTCATCGTGTCGGCACCTGCGCCACCGATGATGAGGTCGTTACCTGCGGCACTGACGAGGATGTCATTACCTGCCCCCCCCGCGATCACGTTGTCGAGCGCGTTGCCGGTGCCCGCAAAGTTGCCGCTGCCGCCGAAAAACAGGTTTTCGAGGTTGGCACCCAGGACGTAGCTCCCGAGCGAGGACCAGACCGTGTCGTTACCAGAACCGGCGAGCTCGGTCACCACATCCCCGAGGTTGTCGACTGTGTAGACATCGTTGTCGACGCCACCGACCATCGTGTCGGTACCTGTGCCACCGATGAGGATGTCGTTACCTGCGCCACCGACGAGGACGTCATTACCCGCCCCCCCCGCGATCGTGTTGTCGAGCGTGTTGCCGGTGCCCGCAAAGTCGCCGCTGCCGCCGAAAAACAGATTCTCGACGTTGGCACCCAGGACGTAGCTGCCGAGCGAGGTCCAGACCGTGTCGCTGCCGGCACCGGCGTTCTCGCTCACCACGTCCCCAAGCTCGGTGACTTCGTAGACATCGCTGCCGCCACCGCCAGCCATCGTGTCGGCACCTGCGCCACCGATCAGGACGTCGTTACCCGCACCGCCCACGAGCGTGTTGTCGAGCGCGTTGCCGGTGCCCGCAAAGTCGCCGCTGCCGCCGAAAAACAGATTTTCGACGTTGGCACTCAGCGTGTAGCCCGAGAGCGAGGTCCAGACCGTGTCGTTGCCCTCACCGCCAAGCTCGGTCACCACGTCCCCGAGGTCGGTGACCTCGTAGACATCGTCGCCCACACCGCCGGCCATGGTATCGGCACCCGTCCCCCCGATGAGCATGTCATTGCCTGCGTCACCATTGAGGATGTCGTTGCCGCCCAAGCCGCTCAGGATGTCGTTGCCAGCACCTCCGCTGGCCAAGTCGTCGCCTGGCGTGCCGGTGTATATGTCATCACCGGCGGTACCGACGAACAGTTCGCCGACCACTGTCGTTGCGGCAGAAGTGACCCGCTCGAGTGTGCCGAGGTCATCGACGTAACTCGCGACGACACGCAATTGCTGACCGGTCTGCAACGAGCTGGGCGTGAAGGTCGTGCCTGTCTCGCCGACGAGGTCGGTAAAGATCGCGCCGCTCCCCACCTGCCACTGATGGGTAATCACCGAAGTCGTGGTCCCGTTGGCGTCGGTGAACGCATCCGTGGCGGTCAAGGCAAAGCCTGGCGTCGGAGCCGTATCGCTGATCAGCACAGTGCCGACCGGCAGGACATTGACGGTGCCGGTACCGGCCGGCGTGATCGGTGCGGTCGGCGCCGAGAACACCTCCTCCAGCACGCCATTGGCGTCCTTGTAGACCGCCCTGACGCGCAGAGCCAGTCCGGTTGGCACGACGAGTTGCGGGATAGCCGGCACGGCGCCGATGAGGGTCGCCGGTGGTGGGATCCTGAGCTCCGAGCCCACCGTGACAGTCAGACCCTCCGCGCGCGCGACCTCGCCGGCGGCAAAGAAGGTGATGTCTTCGAAGACGCCCGAGCCCGGGCTTGGTTCGAACTGCCAGAAGAAACTGATGGGGCTGGTGATCGCGCCACCGGTCGCAGTATTGTCGGCATCAGTGATGTCTGCCGCCGATACCGTCAGCGTCTGTCCGACAGCCGGCGTAGGATCGTCGATCCTCAGCGAACCGACTGGCGCCGAGTTCAAACCGCCCAGCACGATCGCCTGATCGGTGAACTGCAACCGCTCGATATTGCTGAGGGTGTCGATCCCGTCCCTGCCAGCGACACTGTCGGTGACCGTAACGGTGCCATTGACGTTTTCGATCACGGTGTAATCCGCAAAATTGCCGGAGTACAGCGCCGTATCGAAGTCAGGACCAGGCGCCGTCAGGATCTCGCGGACGATCTGGAGCTGGCCGGGGTTATAGGTACCGTTCAACATCAGCGGGACCAGCGGTGTCATGTCGTCGAAGCTGGCGATTTCCGGCCCGGTGCCATCGATGTTCTGCCGCACACTGATGCGTACGTTGAGCCACTTGTCGCCGTCGATCAGGTCATCGCCGGCACGGCCCTGGATGACGTCGCTGCCGGCACCGCCCAGGATAATGTTGCCCCCGTCGAACTTATCGTCTGCAGTACCCACGATGCCGTCGGCGCCAGCAGCAGCGGCACCAACGAACGCCCGCAGACCACTGATGAGGTCAAGGTTGGTAAGCACACTACCCGTGGCGCCAGCAATAGCGAGCGTTACCGCGGTGGAATCATCGCCGCTGAGGAAATCGGCGTGTGCCGACCCCGACAGCCCTTCCACCAGGTCCAGACGGGCAAGGATCGACGCGGTGGAACCGGGCACCGCCGGCTGATCGAAGAAACGCTGACTGGAGTTGAGGCCAATGGTCACGCCGACCGGATCATCCTTGTAGGTCGCCCAGTCGTAACCGGAGAACCCGATGAAACGGTCCGCCTCGCTAGGGCTGCCGATCATGATGTCATCACCGCCTTCCCCGTCGAAGTTGTCCGGTCCGCCATCGCCCATGAATACATCGTTACCAATGATCGGGTCATTGCCGAATGGGTCGAAGTTGTCGCCGGCAACGCCATCGGCGGATCCGCCCTGGATCCAGTCATCGCCTTCGCCACCTTTCGCGAATTCGTTCGCCTTGCTGCCGAGGATGAAGTCATTGCCCAGGCCGCCGCTGGTGTCGGCCGCGTCTTCGCCGGTGATGATGAAGTCCTGGCCAGCCTGGCCGAGGATCAGGTTCAGGCCGTTGCCGCCCTGGATGACGTCGTTGCCGTCCTCGCCATGGATGACGTCGTCGCCGCCGATGTCGGTGATGATGTCGTCACCGGTACCGCCAAGGAGTTGGTCGTTACCGTAGCCGCCATCGATCCGGTCGTTACCGGCATCGCCATAGACCGTGTCATCGTCCGAGTCGCCGGCAATGAGGATATCGTTGCCGGGTGTGCCGCCGAGCACGACCGTATCGGCACCGGTGTAGTGCAGGTAGTTGGTATCCGGGCCCACTGTGCCGGGGTTGTCGCGGATCACCAGCGGTGTGAGGAAGTCACTGCGTGGTGAGCCAATCGGATGGTTCGACGGGCCAAAGGGGTCGGCGTTGACTGGCAGATCATCGATCGTGCCGACAATGCCGTCGGGCCCGGCGACCACACTCGGGTTGTACTGACGCGTCTGGTCAGTTTCCAGGATGAAGGCCGGCGTCAGGAAAACCCTGGCCGAGAGGTGTGTTGCGTCGGTATTGGCCATCACCAGATTGGCGAACGTGTTGTTCTCAAGTTCGGCGCCAAAGTCCATCGAGGCGGTGCGTTCCAGATAGTAGAAGCGGTCGCCGTTCTGGAGTTTCTCCATCTGGTTCTCGAAGACGAAGTTGAAAGTCGAGCCGAGCATGCCGCCAAAGGGCATTTTCTCCTCGGCCAGCCCGCCAACCCAGAAGTCGACGCTGTCCAGACCGGTGATGGTCACGTCGTCCGCGGTGTTCAGAATACCGTCCGCACCGGCGGTGCTGGCCCAGGCTCCCGTACTGTTCAGGAAGTCGACACGGTCGGCCGGTGCAGTCGCGCTGCCTAACACCAGGTCCGCAGCCGCGGCGCGCTTGTCCGCCAGCGTGAGGGCGCCGGTGATGGTCGAGTGCGTGCCGTAGGCGGCGATGAAGTTGATCAGCGATTCCGGATGTTTTATGTGCTGCACGAAATCGGCCCAACTGGTGTAAGGCTTGAGCTCTGCGTCGCCGGTAGGCAGATAGAACTCCCGCCGTGCCGCGTTCAGGGACGGAATGCCGGTATCGCGGCCGCGCGCCAGGTTGATGGCAGGCAGATCGAGCGGCAGGCCCAGCAGGTTGTTGCGCAGGGCTTCGGTGACGAACTCGTCAATCTCGTTGCCCACCTGACGGGTCACGCCGCGCACGATGGCACCGGCCGCCTGTTCCGGGGTCGGACCACTGCCCGCGAACTCGATCGGGTTGAGGAAGGCCTGAATCAGCCCGATATCGCTTGAGGCGAAGTTCGGATCCAGCCGGTCGACCTGCTCCAGCAGCATCGAGTGCCCGAAACGATAGACGGTGTGTGCAAACTCGGCAACGATGCTCGGATCGATCGCGGTGTCGTACACCTGGCCTGGGGCGAAGAAGGGATCGACCATCGGCTGGATCGTACGCGCGAACTCCTCGAACACCAGGTGCTGGTACTGCATTTCGGTGCCGAACTTCGCCGTCTGGAACAGACGCTCGCCGTTCCAGTCAAGGGTCGTGGTGTCGACGGGAACGGCAGTGACAGGCGTCAGCAGCCACTCGTTCAGGAACGACACGTCGCCGCTTGCCGCTGTCGCCAGAACCACCGCCATGGTGTGATCGACCAGGCGGTTGTGCTCATGGTGGAAGATGGAGTGGACGGTGGTCAGACCGATGTTCTCGTTGACCCGGCCGTCGCCGGCAATGTAGTGCGCGTCCAGCAGTTCGTTGTCGTAGAAGCCCGGCGCAGGCGTACCGCCAACAACAGTGTCCACATCGGGCAGGAGTGCTGCGCCGGTCACGTCGTCGATCGGAACGGCGGTGTGCGCGATGTCGTTGAGGAAGGCATGGCCGGTGCGTACGGCGTTGACCAGGCTGATGGGCGCCGCCGGATTGCCTTCAACCAGCACATCGTCGGCCGTGCCGGCAATGCCGTCCGGGCCCACCATCACCACCTGAGGAAAACCGTTCGGACCCTTGATGAAATTGCCGTAGGCGTCGGTCGCCAGCAATGGCACGTTGTTGAAATCGGCATCGGTGAGGTCGATCCCGAGCAGGTCATGAGCTTGCGCCTTGACCACCTTCCAGGTGGCCATGCCGCCGATCCCTACGTCGTCGGCCGTGCCGAACACGCCATCGGCGCCCAGATCACGATTTTCGATCAACTTGCCGGTGGCCACCGGGTCGCCGGCTGCATTGAGCTCATAGGCACGCAGGAACACCTGATGCGAAGGATGCGAGCTGTAGGTCTGGTTCTGGTCGACAAACGGCGAGGTGGTGTTGCTGTTCTCGTGGATGTCGTCGGCCGTGCCCAGGATGCCGTCGGGGCCGGGCTGATTGGTGGCGCGCGTCAGCACCATGAAGTTGGTCGGGCTACCGGGCACGAACAACGGGTCATCCGGCTGCAGCGGAATGAACACGGTGCCCGAGCCGCCCTTGGTGACGAGGTCCAGGCCATGGTCGAAAAACTGGCCGAAGAAAGTCATCCATTGGTTGAAGGGCGCGGTCAGGCCCGCGTCGGGGCTCACGTTCGAGTTGAAGAAGGTCTGGAACGTCGTGCCGTCGGTGCGGGTTCCGGTAATCACCTGTGAGCCGACTTTCAAGACATCGTCAGCCGTGCCAAGGATGCCATCCAGACCCGGATCGAAGGTATTCGCGACCGCTGCCGGGTTGCTGGCGGTCTGGTCGACGATCAGGTTGCTGATGGTGCGCGGCTGCGAATCGGTCACCAGGCCGCTGGTCTGGGTGTAACTCGTGCCGGCTTCGGCCGTGCGGAAGTCCGGCGTGGTCAGGCGCGGGAATACCGTATCGGCGGCACCGAACTCGGGATGGAGCAGGTTGTTGTCCGTCCCTTCGACCGTGCGCAATCCGTATGGCACCCGTATGTTCGGCAGCAGAGTAATCAGGTTCTCACCCGCCGCGTGGTGTTCCGCGATCTTGATCTGGTCAAGGATGAACGCCAGGTCCGATTGCGTGTAACGCACACCGTTGCTGGGGGCAGTGGTCTGCGGATCGATCAGCGAAGGCGTCGGCGCGGGGGCCGGCACGCCGGCCACTATGGCGGTGGTCGGCGCGGAGAACACCTGCTCGGTCACGCCATTATCGTCCGCATAGAAGCCTTTGACCCGCACCGCCAGGCCGGCAAGATCCGCCGTCACCGTAAGAGTGGGCGCGTCCGCTCTTGTAAATCCGAGACCGATACGGCCTGGCCCGAGGATGATGTCCTCGAAGACGCCCGAGCCCGGTGCCAATTCAACCTGCCATATGTAACTGATGGAGTTGTTGATCCCCCCGCCCGCGTTGTCGGCATCTCTGATGCCGGCCGCCGACACGGTCAGCGTCTGGCCTACGGTCGGTGCGGTGTTATCGACCGTCAGTGCGCCCACAGGCTCGGCGTTGACCCCCTGCACGAGGACCACTGCCTGATCGGAGAATTGCAGCCGCTCGATGTGGGTGAGACGGTCGGTTTCTTCCTTGCCGACATTGTCGGTCACGGTGACGATGTCGGTGGCGGCGATGTCGAGGGCAACGGCGGGATCGACGACGATGCCGTTGACGGCGATCGTGTAGTTCGCCAAAGGTCCCATGAAGTTGACGGTATCGAATGCAGCCCCGCCTACGGATGTACCGGGCAGGATTTCGCGCACGGCGACGAGCTGGCCGGGATTGAAGGTGCCGTTCAGCATGAGCGGGATCAGGGGCTCCATGCCGTCGAAGGTGGCGATCTCCGGCCCGGTGCCATCGATGTTCTGGCGCACGCTGATGCGCACGTTGAGCCAACTGTCACCGTCGATGAGGTCGCTGCCGCCACGGCCTTCGATGATGTCGCTGCCATCGCCGCCGAGGATGATGTTGCCCGCGCCGAACTGATCGTCTGCGGTACCCACGATGCCGTCGGGGCCAGCAGCAGCAGCGCCGACGAAGGCCCGCAGGCCGCTGACGAGATCGAAGTTGGTGAGAATGCTGCCCCTGGCTGTGATGTTGGCGATGATGGCTGCGTTTTGTTCATCGCCACGCAGGAAGTCGGCGAAGGACGACCCCGACAGGCCCTCCACTTCCGCGAACCGGTCATAGACCGCATCGGCCGATTGCGCCACCGCGCCCACGATATTGCCCGCGGCATCGGGCACCGGGTGATACGGACTGAAGAACGGAGTGACCATGTCGACGGTCACGCCGAACTTGTCGTTTTTGTAGGTGGTCCAGTCGAACCCGGACATGCCATCCATCTTGTCCTGAGCGTCGCTGGCGACGAACACTTCGTCGCCGCCCTCGCCGATCATTTCATCGAATCCGCCTTTTCCGATGAAGATGTCGTTGCCAGGTATATCGTCGCTTAATGTTGGGCTATTGTTGTCGCCGACCGCACCGTCCTGGGTGCCCCCCTCGATCCAGTCATCGCCTTCGCCGCCCTGCGGCGACAGGTTGACTGTGGCGCCGAGGATGAAGTCGTCGCCCGCGCCGGCGAAGGTCATGGTGATGTCTTCGGTGGTGATGATGAAGTCTTTGCCAGCGCCGCCGAAGACCAGGTTGTTGAGGCCGAGGGTCGAGTTGCCGGCCTGGATGACGTCGTTGCCGTCCTCGCCGCGCAGGGTGTCGCTGCCGCCTATGTCGGTGATGATGTCGTCGCCGGTGCCGCCAAAGACGTTGTCGTTGCCGTAGCCGCCGTCGAGCCGGTCGTTGCCGGCGTCGCCATAGACGGTGTCGTCGTCCGAGTCGCCGGAAATGAGGATATCGTTGCCGACCGTGCCACCCAGCACGACCGTATCGCCGCCGGTGTAGTGCAGGTAGTTGGTATCCAGGCCCACTGTGGCGGGGTTGTCGCGGATCACCAGCGGCGTGAAATGGTCAATCCGTGGTGAGCCGATCGGGTGGATCGACGGGCCAAAGGGGTCGGCGTTGCCGGGCAGGTTGTCGGCGGCTTCATTGACTGGTGTCAATGGATTGTCGACCAGTATGCCATCCGGCCCGGCAATCACACTCTGGTTGAACTGCTTGGTCGGGTCGGTCTCCAGGGTGAAGGCCGGCGTCAGGAATATGTTGGCCGACAGGTGTGTTGCATCGCTGTTGAGCATCACCAGATTGGCGAACGAATTGTTCTCAAGCTCAGTGCCGAAGTTGAGTCCCGCGGTGCGGGCCAGGTAGTAGAGGCGGTCGCCATTCTGCAGGTTTTCCAACTGGGTTTCGAAGACGAAGTTGAAGCTCGAGCCCAGCAGGCCGCCAAAGGGCATCTTCTCTTCGGCCAGGCCGCCGATCCAGAAATCGACGGCGTCCAGACCGGTGGTGGTCACGTCGTCTGCGGTGTTCAGAATACCGTCCGCACCGGCGGTGCTGGCCCAGGCGCCGGTACTGTGCAGGAAGTCCAGGCGATCGGCCGGTGCCGTGGCGCTACCGAGCACCAGATCCGCAGCCGCGGCGCGCTTGCCCGCCAGCGTCGTAGCGCTAGTGATGGTCGAGTGCGTTCCGTAGGCGGCGATGAAATTGATCAGCGATTCCGGGTGCTTCATGTGCTGCACGAAATCGGCCCAGCTCGTGTAGGGGGTCAACTGGCTGTCGCCGGTCATGTGGTAGAACTCGCGCCGCGCCGCGTTCAGCGACGGGATGCCGGCGTCACGGCCACGCGCCAGGTTGAGGGCGGCCAGGTCCAGCGGCAGGCCGACCAGGTTGTTGCGCACCGCATCGGTCACGAACTCGTCGATCTCGTTGCCGACCTGGCGGGTCAGGCCGCGTACGATGGCGCCTGTCGCCTGCTCAGGGGTAGGGCCGCTCGCCGCGAATGCCAGAGGGTTGAGGAAGGCCGCGATCAGGCCGGTCTGTTGATTGCCCGGATCAATCGGATTGCCGTCGCCGACGACGTTGAAGTTGGGATCGAAACGATCGACCGTCTCCACCAGCATCGAGTGGCCGAAGCGAAAGACCGTGTGCGCGAACTCGGCGACGATCGACGCGTCGATCGTGGTGTCGTTGCCCATGGGCGCCAGGAAGACGTCCACTTGCGGCTGGACGGTGCGCGCGAACTCCTCGAACACCAGGTGCTGGTACTGCATCTCGGTGCCGAACTTGGCCGCCTGGAACAGCCGCTCGCCGTTCCAGTGCAGGGCCGCGATGTCGGCCGCCGTCACCGGCAACGCCGTCAGTTGGGCGTCGGGCATCAGCCACTGGTTCAGGAAGACGAGGTCGGCGGAGGCCAGCACCGTCTCCTTGGTCTGATCAACCAGCCGGTTGTGCTCGCTGTGGAAGACGGAGTGGACGGTGGTCAGGCCGATGTTCTCGTTGACGCGGCCATCGCCGGCGATGTAGTGCGCATCCAACAGCTCGTTGTCGTAGGTGCCGGGCGCTTGCGGGCCGCCGATGATGGTGTCCGCATCAGCCGTCAGGCCACCGGTAGGATCGGCGCTGTGAGCGATGTCGATGAGGAACTGGTGACCGGTGCGCACGGCATTCGTCAGGCTGATGGGTGCGGCCCGGTTACCTTCGACGAGTATGTCATCGGCGGTGCCGGCAATGCCATCCGCGCCCTTCATCACGACTTGCGGCAGGCCGTTGGGCCCCTTGATGAAGTTGCCATAGGCGTCGGTTGCCAGCAGCGGCAGATCGAACACATCCGCATCGGTCAGGTTGATCCCGAGCAGATCATGGGCCTGGGCCTTGACCACCTTCCAGGTGGCCATGCCACCGATTTCGACGTCGTCGGCGGTGCCGAACACACCATCGACACCCAGGTCACGATTGGTGATCAGTTTGCCAGTGGCGACCGGATCGCCGGCGGCGTTGATCTCATAGGCACGCAGGAATACCTGGTGCGAGGGATGCGAGCTGTAGGTCTGGTTCTGGTCGACAAACGGCGAGGTAGTGTTGCTCTGATCGTGGACGTCATCGGCGGTGCCGAGGATGCCGTCGGCACCGGGCAGATTGGTGGCCCGCGTCAACACCATGAAGTTGGTCGGGCTACCAGGCACGAACAGTGGATCGTCGGGCTGCAGCGGAATGAACACCGTGCCGCTGCCGCCTTTGGTGACCAGGTCCAGGCCGTGGTCGAAGAACTGGCCGAAGAAAGTCATCCAGGCGTTGAAGGGCGCAGTCAAGGCCGCGTCCGGCGTGATATTAGGGATCTTGAAGACGGAAACGTCGTCGGCGGTGCCGAACAGGCCATCCAGACCGGGGCTGGTGACCACCTGTGAACCCAGATTGGCCGCTGCGGCCGCGACCGCCGCCGGGTTGTTGGCGGTCTGGTCCACGATCAGGTTGCTGATGATTCGCGGCTGCGCGTCGAAGACAGCACCACTGGTCTGCAGGTAGGAGGTCGGCGTGGTTCCGCCAGGATCGGTCGGGCCAAAGAAGCCAACCGGCTGGACCTGCGCGGTATTGAACACCGGCGTCGTCAAGCGCGGAAAGAAATTGTCGGCGGCACCGAACTGGGGATTGGCCAGGTTGTTGCCGAAACCGGAGACGGTGCGCAGGCCGAAGGGCACTTCTACGTTCGGCAGCATGTCAGCCAGACTCGCGCCTGCCGCATGCCGTTCGGCGATGAAAATTTGTTCGAGAATGAACTCGAGATCGGACTTGTTGAAACTGGCCATGGCTGTTTCCTCGATGCTTGACTGATCAGGAAACCACACGCAAAAAACACCGCTGTAAACGCGTGGTTTAGTGTTGAACCCCATAAACAAAAAACAGAAATTGAACGACGGGACCTGATTTCACGGCCATACGAAGCCCTTACTGAATCGCGTGCGATCAGCAGTGCTCAACTGAGGATCAATTCCCCGTGACAACCGTAACTACAGGCTGGTATTGCGCCTCAAGGAGGCGACGGCCCATGAGCGCGGGTTGGACAGATGGCGTAACTTACTAATGGCCCCGTCACGTCTGGGGGCTCTATGCATCTGTCCATATGGCTCTCTCAGGCATAGGGGGCTTGTCACAGATGCCACACATCCAGCGATCAGAGGCATTGGCCGGAACAGGCTCGCGAAGATCGCCATGGTCCGGGAGTTCCTGAGGGGTGATGGCACGGTTCTGCGTCCATGCGGCTTCGTCAACAAGCCTTTTATCCATGAGCAAGCTGGCATCGACTACGAATTGACTAGTCTGTATTGGAGACGGGTTCCACACGCCAGCTGGCGGAGTCAGGAAATCATTGCTATTGGTAATACCTCCCGGCTGTTTTTGCCGGAAATAGCGATTACCCGGATTGATCGAGAATCTTTTAAAACTATTCATCGCCCCTCCCGCCCTCAACCTTAAACGCTAGCTTTACACTCCATTGAAAATGAGTATTGAGGTGGTCCCCGGATGTGTACAGAGACGAAAGCCCAGCCAAATTCTGAGACCTTGGTCAAAGAATCGGATCAGACCTTGGTCGAATCGGAGGCTGGCCAAACGTCCAGTGACGCAGTGCCCGGGAGACAGATCACAGGTACGAAATTGCGCCATTTAAGCCGTTCAACCCAGTTCGCAATCTGCGCCACAATCATTCTGGGTTTGACCATGACGCTCGTTGGAAACCTCGTAAGCCAGAGTATCGAAGACGCAACGGTTCAAACCGCGGCAGAGACGGGCGCGCGTTATATGCAGAACTTTCTCGAACCTTTTGTCCAGGGATTGACCACTGCCAAAGAACTCCCCGATGAAACGATTCAGACCATAGATCAGCTGCTGTCCAGCACCTCGCTCAGTACACATGTCGTCTCGGTGAAGGTCTGGCTTCCAGACGGCACGATTGTCTACAGCACCGACAAATCCGCGGTCCAGAAAAATTTTCCGACAGAGGAGATCTCACAGGCGCTGGCAGGCAAGATCCATACAGAACTGGACAACGATCTTGAGGGCGATACTGACGATGCGTTTGAGCGAAGCCTGAATATTCCGTTCTATGAAATTTTTGCTCCACTGCGCGAAGCGGGTACTGGAAAGATTGTTGCGGTGGGTGAGTTCTACGAAACCGCGCAAGCGCTACAGCGCGAAATCAATAACGTTCGCCAGAAAGTATGGGCGATTGTTGGTACAGCAACGATGGCCATGCTTTTGTTGTTATTTTTTATCGTTCGGCGTGACGACAAGATCATAAAACAGCAAGAAACAGCACTTGAATGGCGCATGCAGGAGCAAGCCAGGCTGCACTCGAATAATGCCGCCCTTCAGCTTAAAGTCACTACAGCCAATCGCGAATTCTCAAAAATCAATGAACTCACTCTTCGTCGGATCGGGGCAGATCTTCATGATGGTCCCGCTCAGCTGTTGTCACTTATTCTCCTTCGCCTTGAAGAGCTCGAAGATTCGCAAGGCGCCTCGGATGGGGAAGTCCTCGACATGATCAGACGTGCCGGCGAGGATGCTTTAAACGAAGTGCGGGAAATATCACTCGGCCTGGCACTTCCGCAAATCAATGATCTGACCCTGCACGATGCGCTGGTATTGCTTGCCCAGCGGCACGAAGAGCGAACCGAGACGCGAGTCGAACTGGAGCTTGATACGCTTGCGGACGATGTACCGATAGCGCATAAAATCTGTATTTACCGCTTCGCCCAGGAAGCATTGAACAATGCCTATCTTCACGCCGGAGGAAAAGGCCAAAAACTCAGCGCTTCTCACTCCGAAGGGCTACTGCAAGTGCAAGTCGAGGATGCGGGAGTAGGTATTTCAACCGAGAAGCCGAGTGTACCAGGACGAGAGAGGACTCATCTGGGCCTTGTCGGCATGCGCTATCGCGTCGAATCCCTCGGCGGAATATTCATCATTGAATCGGCACCCCATGCCGGAACCAAAGCCAGGGCGCAGTTCAAAATCTGATCGCCCGCATCAAAACGACCGTCGCAGCCAAGTAACCGCAAATGCTTATGGCCCGTTATTTGTCTAGCCGTTGTCATTCAAGTCGCGGCGTTGAAGAGCACTGCATAAGCCAGGTATATGGTCACTCTCCCAATGTCGTCTCACGGCTGCGACTGCCTGCGTCCGGTTACGAACCCGTAGCTTGTACATGACATTCGTCATGTAGTGCTTGATGGTCTTCTCGCAGAGCTCAAGCTTGATAGCCACCTCGCGGTTGGTCAGGCCCTTCGATACCTCCCGGATAACTTGTTCTTCGCGATGGGTCAGTTCGACCTTTTGCTTATCGCCCGCGTGTTTTCTGAAACTGCCCAAGAGCTTGCTGGCAAGCTTGGGTGTAATGAAGGTTTCACCTCCGGCGACCTGTCTGATGGCCTGTACAAGTTCACGACCGCTTATGCCTTTCAACGCATACCCCTGCGCGCCTGCTTCGAGGGCGGAATAGGCGTCCTCGATGGACTCGGATACCGTCAGCATCAAAATTCTGACTGACGGCGAAGAAGCGGAGATCGCTCGCACGGCAGCAAAGCTATCGCCCGGCATATTGACATCCATCAGCAAAACATCCGGAGCAAAACGAGCGGTAATTTCCAGGGCATCATCGGCAGACCCGCCCTGCCCGACCACCTGGAAGTCAGCTATTTTCCTCAGCGCCATTGTGACCCCATCCCTTAACAGCGGGTGATCATCAACGATGCCAATCTTGATCATGGAACTCATAAGAACTCCTTATAAGAGCCGATGCAGCTGCATGGTGGTGTCGCACGTTTCATTTTTCACCCCTCGCGCCATACCCGATCCGGCAAGCCCGGCCGTCTGCATGATGTCCGGGACGACAGCTGTTGCGGGTACTCTGGGGTCTGCAACTTATGAGCCACTTCAATAGGCGAAGATAAAATTCAAATGAATTAACAGGCTGTTTCTGAGTGCTTCAAGCGAAAGAAAGGGTGAAGGGGGGATATTCCTCAAATCAGGTGATAAACGCCCGATCAGGTGGGTGTAATGCCCCATATATGGAGATACCGAGCGCTTTGGCCTGGGGCTGAAGGCCCTGAGGCGACCGGTTGAATCCACAGCCAATACCCTACATTCCCTCTGACTCGATAGCTGGCGTTTTCGGTCCAGGTACTGTCACAACCACCCCACGAAAAATCCGTCATGACATGTCATGACCTCCTCCAAAAACGGGCTTTACCCAACAAATACGGGGGTTAAAGGACGAATGGTCGAGAGGCGTCAAGCGCGGGGAATTGCCGGGAGTTTACAGCCACTACAGGCTTTTCAGGCGGGCACGTTCGTCGCGGTGCAGTGAACTTCACTCTCATCACGTGTCACATTAGGTCCTTGTCAAGCGAACTACAAAAGAGGTCAGCCTTATGAGCATCGCCACAATTGTCAGTGCCGTGATATCCAGTCTCGCACCCAGTGTCTTCGACCAGAACAGCCTGCAGGAACCCGGCGCGCATGTCTCGGCCGTCGAATACCACTACGGGATGGAGATCGATGTGAAACGGGTACTTCAGCGCACCGATACCTCCGACAAGACCGGCATGGTGCCGGTGACCCTGGTCTACGAAGACAGCGAGGGCGAGATTCACAAGCTTCGTTTCCTCGAATGGGGTGCAAGCCCTGCCGCCCCCACCAGCATTGCCTGATCCGCCCGCCGATAGAGTTCCGGGCCTCGCCTGCGCCCCAGAAGCTTAATGGGCACCCAGTGCGGATGATGTTTGTTGTTACTGGAAAATTAAAACATTCGAATGACTAAAAGTTCATTCGCAATGAGTCGCTATTATCTTGCCCGCATAATGCCGCAAGATTAACTAATAGTAATAGCTGGATCTTGACTGCCATCAGCCACGGTAAACGCCAACTATGCCGTGTCGAGAGCCAGGTCGATTCACTATTACAACCAAGAGGTCACCATGGAACTTAGTATGTTTTCTTCGTCCACCGTGGAATATGTGCGTTTGGGCGTTGTATATTTTCACCTTATCGCCTGCTGCGTGGCAATCGGGCTGGTGTTGACCAGTGACATTGCAATGGTCAAGCAACTTCTGAAAGGCGATACATCAGGTCACCATGATGACGCGCACATGGACAGCCTGCAAAAAACCGTATCGCTTGCACTTGTAGCGCTCTGGATTACGGGCATTGCCATTGTCGGGATCGATTATGCCGGCAAGGGAATGGAGTATTTCCTCAATCCAAAAATACAGGCCAAGATCGGCATCGTTGTGCTGTTGACCGTTAACGGCTTCGTGTTGCATCGCGCTGTATTGCCGGCGCTGAAAAAAGCCGGTTCGTTACTGAAACTCTCCTTCAGCCTGCGCATGCTGGCGCTGTTCTCGGGGGCGTTCTCTGGCGTGTCGTGGTTCTATGCCGCCATGTTGGGTGTGGGTCGTCCGCTGGCCTGGAAGTACTCCCTGCTGGAGTTGCTGGCAGCCTATCCGGTGCTCATCGTCGGTGGGTTCGGGATGATGGTACTGCTCACCGTCTGGGCCAAAAACAAAGACGCCGAAGCCCGCCTGGAGCAAGGCACCTGGACACCAGGCAACGCCGCCCTGGCTGGCTGGTGAATCCGGGTTGAACAAGGACGTTCAGCGCCAGCCCATGAATTGCGCTTTAACTGTTAAAAAATCTCACTTGAGGATACCCAAATGAAATCCATGAAAGTTCTATTCGTCGTCGCCACGCTGTCCGTTTCTTCTCTGGCGATGGCCACAGGTGGCGGTGACCGGACCGTCGCACGCATGGAGTCGGCCCGGACAGTCTCGATGAAAGCCTTCCAGGTTGCCCAGAAACAGAAGGCTGAAGCCGCTGTCGCTCAAAGCAAGGCCAAGGCCGCCTATCGCACCAACAGCTGATCGGTGTAGCGCCCCCCGGGCTGACAGAAATGTGCAGCCTCCCCTCAAAAGCAGCACCCAAGGTGCTGCTTTTGCTTGTTTAACCGAAATCCCGCTTACACAAAATCCAGTGTGTTGAATCCACAGTCGTAAGCAGCCTTTCTATTGAGGAACGATCAGGTCCTCTCCTAATGACTCTGCCATTCGAACCAAGTCAGCAAACGACTTGGCGTGCATTTTTTTCATTGCATGCCCGCGATGGATTTTCACGGTGATCTCGCTCAAATTCATTTGCCCTGCAATCTGTTTGTTCATCAGGCCTTGAACGGCGAAGGCCATTACCTCTTTCTCACGAACTGTCAGCGTCTGATAATGGGCGTGTAAATCTGAAAATTGTTGCTCAATCTCCCGGCGCCTGACGTCAGCCTGCAGCGCCGCAGATACCGCGTCCAATAGGTCCTGTTCACGGAACGGTTTTGCCAGGAAGTCCACCGCGCCTGCCTTCATCGCCTTGACAGACATTTCGATGTCTCCATGTCCGGTGATGAAAATAACAGGAATATGTGAGTTAGACTTGACCAACTGGCTTTGGAACTCCAGACCACTACTCCCTTGCAGCCGTACATCAAGAACTAAACAGCTGGCACCCTCTGGCTTTGGTTGTTGAAGAAACTCCGCAGTGGACGCGAACGTCTCGATCTTAATGCCGGCGGATCGTAATAGGTTACTTAGTGCCTCACGCATGGAAGCGTCGTCATCCACCACGAACACCACAGGATCTTTAACGACTTGTTCGCTGGATGGTGGCTTACCGTTCATGCAAACTCCCCCTTTGAGCAAAAGGAAAAAGTGTAGCACAGCTACTTTGCCACGCGTTGATCGGCATCCACACATGTTGCAGCCAAGTAAAATCATTGAAGAATCATGCTATAAACTTTAGCTCCAGCGCCGCCACGAGAGAAAGCAGATAGTATGGACGACGAAGGATCACTCTAACTTGCGTACTACAACTTTTCCCTTTGAGACACCAACTGCAAAAATGTTCGCAATTGTTGGTCAAAATCCGGTATTGGTTCTCACCCACTCTTGAACGCGCACGGCTGACAATTTCATCCTTCGAGTACTCACTAGGCTCCTGCAATACCCAGACCGGTTTACCGTTTGCAAAGCCTGCAAGGTTGCTCACTTCGACAGGTCCGGGCTTGAATGAGCCGCTGAATCCTGAGTAATGGGCTACTTCGCCAAACCCGAGATATATCCCGTGATGCAAATAAAACGTGCGCGGGCTAATCAAATGAGAACCTATGGGCAAAAACTCCAGGTCATTGTCCTGCAAAACGATCAGAGGCCGTGCGAAAGATATTTTTGGTAATTCATTACCAGCGAGTTGCTCTGCCGGCCTGAAAAACTCGACTATTAGCACCTTCAGATAGCCGATGATATCCATTACCACCAACATCAAGCAAAAAACAAATGCCGACCAAAAAAATAAAAGTTCGCCTTTCAACTTGTTGGCTAAAGTACTCATGATGAATTCTCCACAACCCTTGATATGCAATATATCGCCAGGCCTGCGAGACTTCATTTGTACGTGCGATCAATTCAGGTAACCATTCATATGTCACTTCCTAAACCTAAGTATTAAATCGAGTATCTGATCGCAGGAACCCCCTGGGTATTCGATTCAGCCCTGCGCGACAGGCAGTGTGAATTGAACGGTGGCGCCCCGGGGCGGGTTAGCGCTGGCCCATAAGCGGCCGCCATGCGCCTCAATAATTGAGCGACAGATCGATAGGCCCATCCCCAGTCCAGTGGATTTGGTGGTGTAGAAGGAAGCGAAAACCTGCTCGGTGTTTTCCGAAACAAACCCCGGCCCGGAATCGCTCACACTGACGAGCACGTACCCAGCATCATCTGACAATGCACTGATGTGCAATTGACGCTCGCCCTTACTCACACCACTCATGGCCTCGAGCGCATTCATGATCAAGTTGAGCAGCACCTGTTGCAGTTCAACCCGATCACCTTCGATCAATGGCAAACCTTCTTCGAGTCGAGTCTGAATCAAAGCCCCACTCTTCATGATCTGGCCACGGGTGAATTCGATCATCTCGCGGATTGCGGCGTTGATGTCCAGTGCCGCCTTGTGCGGGGGAGCCTTGCGCAGATGCTGGCGAATTCGACCCAATACATCGGCTGCCCGATTGGCATCCTTGATGAGACTCCCAAGTACTTTGCGGACCTCTTCGATCTCAGGCGGCTGGACGTTCAACCAGCGTAAAGCGGCATCGGCATTAAGAATGGCCGCAGCAATCGGTTGATTGACTTCGTGGGCAATCGAGGCCACAAGTTGCCCCATGGTCGCGACCCGGTTCACGTGGGCCAAATCCGCTTGTACTTCGCGATAGCGTTGTTCGCTTTCGCGGATTTTTCCTTCCGCTTGCTTGCGCTCGGTCAGATCCAGTACAAAAGCGACCCCTTCTTTACTGCTGGATTCATACATCGCCAGGCCGACAATCACCGGCAGGCGACTGCCATCCTTCCTGAAGTACTCCATTTCGTAGGGTTGGGCATAACCGGTCAGCAAAGCCTGGGCCAAAAAGTGCTCACTGAGCTCGCGAAATTCCGGTGTGGTCAGATCCCTCCAGCGCAGGCGGCCCGAAAAAAGATCCTCTCGCTCGTATCCCAGCATGCGAAGAAATGCATCGTTGGCCTCAATGATGTCACCGTTGGCATCCCAAACGAGAATCCCGATGATGTTGGCATCGACCAAGCGCCGGATCTTCCCTTCACGTTCCGCGACCTCGCGATACAAGCGGGCATTCTCCAGGGAACTGGCTGCCTGTGAGGCCACCAGTTTCAGTACGGCGATTCGGGCCGGGCTGAACACACCAGTGGTCAGATTGTTTTCGAGGTAGAGCGCACCGATAAGCTTGGCCTGGTTCATCAAGGGCAGGCATAGAATCGAGCGAACGTGGTGTCGGCGGATATAAGGGTCTTCGGCAAACGGGATTTCGGTCAGAGCATCGTCAAGAAAAACACTCTCTCTGGTGCGCAGGACATGGTAGACAATTGACTCCGGCAGCCATACCGAAGTCATCGGTTCATCGCTCAACTGCAGGGAATTGCTGCCTGTGTTCACCTGCGCTGCAATGCGGTGCTCACCGGTGTCTGACAGAATCAATACGCCTCGTTCAGCACCGGCCTGTTCGATGGCGGTGCGCATGATCATATCGATAAGTTTTTCAAGAACGATTTCGCCCGACACCGCCTGCGAGACCTTTATGACGGTGGCCAGATCCAGGTGTTCGACCGGTGCGATTATCGTGGTTGTCGGGCCGAGCGTATGTTCTTCGGTCCTGAGCAACGGATACCGTCCCTCAAGTTGGCGCACCTTGCCATCTGCCCCCCAACGCAGGTACGCGTAGCGGGCGTCTTGCAAGTAGACACGGGCTATTTTCCCAAGACCACGGGCCGCGTAGAAACGAGATGCCAGTTCATTGGCAAGTGCTTCGATATGGACAAAGCCGCTCTTTTGCGCCAAGTGCACGGCCTGTTCGTACAGCAACTCGGCGTCGAGCATACGCCCTTCGACGCGGGCGATCTCGGCGCCGACCAGCGCGGCCCGGCTCGCGAAATTTTCCGGGCACTGTTCAGCCCACATTTGGAGTTGTCGGTGATCTGCCGTGATGGCGAGCAAATACTCCGAGCGCTCGTCCACCGAGACACTGTCGCACCATCGGGCTCGAGCAAGCGCGTCATAGAAGTAAAACTCGGCCTCCTCGAAAAACGACTGACAAACCCAAAGTAACTTCTGCGCCTTTGTGGCGGCATGCACGGCCGCTTCAGGATCGTCTGCCATAAAACGAGCTTGCAGTTTGCGCACCCAATACAAACATTCAGCCAGTACCAGGTCCGGGCTGCTGGACAGATGGGTTTCAGTATCAAGCTCGTTCAACTCGCCTTCGTCCAGACGACCGAAGATGGGCGTCAAGCCTCGCAGCATTCGGATCAGTACCAACTGTGTGATGATAAAATCAATCACCAGCCCGAAGCGCACCTTCCTGGCGTAAACCAGACCCCGTTCGGATTCGCCTTGAACGTCGGACAACAGCTCGCCGGCGAAAAGCAAATCGGCGGTGAGGTTATTGCCCGCGTAGGCGCCATAGGGCAGATCACCAATCCGATTGGCCGCCGTAAATGAGCGGTGCAACAGCTCCCGGCACTCGCCCACGTGTTTCATCCAGCGCACGGCAAAACAGGAGAAGCACAAATAAGTACTGGCCTCGAATCGGGTCAGGCCACGTTGTTCAACGAGTGCGCAACCCAACTGACCAAAACGGAATCCCATCTGGTAGTCACCGAACCGTCGCCCGGCGACCCTGAATACATTCGCGTAGAGGACACAGGAGGCATCGCAATTGCCCCACTCAAGGCTAAGACTGACAGCCTTGCAGATCGACAGGCACGACAGGTTCGCATCGCTTTGCAAGGCCGGCGCGAAAAGCTTGCCCAGTGCGTTGACGGTCACGAGTGAAGTTTCGTCCTCCATTAACGGTAGATTGATAAGCTCCTCGATTGACCGATTTCCCAGTAATGAACCGATGCGGTCGTACTCACAACGCACCTCATCATCGCTGGGGTGCGCCGACCATTCGATACCCACATGCCGCAGATATTCCAGGCAGACAGCAACCGCGCCATCACTGCGATCCAGAAGCAGGCAGACGTCCATTTGCAGGCACGCAACACTGGCTCGCTCGATTACGGTCATGGCACGCTTGGACAGCGCGGTCAGGCGCATGTCAGCGGTTGAAAGTTGCCCAGTCAGCAACTCGCATTCGGCCCTGTTCAATTCCAGTGCAAAGATCAGCCCATGCCGACGCGCCCAGTAATTCTCCTCCAACAACTGCGCGCCAACGGTCAGATAGTTGAGCGCAGAAGCATAGGCAGTCGACGCCTTGGCGCGTTGACCGGCAATCAGGTTCAATTCGGCCAACTGCTCGCGCTCACCCTCGTCGGTCAGTAGCGCGGCACCACGATTGAGCTGACCCACGATGTCGAAGATCGCTTCCTCCCGTTTCTCAGGAGGCGTCTGTGCAGCGAGCAGGCGCCCGATTCGAAGGTGGGCTTCATTGCGTAGATCCTTGGGGATCAATGAATAGGCTGCTTCATGAATTCGGTCATGCATAAAACCATAGGCTCCCTCCAGGCGCTCGACCAACTCCTGGCGAATGGCATCCCACAGCACTGTGCGGATCCGCGTCTTGGGGATGCCCAGAACGGTTGAAAGCACTGCGATCTCGGCAACGTTTCCCAGGCAGGCAAGCTGCTGCAGTGCCTGCTGCGTCTCAACCGGTAATCGGGCCAGCTTATCGACCATCAGGTCCACGATATTGTCGGTATAACCCTTGGCATGAATGCGATCCGGGTCCCAGCGCCACCGCCGTGCTTGATGGTCGAACGTCAGCAAATGCTCATCGGCGAGCGCTTGCAAAAACTGGATCACGAAGAACGGATTACCGGCAGTTTTTTCGAGCAGCAGCTGTGCCAGGGGCTCAATGATCGCGAGTTCGGTTTGAAGTGCCTCAGCGACCAACTGTTCAATGTGCTGTTTGGCGAGCGGCGCGAGCGTAATTTCAGCAACCCTGCCGCCCTCGTTTCGAATAGCCTGAAGCGTGCCCGTTAAAGGATGTGTGACATCCACTTCATTGCTTCGATAGGCCCCCACCAACATCAGGTACCGCACATCCGGGCTGGTCAGTAGATCTTCAAGCAGGTCGAGCGTTGCTGCATCGAGCCATTGCAAGTCGTCCAGGAACAGTGCGAGTGGATGAGACTGTTGGGCAAATACACTGATAAAGCGCCGGAACACCAGCAGGAAACGGTTTTGCGCTTGTTGTGGGTCTAGTGCCGGTACCGGTAGCGGTTCGCCAATGATGAGTTTCAGTTCAGGAATGAGATCGGTCATGAGGCGCGCATTGGGTGCCAGCGCCTCCTGCAACGTATCACGCCAGTTCGCCAGCTCCGTATCGTTCTTTCCAAGCAGCGTGCGGACCAGACTTTGAAACGCCTGGACCAGGGTTGAGTAGGGAATGTCCCGCCGGTATTGATCGAACTTTCCGCAAGCGAAGAGCCCTCGCGGCGGCACCAGTACCTTGTGCAGCTCATTGACCACCGAGGACTTGCCGATTCCGGAGTACCCGGTGACCAGCACGAGCTCCGGTGCGCTGCTTGCGACGATTCGATTGAAGGAGGCGACGAGCGTGTCGACCTCATGCTCGCGACCGTAGAGTTTTTCGGGAATCAGCAACCGGTCGGAAGTACCCTGCTCGCCCAGCGCAAAGGCAGTGATGCAGTGCAGCTCTTGCCAGTCTGCCAGGCAGCGCTGCAGATCGTGTTCAACACTCGCGGCCGTCTGGTAACGCTCTTCGGCCGTCTTGGCGAGCAGCTTCATGACGATATCAGAGAGCGCCTCGGGAACGGATTCGACTCGCATATTGGGTGGCTGCGGTTTTTTGGCAATATGGCAATGCACCCATTCCATCGGGTCTGTGGCTACAAACGGCAGCGATCCGGTCAACATCTGGTATAGCGTGACGCCGAAGGAATAGAGATCACTTCGCGAATCGATTGAGCGATTCATCCGGCCAGTCTGTTCAGGTGCCATATAGGCCAGCGTACCCGCGATCGTTTCGGGGGCTTGGCGCTCGCGTGGTAGCTGTGAAGCGAGGCCGAATCCGGTGAGCCTGGCCAGTTCGTCTTTGCAGTGCACCCAAATATGGCCGGGCTTGATGTCTTTATGGACCAGTCCGCGCTGGTGGAGCTTACCCAGAGCCATCGCGATACTGATAGCCAGATGCAAAAACGTGGCCGTATTCATAGGCGAATCCAGAAGCTGCGCAAGCGGCACACCGCCTGGATCCTCGAGCACCAGATGCATTTTCCCACCGTCGCGCACCAGCTCCAGCGGACGCACAGCCCAGGTACTATCGAGTTCGTCCTTCAAGCCAAACTCATGGGCGAATCGGCCGAGACAAGCCGGAAGCGGTTGTTCCGCAACGGGTCGTGCAACCAGAACATTGTGATCGCCTTTCACACCCGAGCGCAGTTCCCGACAGAACATACGCTCACCATCGTTCCACAGTATCTGCACATTGTTATCCATCGCAGCGGTAACTCTACGTAGATTCTTGACTACCGCACCTTGCTGTCGCGCTGTCCACATGTCGCGCCATGATACTGATACCGACGCAACAAGGACGGACGACTGGATGCCCGGGTTTATTTTTATGGCGCAATTGCAGAGGCGAGCGTTTGACCAGCTTCTAGAGTAGCTTGTGATAAGAAAGACGTGCATCGACTGCACGCAATCTCAACATTAGCGAGCTGTGTTGACTTTCAGCACCATAACGCCTGCGCGCGTAAGGTGATGCAGAGAATGGTCAGGGTGGGTCAATAAAATCTGGCGTATGACAGCCCCCAAGTCATTCAGGCCTGCGACTGTCTATGTCCGTCAGCAGTCAGATCTGGCCCAACCCGCCGTCAGCACAAAGATCGACGCCAGTGATAAAGCTGCTTTCGGCACTGGCCAGAAACAGTGCCGCCGCTGCCAGTTCCTCGGGACGACCCAGTCGACCAAGGGGGATCATTTCGCCAAGCGTCCTCTCAAAAGCCTCCAGACTTTCATCGGGTACGCCCATCTTGCCGATAATCGGTGTCTTCACGGGCCCTGGGCTAAGGCAGTTGACGCGAATACCGCGATGTTTGAGGTCATACGCCCAACTGCGCGCAAAGGACCGTACGGCAGCCTTTGTCGCCGCGTATACGCAATGCCCTTCCAGCGCCTTAAAGTGCGCGATAGAAGAAACCAGTACGATAGAAGCTCCGTCGTTGAGTAACGGCAGGGCCTTTTGAGTGATCTGAAATACTCCCCTGACATTCGTATCGAACTGACTTTCATATTGCTCGTCGGTCACGAACTCCAACGGTGCAGGATGGATAACGCCGGCATTGGCCACCAATACATCAATGCGTCCATACGACTGCCCTACTTGTTTATAAAGACGCTCGACGTCGTCCCGTCGACTGACATCTCCCTGGAATGCCGTGACGCGCGAACCTAATGTCGTTAGAGCTTCATCCAACGCTTCCTGCCGGCGTCCGGTGATTACCACTTGCGCGCCTTCCTCAACGAAGCGACGTGCGATGGCCAAACCGATCCCGCTGCCGCCACCGGTGATTACCGCCACTTTATCGTGCAACTTCCCCATTGCTTAAGCCCTCCAGTTCCAAGTCAAGGTGTGTGTTGTTTGCGTGAGTGCCTGCTTTCGTCGCTGGGTCCGATTGGGTGTAACGCTCCAGCCGGTCAAACAATCGCTGCCTTCTATCCATCAACAATTCGAGCAAGCTATCCAGAGCACTCAGTTTCTCCATGTGTTGCTTCAGGCACTGACGAAATTGTTCACTGCCCGGCTCGCTGTCCTGCAGATATGCAAGCAATCCGTGTATTTGTCGGGTGCTGAAACCACAATCAATAAGCTCCTTGATCCATAGCACCCGCTCCACGGCCGCTGGTGCATATTCGCGATAGCCGTTTTCCTGACGGGTGGACTCAATCAATTTCTGCATTTCGTAATGGCGCAACGCTCGATGGCTCACACCGGTACGGGATGCCAGTTCTCCAATTCTCATCTTTGTCCTCCTCGAAGAGACTCTACGACCCTGACACTAGTGTCAGGGTCAAGCACTGTTTTGCAGGACACCCAGAGGGGTTTCATAGAACAAAGTCGCGCCAACTCACGCTACAGCCAGAGACACGGGCAGCTCCGGGTGCTGGCTGAGGTATCGACAGAAACGCGAGCGTAACCAGCTCTCCCGAGGGTCGTTGTGTGTTGCGCCACGCCAGACCATTGACAAGTCCGGCGTCGGTAAATCCAATGGCGCAAACTCGGCACGCATCCCTTCCATTTGTGCCATGGCCCGAGCTACGTACTCCGGCAAAATCGCTATCATGTCGCTGCCGGCGAGTAGCGCGGGCAAGGCACTGAATTGCGGAACCGCCAGGACTACTTTTCGCTGTCTACCGATCAGGCTCAGGGCATGGTCGGCGTCGTCGACGACGTTTCCCATCGAAGACACCACCACGTGAGGGCGTTTGCAAAACTCCTCCAGCTCCAGGCAGCCGGGATTTGAATCAGCGCGCAACAGCATGGGCTGCATCGGCCGCAACCTTTTACAGTGGGCACTGGCCGGCAGTTCCTGGGCATAGCTGATACCGATGGAAATCTCTCCCGAGGTCAACAATTGAGGTAACTGCCGATGATCCACTCTGCGCACCACCAGCGTGATGTTTGGCGCTTCATCGCGCAGGTGCTTCATCAAGCGTGGCAGCAGCGCGTACTCGACATCGTCGCAGAGCCCGACATGAAAGGTCTCGCTACTGGTGAGCGGGTCGAATGCCTGCGTACAACTCAAGGCAACAGCGATGCCATCCAGTGCGGGGGTCAGTCGCGCATGAATTTCTTCCGCGCGCGCTGTGGGTTCCATTACCCTACCGGTGCGGATGAACAGCGGATCGTTGAACATCGAACGCAGTCGGCCCAAGGCGCTGCTGATTGTGGTCTGACACAAGAAAAGACGTTCACCAGCCCGGGTGACGTTGCGTTCGTGCATGACTGTTTCGAAGACAATCAGCAGATTGATGTCGGCTCGCCGCAGATCATTTCTATTCATCACGTTCACCGTCTTGGCGCAAGGCCGCTTGGGTAGAGAATCGAAAAATGGTTATCGCAGCGCACCCGTATTGCTGGAGGCCAGCGAGGAAGTTCCAGCTTATGCAGGGCAATGGCAAGGCGTCACTTGTACTTGAGTTCAATCGGTACACCCCTAGGTTGGGTGCCTTAGTACGTGGGTATACCCGGCTTACAGGATCAACAAGTACAAAAGCCGCTAAAAATCGGATTATCCAGCCCCTAGAGTTGTTCAAGTAAATTTTTTATCACTCGCGACCAGACAGCAAAAAAATACAACTTGATTTATTTAACACAATTTCTGCCAAGCGCAGTCATGCTTGGGTCTTAGCGGACTATACGTTCGTATACTTCTATAACATTTTATTTTGCGTATGTTGTAGTAACGACCGAAATTGTAATGGCCTCAAAATGAAGCAAGATACGCAAAAATCCAATTCAAAAACCATTGCCATCGTCGATGATGACGACTCAGTACGGGGAGCGCTTGAAAGCTTGTTGCGGTCCAGTGGATACAAGGTTCAAACCTACCCCAGCGCTTTGGAATTCCTCAAGAACAATGCCTCTGCCGACGTTGATTGCCTGGTTTCCGATGTCCAGATGCCGGGAATGAGCGGATTGGAGCTACACAAGAAGCTCGCGGCGATGGGCGCTCACATTCCCACTATCTTCATCACGGCTTTTCCTGATGCCCTCCCTCTCCTTGGCACCAACACGCCTGCTCTGATTGCGTATCTGCCAAAACCTTGTGAAGCAAATAAGTTGCTGAATCACATTAAAACAGCCTTGCGCGAAAACAGCTGAAAAAAATCGCTAAAGCCTCCAGCTTTCACTCGATATAAACCTTCGTATACATCAACTCCACTGAAGTATGTGGTTTTTGAACCGACGCATGAGTGCACCCGTTAAAACCCTGCAATAACATACCCCCACAGCGGATGAACTGCTGAAAACAACATAGATGCCTCATAAAACCTGAAGAACAATTTCAAGAACATTGAAAACTTTTGAGGAACAACTGATGAAACAGCAAATTCTGGTTATTGGTGCGGGGTTCGGTGGTGTATGGAGTGCATTGAGCGCCGCTCGCCTATTGGATCAACACAGTCGTAATGACGTGGAAATCACCCTGCTGGCGCCCCAGGCACAATTGCGCATACGTCCACGCTTCTACGAAAGCGACGTGCACAAAATGTTTGCACCACTGGATGGATTGTTCGACTCGGTTGGTGTGCGTTTCGTCAAGGGAACCGCCGAGCATATCGAAGAGCTCGCGAGGACTGTGGGTTACCGCGATGAGACCGGGCGTTGGAACACGTTGACCTACGACCGCCTGGTACTTGCGGCTGGCAGCCAGTTGGTCCGCCCCAAGGTACCCGGCCTTGAGGCCCATGCGTTCGACGTTGACCAGATCGAAGCGGCGGTGCGCCTTGAGAATCACCTGAAGTCCCTCAACGGTCGGCCCGAAAGTGTTGCCCGCAATACCGTGGTAGTCGTTGGCGGCGGTTTTACCGGAATCGAGACCGGCACCGAAATGCCCGCGCGTTTGCGCGCTGTGCTCGGAGATGATCAGGACATCCGCGTGATCATCATCGATCGAGGTCCTGCGATCGGTGCGTCCATGGGCGACGGGATTCGTCCATCGATCATCGAGGCCTCCGAGCATCTGGGAATCGAATGGGTGCTCAATACCGGTGTAACAGCGATTGACGCCAATGGCGTGACCCTCGCCGACGGTCGCCACATTGAAAGCCAGACAGTGGTCTGGACAGTCGGCTTTCGCGCAAGCCCGCTGACCGAACAGATGTCCAGTACCCGTGATGCCCAGGGACGCCTGCATGTCGATGCAAACCTGAAGGTGCTGGGCCAGGAGCATGTCTACGCCGCCGGGGATGTCGCCTATGCGGCCACCGACGACCTGGGCAACTTCGCAGCGATGTCCTGCCAGCATGCGATTTCCCTGGGACGTCATGCCGGGAACAACGTCGCGGCGGACCTGCTCGGTATCGCGCCCACACCTTACCGTCAGCCCAAGTACGTGACCTGCCTCGATCTGGGCGGCTGGGGTGCGGTGTACACCGAAGGTTGGGATCGCCAGCTCAAACTGGTCAAGGACCCGGCCAAGGAACTCAAGACGCAAATCAATTCCGTGTGGATCTACCCGCCGGCAGCAGATCGGGCCACTGCCTTGGCGGCAGCTGATCCGATGATTCCGGTGGCCTGATGTTGCCACCGTTATCAATCCGTCGCTCTCGGACCCGAGCGGCGTTCAACTGAGTTTTCTGAACCGAGTAATGGGAGAACAACCATGACTGACATGAACTTGAGCAATGCGTCATTCACCGGTGAATCGGCGTCCGAGGAATTGGTGCCTTCACGTTATGCGCTT
Organism: Pseudomonas sp. A-B-19; assembly: GCF_019947515.1. Classification (NCBI taxonomy): domain Bacteria; kingdom Pseudomonadati; phylum Pseudomonadota; class Gammaproteobacteria; order Pseudomonadales; family Pseudomonadaceae; genus Pseudomonas; species Pseudomonas sp. A-B-19. The sequence goes on from NZ_JAGYGN010000012.1 coordinate 35,727, forward strand.
CGAATCGGCGAGATAGACGTCCTGGTGGTCAGCGATGGCGTGCTGCCGCTGCCGACCGAAACGATGTCTACCAATGCCGACCCAACTGCCCGTGCGGCCTGGTTCAAGGACATGTTCCTGGGACCGGACGCGTTCGATTGGGCGTTGAACGTATTGGTGGTGCGTAGTGGCGACAAGGTCATCCTCGTCGACGCCGGACTGGGAGGTCAGTTCCCCGGCTTTCCGCGGGCCGGGCAATTCCCCAAGCGACTGAAGGCTGCCGGTATCGAGCTTGCCGCCGTGACCGACGTGGTAATTACCCACATGCATATGGACCATATCGGCGGGCTGCTTGTCGACGAGGTAAAGAGCCAGCTGCGTCCCGACGTGAGAATCCACGTATCGGCCACTGAAGTCGCATTTTGGGAGTCACCCGATTTCTCCCTTACGTCCATGCCCTCACCGGTACCGGATGTACTGCGGGCAACCGCCAATCAATTCATCAGCGCATATCGCAGCAATGTGCATACGTTCGAGGATGAGTGCGAGGTGGCACCGGGAGTGGTCGCCAAGCTCACCGGCGGCCATACCCCCGGGCACTGCGTGGTCTACGTGACCTCTGGCAGTGAGCGGTTGACCTTCGCAGGCGACGCCCTGTTCCCAGTCGCCTTCGAACATCCAGACTGGCACAACGGCTTCGAACATGACCCTGAGGAGTCGGTTCGCGTTCGTGTCCGCCTGTTGCGCGAGGCAGCGGCCAGCGGTGAATTGTTCGTGGCCACTCACCTGCCATTCCCCTCCGTTGGCCGGGTTGCTCTCGACGGTGATGCCTTTCGCTGGGTCGCGGGCTTCTGGGACTACTGATCGGTTGTGAGTTTCGTCTCCATCAAAACCAAGGCAGACCACTATGAAAGATTCCAATCGAGAGATAGATCTGCAGCGTCGGGCCATTTTGACGGGTTCAGTAGTAGTGGCCGCCAGTTTGTTGGTACCGCTTTCCAGCTTTTCCGAGTTGACGCAGGCAGCTGGCAAACCCTCTGCAACCCAACACCAATCAGATCACCAGGAGATGCACGCCATGAACTTTATTACCACCAAAGACGGCACCAGGATTTTCTACAAGGATTGGGGCCCGAAAGACGCAACGCCCATTGTGTTTCACCACGGCTGGCCGTTGAGCGCAGACGACTGGGATAACCAGATGATGTTTTTCTTGCTCAAGGGCTACCGGGTGATCGCGCACGACCGCCGGGGCCACGGGCGCTCGACCCAAACCTGGGTGGGCAACGAAATGGACACTTATACCGCCGACGTCATCGAACTGACCGATGCTCTCGACCTCAAGGGTGCGATCCATGTCGGCCATTCGACCGGTGGTGGCGAAGTGGCGCGTTACGCCGCTCGCGCCAAACCAGGACGTGTCGCCAAAGCGGTGCTGATCAGCGCAGTTCCGCCAATCATGGTTAAGTCAGAGAAAAATCCCGGTGGTTTACCGCTGGAAGTGTTCGACGGATTCCGGACGGCGCTGGCCGCCAATCGCGCACAATTTTACCTGGACGTTCCGTCGGGGCCGTTCTACGGCTTCAATCGACCGGGCGCCAAGGTTTCGCAAGGCATGATCGACCATTGGTGGCGTCAAGGCATGATGGGCGGTGCAAAAGCTCATTACGACTGCATCAAAGCGTTTTCCGAGACTGACTTCACCGAAGATCTGAAGGCGATCGAGGTACCAACGCTGGTCATGCATGGAGAGGACGACCAGATTGTACCCTTTGCCGACTCTGCGCCGCTTTCGGCCAAACTATTGAAGCATTCCACGCTCAAGACGTATCCGGGTTTTCCTCACGGAATGCCGACAACCCACTCGGAGCAGATCAACGCTGATGTGTTGGCGTTCATTCGCGGTTGAGCACTCACGTCGCGGCGGCGGTCTCGTCGCCGTCGCGGCGTCTTGAATGCAGGCGCTGGCTTGATTCGAAGTCCTGCACCTGCGCATCAACCCTGCGGCTGAAAACACCCCTATCCAATCAAGTCAGAATGACTATGCTCATGTCAAAACGACTACAAAAGCATTGATGTCATAATGACCATATTTATCTTATTTATATGATTTTTTTATCTTTTTTAGTTGGCACGCTTACTGACTAAGTCAATCCGCCAATTTTGGCTGCCTCTGAAGAAATCCCCCATGAGCAATGAATTCCATCAACGCCTTGCCGTCGTCACAGGTGCCAGCACGGGCATTGGACTGGCTGTCACCCAAGGTTTACTGGAGCGCGGCGCACAGGTTGTGGCGATGGCTCGCCATACCGCTGGCCTTGGAGAACTGGCCGAACGGTTTGGCGAAAAACTGTTTCTACTGCCAGGCGACGTAACCCTCGCGGACGACCAGACCAGGCTGGCGCAACTGACCGCGAAAATCGGCCCTGTGCATTTCCTTGTACCCAATGCCGGCATAGCCCAGCTGGCCGATGGCCTTGACTTGATGGCTTTCGACCAGCAGTGGGCGGTCAATGGCGCTGGCGCACTCAGTACGTTGAGTACCTTGCGTGGGCAACTTGCGACCCAGGCGTCCGTGGTGTTTATCGGAACGTTTTTACAGCAGAGCACCTTTCCGGGCCTGGCCGCTTACATCGCTTCAAAGGCTGCCCTACGGGCGCAGGTGCGCACGTTGGCCGTTGAGCTGGCACCCCAGGGCATACGCCTCAACATGGTGTCTCCAGGCCCCACCGCCACGCCGATCTGGAACACCCTTGGCCTCAATGACGAAGCGCTGGGCGCCGTTGCCAGCACAGTCAAGCAACGCTTACTGTCAGGTCAATTCCTTGAACCCGACGCCGTGGCGGACGTCATTCTTTTCCTGCTCGGCCAAGGCGCACGCAGTGTGTTTGGTCAAGACTGGGTGGTAGATGGTGGGTACACCCTAGGCTGACCTGTCCACCGTATTGCGTGGGGCACCACGCAATACGGTGTAATAAAAAACCTTTCAGACAGCTGCCTTGGGACTCAGCTAAAGTACTGATTCATGGAGCTTAGAGACGAGCAATGAAGCTGAACCACAGGCCAGTGAAGGCTGGCGACGTTAAAATGATCTGCGGCTTTCCTCAGAATGCTCAAGAGTTGTTTTTCATGTTTCCAAAGGCGCACTTCCCGCTAACGGAAACGCAGTTGATGACCGCGATATCCCAACGCTTTGACTCTACCGTCGTAGAAATCAATGGGACTGTCGTCGGGTTTGCCAATTTCTACCGAGCGCAACGCAATGGCGTCTGCTGTATTGGCAATGTCATCGTCTCGCCGAGTGCACGGGGCAAAGGAGTGGCCGCGTTTATCGTAGAGACGATGACCGGCCTGGCATTCGAGCGTTACGGAGCCAACGAGGTGCAGATTTCCTGTTTCAACGAAAACACGGCAGGGCTGCTGCTCTACCCCAGGCTCGGGTTTGTGCCTTATGCCGTTGAGGAGCGACCTTCTTTGGGAAACGGCCGATCGGCCCTCATACACATGAGGCGCAGCAGAAGCTCGACAGAGTGAGTCCACAGCCAACAGCGAACATTCACTCATCGACTGGTCATACTCAAAACGTATTTGACGCCGGATAGTCCGAATACCCTCCCTGCCTCGCTAGTTGGGGCGATCAGCAAGGGAAAGCGCATTGATTTTCCTTATGACACTGTCACCATCACTCGCGTACAGGCGCTGTTTGCGCCTATCCCGGCATCGCCATCCATGCTCACCGGAATCCTCTGTTCTCAAGGACAGCTTTCCAAACATGTAGAACAGAGATAATGTAATTCTTATTACAAAATAAATAGCGATCTCTACATGAAAAAATGGCTGGCTTTGATTCTAGGCCTACCCACCGCGAATGCCACCGAACGCATGCGAGCCTGGCGTGCCTTGAAAGCGTCAGGTGCTGCGGTCTTGCGCGATGGCGCCTACCTGCTGCCTGACACCGGCTTGTGTCGTGAAGTGCTGGCGTCTGTAGAGCGCGACATCCTTGCCATCAATGGCACCGCGTTCGTTCTGCCCGTCGTCGATCCAGATGGTGAACGCTTTGTCGAGTGGTTCGACCGTAGCGATGATTACGGCAAGCTTGGTGCGCAAATCGAAGAATGCCGTGGACAGCTGAATGCTGAAAACGTGCTGGCGACGACCAGACAAATTCGTAAGCTGCGCAAAGCCTACGATCAACTGGCAAGCATCGATTACTTCCCGGGCAAGCCGAAGCAGCAGATCGATTCGGCGTTGCAGGAGCTAGAGACGGCGGTCAGTAGAGCCCTGTCGCCGGATGAGCCACACAGCAGCAACCACCCAATCACGGCGCTCAATCCTGGCGATTATCAGGGCCGTATCTGGGCAACCCGCAAGCGTCCCTGGGTCGACCGGCTGGCGTGTGCCTGGCTGATTCGCCGCTTCATTGACCCCCACGCCCGGATCCTCTGGCTCGAGCACCCCCAGGACTGCCCGGCCGACGCCCTGGGCTTTGATTTCGATGATGCGGTTTTCAGCCATGTCGGCAACCGCGTGACCTTCGAAACCCTGCAAGCCAGCTTTGAACTTCAGGCGCCAGGCCTGAACCGCATTGCGGCTTTGGTGCATTACCTCGATGTCGGAGGCATTCAACCGGTGGAGGCTGCCGGCATCGAGCGCGTGCTGGCAGGGCTGCGCGAAACCATTCTCCACGACGACCAATTGCTGGTTGCCGCGAGCGCCATCTTCGACGGCCTGCTCGCCGGGTTTGTAAAAGAGGAACAACCCAATGAATAAGGTTCTCGCACCCGCGGTTGAAGAGGATCTGTCGAGGCCAAAGCCGATCAGCTTGCGTGAGGCGTTCTGGTTCTGGTTGAAGCTGGGTTTCATCAGCTTCGGCGGGCCAGCCGGACAGATCTCGATCATGCACCTGGAACTGGTGGAGCGTCGGCGCTGGATCTCCGAACGACGCTTTCTGCATGCCCTCAATTACTGCATGTTGTTGCCAGGGCCAGAGGCTCAACAATTGGCGACTTACATCGGCTGGCTGATGCATCGAACCTGGGGTGGAGTGATTGCGGGTGCTTTGTTTGTACTGCCCTCGCTGTTCATCCTGATCGCTCTGTCGTGGATGTATATCGCGTTCGGCGAAGTGCCCGTGGTGGCCGGGCTCTTCTATGGGATCAAGCCTGCCGTGACCGCCATCGTGGTGCAGGCGGCCCATCGAATCGGCTCTCGGGCGTTGAAGAACAATTGGCTGTGGGCGATAGCGGCAGCGTCATTTACCGCCATCTTCGCGTTCAATGTCCCCTTCCCGCTGATCGTGCTGGGTGCCGCTTTAATCGGCCATGTCGGTGGACGCCTGGCACCCGAGAAGTTCAGGGCTGGCGGCCATAGCGCCGCCAAAAAGTCTTATGGGCCGGCGTTGATCGATGACGACACGCCCGCCCCTGAGCATGCCCGATTCAGCTGGTTGAAACTGGTGCCGCTCGCACTGATCGGCGTTGCACTGTGGGCGTTGCCAATGGGGATTTTGACCGCCCTCTTTGGCTGGGAAGGCACCTTGACCCAAATGGGCTGGTTCTTTACCAAGGCCGCGCTGCTGACCTTCGGCGGAGCCTACGCTGTACTTCCCTATGTCTACCAAGGCGCAGTCGGTCACTATGGCTGGCTGACGCCGACGCAGATGATCGACGGCCTGGCGCTAGGCGAAACCACACCGGGGCCATTGATCATGGTGGTGGCGTTCGTCGGCTTTGTCGGCGCCTATGTCTTGCAAGTATTCGGTGCCGATCAAGTATTTCTGGCGGGCGCTGTGGCCGCCGCCCTGGTCACCTGGTTCACCTTCCTGCCCTCGTTCCTGTTCATCCTTGCAGGTGGCCCGCTGGTAGAGTCGACTCACAACGAACTCAAATTCACCGCACCGCTCACCGCCATTACGGCGGCCGTCGTCGGCGTGATCCTTAATCTGGCGTGTTTCTTCGGCTATCACGTACTTTGGCCGAAAGGCTTCAGCGGCAACCTCGACTGGCCCTCAGCCCTGATCGCCATTGCCGCGGCGATTGCCTTGTTGCGCTTCAAGCGGGGCGTCATCCAGGTGCTGATGGCCTGCGCGCTCGTCGGTTTGGCAGTGCATCTGCTGCGCTAGACCGCACGAGTGGATCAACAGTCTTTGGCGGGCATTGGGTTCGCCAGATCACCCAGCCTACCCAACCAGGCAGGAGGTGTTCCATGAGGTGGATTACCCGTGAACGGCCCAAGATTGACCGCATCGCCTGCCCCTGGCTGATCGCGCGTTTTATCGATCCGCAGCCCGAGTTCTTATACGTGCCCAGTGGTGACGTACTACGGTTGGCGACGGAGAGAGACGCTGTGCCCTACGACATTCCCGGCGTAGAACTGACTCATGAGGGCGAGCTGTGCAGCTTCGACGCCTTTCTGAAAAAGTACCAGCTCAATGAACCCGCTTTGCAGCAGTTGGCCAGGATCGTCCGTGGAGCCGATACCTCCCGCCTGGATCTGACGCCGCAATCGGCGGGGTTGTACGCCATCTCACTGGGACTGTCGCAGCGATATTGCGATGATCATGAAATGCTTTCGCATGGGCTCATCCTGTACGACGCACTCTATGCATGGTGCAAGGAATGCCAAGGTGAATCGCATAACTGGCCTCCACAAATGTGACAAAGCCAGCGTGCATCAACGTAGGAGCCACGTGACTGGAAGCGCGGCACCGTTGCTCCAGACCGCAACACGGGTAGAAACGAGTCGCAGGGTCGCCATTGCAGCAACCCCCACTCCTGCTCTGCGATGTACACACGGCCGGGCAACTGCCGCTCAGCCGTCCAGGCCGGCCTGGATACTGACGCGGCTGATCCGGCTCATGGTGGCTCTACACCTTCGATTCGCTGGCACAGATCATCGAGGAAGTCTGCGGCAGGAGCACCGTTCACGGCCCGGTGATCAAAGGTCAGCGAAAGGCCCATGAAGTCGCGCTCTGACAACGAACCATCGGCGCCTCGTTGCAGGCGACGCTGGATGCCTCCCAGCCCGATAATGGCCACCTGAGGGACATTGAGGATGGGCGTGAAGAAACGCACCCGCGACAGCCCCAGGTTGGTCACGGTCACCGTGGCACCCGTCAGCTCCTTCACCGAGAGCTTCCCGGACAGTGCCTTGTCCACCAGGGCCCGGCGTGCAAGTGCCAGGCCCTGCGCATCCAGTTGGTCGGCATCGAACAGTGCGGGCGCTACCAGCAGATCGTCCGGCAGCGGGATCGCCAGACCAAGATGCACCGGGCCATGCCGCGTGATCTGGTTATCCTGCAGGGTTGCATTGAGTCCCGGATGGTTCTTCAGGGAACAGACGATCTCAAACAGCAGCAGGTCCTGGAGCGATACCTGGCTACCCGCAGCCTTCAACTGCGCCCGTTTCGCCTGCAGGTTGGTCAACTCGCATTCAGCATGGTGAGTCAGTTGCGCCGCAGTCTGCAGGCTTTCGCTCATCTTCGCAGCGATCATTTTTCGCATGCCTTTCAAGAGCACGGTGCTACCGGAACCGGCAGTAACATTCTGTATGTGCCCCATGGCTCACTCCACCAACCCGATGGTCGCGCCTTTGACGACCACCGCGTCTTCTTCTTCGAGGATTTTCAGCACACCGCAAGCCGGCGCCTCGATCTCGAACTGGGCCTTTTCCGACATGATTTCTGCCACCAGGTCGCCTTGGGCAACTTCGGCGCCATCACTGACCAGCCAGGAAGTGATTACGGCTTCGGCGTCGCCTTCCCAGAGGTCAGCGGGAATCAGGATTGAGTTGGACATGTTGTTATTCCTCGTTCTTCAGGTTCTGGTAGGCCGCAACGATCTTTGCTGCGCTAGGCAGCGCCCATTGCTCCATAGGCGGGGTGAAAGGAATCGGAATGTCGGGGAAAGCCACCCGCTGCGGGCGCGCCTTGAGCATCCCGATGTCGTGTTCGACGACGCTGGCGATGATTTCGCCGCTCACACCGAAGCTGTGGTAGTCCTCGTCGACAACGATGAGTCGGCCGGTCTTGCGCACAGAGGCGATGACGTGCTCACGGTCCAGCGGCACCAGACTGCGCAGGTCCACGACTTCGGCGCTGACACCCTGCTGCTCCAGTTGCCGGGCAGCGCGCAGCGCGTGATGCACGCCGGCGCCCAGGCTGACGATACTGACATCACGGCCTTCGCGGACCGTCTTCGCCTTGCCGATTTCCACGGTATAGGGTTCCTCCGGTACAGCCACCGTGGCGCCCTTCTCGGTACCCAGCCAGCCCATGCCCTGCAGCGACTTGTGGAACAGGTAGATGACCGGATTGTCATCGCGAATGGCGGCGGTCATCAGGCCTTTGGCGTCGTAGGCGTTGCTCGGCACCACCACCTTCATGCCTGGCAGGTGAGCGAAGGTGCCGTAAAGGCACTGCGAATGCTGCCCGGCGTCGGAGTAGCCGGCACCGGTGGATGCCATCAGCACCATGGGCACGCTGACCTTGCCGCCGGAGAAGTAGGTGTTCTTCGCCATCAGGTTGTAGATCGCGTCCATACAGACGCCGAAGAAGTCGACGAACATCAGTTCGACAATCGGACGCATGCCGTCAGAGGCCGCGCCCACGGCAGCGCCGATGAAGGCGGTTTCCGAGATAGGCGTATCACGAATGCGCGCGCTGCCGAATTCTTCATGCAGGCCACGGGTGTTGCCGAACACCCCGCCGAGTTGGCCAATGTCCTCGCCCATCACGAAGACCCGTGGGTCGAGGCGCATTTCCTGGGCCATCGCCTCGGCCATGGCGCGGGCGATGGTGAGTTTGCGTTCTTTGACTGTTGCAGACATGTCTCGTTTCCTCCGTCGATGGGATCAGTGACGGGCAGCGGCAAGCGCGGACGGCCTGACGATGATCTTCACGTTCTGGTCCTTGTTGTTGACCAGCTCCTCGAAGCCCTGCTCGAGGATGTGTTCCAGCTCGATCCGCCCGGTGATCAGCGGAGTGACGTCCAGGCGGCCGTCGGCGATCAAAGCGATGACATCGGCGAACTCACCGTTGTAGGCCAAGGCGCCAATAACCTGCTTTTCGGTGGCGACGATTTCGAAGAAGTTGAATTCGCTGGGCTCCTCGAAGATGCCCACCATCACGCAGCGCCCGCCCTTGCGAATGACATCGATAGCCAACTTGGCAGTGCTCTTGTGGCCGATGCATTCGAAGGAAACCGCGGCACCATATCCATCTGTCAGTTCGCGCACCGAAGCAATGGCATCGCACTGGCTGGGGTCAAGCACCAGGGTGGCCCCCACCTCAAGCGCCTTCGCCTTGCGCGCCGTGGACATTTCGAGCGCGATGATCCGGGCCGCACCCGCGGCACGGGCGCACATGATGGTGCACAGACCGATGGTTCCAGCGCCGACTACCACCACCGTCTGGCCGAGGAGGCTGCCGGCCTTCTTCACCGCGTGCATGCCAACGGCCAGAGGTTCGATCAGCGCGCCGGCCTCTTCAGGGAAACCTTCCGGCAGGCGGTACAGCAGATTTGCCGGGATGTTGACCAGTTCAGCGAACGCACCGTTGTTCATCAAGCCGGTGAAGGCGAGGTTCTCGCACAGGTTGTATCGGCCCTGCTGGCAGAACCAGCATTTACCGCAATGCTGGCAAGCATCGGCGGCCACACGCTCACCTACTGCAAAGTTCTGAACCCCCTCACCCAGGGAGACAATCTCGCCGCAGAACTCGTGGCCGAGAATGCACTGCCCTTTGAGGCCGGTGAGTGGGTGGGCGGTATCAGTGGGAATGAATACCGGCCCGGCCAGGTATTCGTGCAGGTCCGAGCCACAGATGCCGCACCATTGCACACGGATTTGCACCCAGCCCGCCTGAGGTTGTGGCGGGCAGGCAACTTCCTGCAGGCGGATGTCGCGTCGACCATGCCAGACTGCGGCCTTCATCGTCGGTTGTCGGTTCATGTCAGTCTCCTTCTTGTCGTTGTTGTGGCGGGCCCCGTTCACACGAACACCCTTTCCAGAGCTTCTTGCGGTGCCGGATAGGCACTGTCGCGGGCGAACTGCACCGCAGCGTCGACGCGTCCCCGGGCACGTTCTTCAATCGCAGCGGCGCCGACCTCGTCCAGCACGCCCAGATCCAGCAGGCGTTGGCGGTACTCCGGAATCGGGTCCTTTGCCAGCAGGGCTTGCTTCTCGCCGGCAGGACGGTAGGTTTCACCGTCCCCCATGAAATGGCCGGCCAGGCGGTGAGTTTCGATCTCGATCAGGCTCGGCCCTTCACCGGCACGGGCCCGGGCAATGGCCTCACCGGCTGCGGCGAAGATGGCATCGGCGTCGTTACCCGGGACGAACACGCCGGGCATGCCATAAGCGGCAGCACGCACGTAGTTGCGCTCGATGGCAGTCGAAGCGGCCTTGGCCACCGAGATGCCCCAGGCGTTGTCCTCGATGACGAAGACCACCGGTAGCTTCCACAGCGCGGCCAGATTCAGGGTTTCGTGGAAGGCTCCCTGGTTCGCTGCGCCTTCACCCAGGTAGGCCACGGCGACTCCGGACTTACCCTGTAGCTGGCGCGATAACGCCGCACCCACCGCAGGGCCCATGCCTTGGGCGATGATGCCGGAGCAGGAGAAGTTCACCCGTGCGTCGAACAGGTGCATATGGCCACCGCGGCCGCCAGACAGGCCGGTCTTTTTGCCGAAGATCTCGGCGACCATCTCGTCCAGGTCTACGCCCTTGGCCACGGCGATGTGGTGTGGCCGGTGGGTGGCGGTGACGATGTCCTCCACCGCGAGGTGGGCGCAGACACCGACGGCGCAAGGCTCCTGACCGTTGGACAGGTGCATTTCACCGGGAATTGGCCCATTGGCCATGTTGAATACAGGCGTCTTGCCTTCCATGTAGATTCGTTCGATGGACTCTTCCAGGTAACGGCTGACGAGCATCTGCTCGAGCATCCAGAGTCGCTGGGCTTTGCTGGGCGTGGTCATGGGACTGGCTCCTCAGAGGGCGCGCTGGTTCATCAGCGCGCCGATGTGCTCGGCCTGGCGCAAGGCCAGGGCGACAATGGTCAGGGTCGGGTTCTGCCCGCCGCTGGTGGTGAACTGGCTGCCGTCAGAGACAAATAGATTGGGAATGTCGTGGCTCTGGCCCCATTTGTTCACCACGCCGTCGGAAGCTTTGGCGCTCATGCGGTTGGTGCCCATGTTGTGACTGGCCGGGTAAGACGGCAGGCGGATCACCTCGGTGGCACCGACCGCCTCGTAGCACTTGCGGGTCTGCTCCACGCCGTGATTGCGCATGGCGGTGTCGAAGGCATGGTCGTCCTTGTGCACCACCGGGACAGGCAGGCCGTACTGGTCCTTCTCGGCGCCGTGGAGGGTGATGCGGTTGCTCTCCATGGGCAGGTCCTCACCGCACAACCACACGCCGGACATATGGTCGTAGCGTTCCATCCGCGAAGCGAAGGCACGCCCCCAGCCCTGCGGGGTCGGATCGAGGAAGGCGGACATGAACGGCAGGCCCAGGGACAGGATTTCCAGCCGGTAGCCACCGACGAAGCCCCGCGAAGTGTTGTTGTAGGACTCGTCGGAAATGATTCCGGCACAGGTGGTGCCCCGATACATGTGAATCGGCTTGGGCAGCACTGCGTAGATGCCCGCGGTGGTGTGACACATGTAGTTGCGCCCAACCTGACCGGAGGAGTTGGCCAGGCCGTCCTTGAACATCGAGGACTCGGAGTTGAGCAACAGGCGCGGCGACTCGATGGAGTTACCGGCCACGCACACCACTCTGGCCTTCTGGCGTTGTTGGCGACCCTCGGCGTCGGCGTAAACCACCCCGGTGACTCGGCCGCGGGCATCGTGTTCGATGCGAAGCGCCATGCTCTGCGGACGCACCTCACAGTTGCCGGTAGCCTCGGCGCGGGGGATATCGGTGTAGAGCGTCGACCACTTGGCGCCGATGCGGCAGCCCTGCATGCAGAAGCCGATCTGCATGCATCCAGGACGGCTGTCATAGGGCTGCGTGTTGATCGCCATCGGGCCGGACTGGATTTCTTTGTAGCCAATGCGTTGGGCGCCTGAGGCCAGGACCTTGAAGGAGTTGTGCCATTGGTGATAAGGCATTCCGGTGCTTGGACCGGTCACGCCCATGTGCTTCTCAGCCTTGACGTACCAGGGCTCCAGTTCCTCATAGCTGATCGGCCAGTCCAGCACATTAGCGCCCTTGATATCGCCGTTCTCGGTGCGCATGCGAAACTCGAAGTCGCGAAAGCGCAGGGCCACGCCGGCCCAGTGCACGGAACTGCCGCCCACCGCTTTGACGATCCAGGCCGGCAGGTTCGGGTGGTTGCGCGCCACGTCCCAGTTGCCGGTGGCGATGCGTTTGTCGAGCCAGGAAATCTTGTTGAACATGGCCCACTCATCGTTTTCGATGTCGGACATCTCGTAACGCTTGCCGGCTTCCAGCACCACGGTACGGATTCCTTGCTTGGCCAAGGCGTGAGCCAGGGTCCCGCCGCCGGCGCCCGAGCCGATGATGACGACGACATCGCTGTCGTCCTGGGAGTATTTCGCTGCCATGGGGTTAACCCTCATTGTTGGAATGGATGGAGCCGCGAAGAGAAGGCTGATCAGAGCCAGTCGAGGTCGTTGAATCCACGCGCGATATAGCCACCTTTCTCCACCGACGAGCCCTCGTAGCCAAACAATGGGAACAGCGTCTTGTTGTCGTAGATGCCAAACATCAGCGCACTGCGGGTTTCGCGGAAAAACGGCGTAGTCTCGATCTCGCGAAGCAGAGCAACGCGATCGTCCTCGCTGACGATCTCTTCGAAAGGCCGACCCTGTGTGGCGTGGGCGCGTCCCTGCAGGGCCTTCAAGCCATCGTTGACCAGGTCCGGGTGTTTACCGAGAAGCTCGACCAGCGACTTGGCATACGGTGCATCGCCAAGCCGGTCATGGGGATAGATATCGCGCCCCATCTGCAGCAGCCCGGCGGGCAACCGGGGCAACACGTCGTCGGCGATGGCGGTGACGGGAATGAGCTGGCTGAAAACGGCAGTAGCGCCGATGATCAGGGCCGATTGCCCCGATAGACTGAGGAAGCGCCGACGGCTCAGAGGGCCACTCAGGGGTGAAGAGTCATGCATGGCAGAGCTCCAGGCTTTTGCCGGCACGCCTGTAAGGTGGGAACAGGTGTGGCCGACGTTATTGTTATTAGTCCGGGTGCCTTTCCGGCCCCTTCGACAGTGAAGGGGCAACTTGTGTGCCAATGCCAAAAACCAATCTTAACTAACTGTTTTTAAATGACTTTTTAGAATTTAAAAAACTTCATTCGCGTATGACCTGTAAAGCGAAGGCTTTACACCTGTAAGCATCCGTCCAGGCGTTTTACATACGTAAAGGCTGGCGATACCTGAACTGAGTGCGAGATCGCAGCGTCTTTCCCGGTAATCCGTGAGGAACCAAAAAAAAGCGTGGGCACGCCACCTTGTAGGAGCTGGCTTGCCAGCGAAGGTCGTCAACGATTACGCGTGTAAACCGGATAAACGCGGCGCACGTGAGTCCATCGCCGGCAACCCGGCTCTTGTAGGAGCTGGCTTGCCAGCGAAGGTCGTTAACGATAACGCGTGTAAACCGGATAAACGCGGCGTACTTGAGTCCATCGCCGGCAAGCCGGCTCCTACAGGTATTGCGTTATCGGTGTTTCCCGGGATTGCATGAAGAACCACAAATAAGGGGGACCATTTACTAATGCCAGTCAGTTAAGGGATCGACCAGCGCTGATTAACCTGTGGCGAGGGAGCTTGCTCCCGCTGGGCAGCGAAGCGGCCCCAACAAATGGGCCTGCTGCGCAGTCCAGCGGGAGCAAGCTCCCTCGCCACGGGTTCAGTGTCTCGGCTTAACTGATCGGCATTAGGACCCTTTACCTGTCTTCTGGCGGTGCTTCAGCCGCGCTCAACGGGAGAAGTGACAGCGCAGGGCTAAACTCGTAATGTGATTGCAACCGTGCCAGCCCGCCCCCCACGTGCTGATGCCAAACAAGAACAAGATCGTCACGGGCCCCTCATCCCGTGTCCGGGAGGCCGCATGAGCACCCTTTCGACCCCCAGCCTGCACATCGACACTGTGCTGTCCTACGCCAGCGATAACGCCGGGCACGAATCCATCATCACCCGTTCCTGGAAGCGCTGTATCCAGGATTACGGTCTGGATCCGGCCAAGCCCGCGCCACCGCGGTTTGTTCCGCGTCAGGTATTGCGCGAACACCAGGATCACGCGGACGAGCTGATCAACGTGGCCCGTGCAGGCGTCGAGCAGCTGTACCGCCACATCGCCGAGCTGGGGTACGTCATTCTCCTCACCGACAGCCGAGGGATCACCGTGCAGTTCCTCGGCGATCCTCTGGATGAGGTGGCGCATCGCAAGACCGGCCTGTACCTGGGCGCCGACTGGAGCGAGAACCACGCAGGAACCTGCGCAGTGGGGACCTGTATCAAGGAGCAACTGCCGCTGACCTGCCACCACCATGATCATTTCAGCGCCCATCACATCGCCCTGACCTGCACCGCAGTGCCCATCTTCAATCCCCACGGGCAACTGCTGGCCGTGCTGGATATCTCGGCATTGAATTCACCACCGTCCAAGGACTCCCAGCAATTCGCCCTGCAACTGGTCAAGCAGTACGCACGAATGATCGAGGATGCCTACTTCCTGCGCCGCTACCGTGAAGCTCATATCCTCTGCTTCGACCGTTCCCGCGAGTTCGTCCTGATCAATCGCCAGTACCTGCTGGCGATTGCCGGGGACGGCAGTCTCCTGGCGGCGAATACCGCGGCCCGTGTACTGCTCGCCGAATGTGGCTTGCAGCTGCCGGAGCGGCCTTCGGCACTGGCGCGTCGGATCGGTATCCAGGATCTGTTCGACTGCGAACCTGAAGACATCTTCAGCATCCCCCGCGCCAGCCCCGACCAGGTACGCGCCTTCCGTACCCACCGTCAAAACGCCCTGTTCTTCGCCGCGTTGATGGAGCCCAGCCGAGCGCCCGTTGCCCCTCAAGCTCAACGTTCGAGTCAGGAACGCTGCCCGCTGGATGACCTCTCCGACGATGACCCCGCCATGCGCAAGATGCTCGCCCGTGCCAAGCGGCTGTGCAGCGAGCCGCTGAACGTACTGCTAAATGGCGAAACCGGTACCGGCAAAGAACGCCTTGCCCGCGCTTTGCACGACAGCAGCAACAGGCGCAAGGCCCCCTTCGTCGCCATCAACTGCGCAGCAATGCCTGAGTCATTGATAGAGAGCGAACTCTTCGGCTACCAGCCAGGCACCTTCACCGGGGCACGCAGCAAGGGTATGCGAGGGCTGATCCAGCAGGCCGATGGCGGCACACTGTTCCTCGATGAAATCGGTGACATGCCGCTGCATCTGCAGACGCGGCTGCTGCGCGTGCTTGCCGAGCAGGAAGTGATGCCACTGGGCGGCGAAAAGCCGATCAAGGTCAATATCCGCGTCATCGCGGCCAGCCACCGCGACCTGCGACAGTTGATTGAACGAAACGAGTTCCGCGAAGACCTCTACTACCGCCTCAACGGCGCGATCCTGCGCCTGCCGGCGTTGCGCGAACGGGCCGACAAGAACTACCTGATAGAACGCATTTTCAGAGAGCTCTGTGAACAGCGCCAATCTCCCGCACGAATCCGGGGCGACGCCATGAGCGCTCTGCTCGGCTACGCCTGGCCAGGCAATATCCGCGAGCTGCGCAATGCGTTGCAGTACGCGCTGGCCACCGCGGAGACGGACGAAATCACTGTGAATGACCTGCCCGAAGAATGCCTGCCGAGCGTCAATCAAAAACAGGCCAGGAATTCGGTTCCCATACAGGAACAACAGACATCCCACGCACGCGAAATCGAGGACTGCTTGCGCAGGCAGCGCTGGAATGTCAGCGCCGCGGCACGCGAGCTCGGCATGTCACGCCCGACCCTATATCGCTGGATGAAGCTTCACAACATCGTTCCTCCCAACGCCCTGGACAGCTAAACCAAAAGTTTCAGATGCCTGTAACCGGCCCGAGCCGGGCCGGCCGGGCTTTCAAGTCGAATCAGTGCTCAGGCGTGCGCGGGTCCCAGAGAAGGCGCGTCACGCCTTTCTCGTAGCCCATCCCGTCCGGGAAACTCACCAGCTCCAGCTGCAACCCCCAGGGCGCCAGGAAGTACACCCAGGTCAGGCCCTTGGCCGGGCCATCGGTGAAGGTCGATGGAGCATCCAGTACCTGCACGCCACGAGACTGCAAGTACTGCACCGCCGCCGCCATGTCGTCCACATAGAACGCCAAATGGTGCCCGCCGACGTCGCTGTTGCGGGGCAACCGACGATTCTGGTCGGGAGCTGTGTACTCGAATATTTCCAGGTTGGTGCCGTTGCCACATCGGACCATCTGGAAGTCGCGAATAGACGCGCGCGGATGCACGTTGAGGTGCCGCTCCATCCAGTCGTCATCAAAACGGAACTCGCCAAAGGTGAAGTATGGCTCGCAGCCAAGCACCTCGACGAAGAAGGCAACAGCCTTAGACAGGTTCGGCACCGTGATGCCGATATGCTGCATGCCACGCATTCCCGGCAGAGCGTCATTCAGGTTGTTCTTGTGGGTCATGAGGGAGTCTCACTTGTTGTTGTACGAGATTTGCCAGCTTCGTGCTGACACATTCCCTGCTGCACACCCGATGCCACAAACTAACCCATTGATTTGAATAGCAGTCCCTCCCGCCGTAGTCAGCAGCGGTGTAAAGGCCTTTACAACTGCAAGGCGTTACAACAAACAGTTAGCCGATCCGCCGTAGCCAAAAAAACCACCCATCGTGCGGCGGACTGCGAATTTTATGGTATTCAGGCTGTATCACTCATGGAAGACAGCGCGCTGGTACTTCTTGCGAAGGCCCACGATTTTTTCAGCAAACGGAGTCACCCACATGGACGTCATCAATCAGTTGCAGCCCGAAGAGTGTGCAGGCATGGAGGATATTCGACGCGAAATCGATGCCCTTGATCAGGTTGTCATCAAACTGTTGGGCAAACGTTTTCACTACGTACTGGCCGCCTCGAAGTACAAGACTTCAGCGACTTCGGTGCGAGCTGCGGAGCGTTTCAAGGCCATGCTGGCGACACGACGCGAGTGGGCCGAGGCTGAGGGCCTGAGCCCGGATGCGATCGAGAGAATGTACAGTGACCTGGTGAACTACTTCATTGCACAAGAGATGAAACACTGGGCGGCCCATCAATCCGACACCTGACTCCAGGGGACGTCATTCAAACTGACCGCTCGGTGGGGGCGCTGACTTCCAATCAGAGGAAGTAAGCCCCCAAAATACCCGCAGCAACGAGCCAGACGGATACAACGATCACTGCAGCAAATCGGTTCGCTGGCCGCTTCACTTGGCTTTTCTCCCACTCACTCGCTTCGAGCCGACAGTCCTCGAGCACCTGCGCCGGCATCAGCCGAATCGCGAGCAGAATGCCAAGCGGCAAAATGATCACGTCGTCCAGGTATCCAAGCACAGGAATGAAATCAGGAATGAGGTCGATGGGACTCAGCGCATACGCCACGACAAAAACCGAAATCCATTTGGGCAACCAGGGTGTTTGCGGATGCTGATAGCAAAACCAGAGAACCATGGTTTGCCGTTTCAGCTTTCTGGCCCAGCCACGTAAACGATCAAGTATGCGTTTCATGTCGTAATTGTCAGTACCTGAAGGAGCGTAGCGCTCTGGGTGATTGAATCGGTCGATTTTTGCCTGTCGAGACGGGCGGAAAACGGCCAAAAGCGACCCTTACGCGTCCATGTTCAGGCCATTTTGCACGTCAACCAGGCTCCCCAGAAAAGGCTACTGAAGAAACGGGTAGCGTTCCCGAATCCTGCTTCATTCAGCAGCTTTTGAACCGCTGCTTCGGAATGTGGAGGGTCGGCGCCTTGAAGGATTTTCCCAAGTTTGACCTTCACTTCGTCCGGGCTGGCTCCATGCTGCCGCCACCGTTGCCCCCAGGCAGCGAGGAGTAACGGCTGGCTGGCATACGCATATTGATTCCCTGCGACAATCAGCGGCGCCCCCGGCTTTAGATGAGCCTGAATGGATCGTAATATTCTTCGCTTGGCATCATCCCCATCGAGATGATGGAGTACACCGATCAAAGTGGCTGCGTCGTATGCCTCGCCTGCTGCCAAGTCTTCAACATGCCCAAGATGCATGGCCGTTCTTCCGAGCAAATTGTTTGCGTCTAACTGCTGTTTCGCTGCTTCCAGCATAGGCCCGGATGGATCAACGGCAGTGAAACGCCAGCCCGGCTCAAGCTTAGCCATTGCAATGATCTCCTGCGCAGTACCGCCAGCGCCCACCACAAGTATTTTTGCCGATCCCACATTGCCAAGGCTTGCCGCCAGCATGCACGCCGCCAGGTCTTGGCAAGCGTCGTATCCTGCTAGTGCAATGCGGCTCTGACGGCCGTACTCATTGGCCCGTGAGGTATCAAATTTTTCAGCTGAGTTGAGAGGGGATGATTTCAAGGCGGTTCTCCATGTCCTCAAATCAAGCTACGCCACCTTCAGAAATAATAAAAATTCATTAATTTTATATATTGCATTCCTACAAGGAATGAATGGTTCAAATCAACTCACCTCTCTCAGACTGGTTCCGCCTTGTAATGACAGTCAACTAAGGGTCGATCTCTGTCGATCACGATAGTCAAAAATCGGCCAAGACCGGACCGTGAACACCCTGTTCATGGCACCTTACGAACACAAAAATCATGTCACTCGTTCTCGTGACTCTATGTTGCGTTTTCTGCCGCTACACTCAAGCGGACCAAGGCATTGCACATGGACAAGGCGCGTCATCAGACACAAATGGCGCAAACATTACGCAACTTATATCGTCCACTTATAGTGAGTCGCCCATGAACCGTCGATTGCTCTGCGCTTTCATCGCGATGTCACTTTCATGGTCAAATCTGCATGCCGGTTACTGGAAGGATTCAAATGGCAATCCACACCCAGACACTGAATCAAGACGATCCGTCGGCGAGTTTGGTGGCTCACTATTAATCACCTCCGATCCCGATTGGGAAAAAAAGTGGGATACTTCGCCCGAAACCATTCCCGTATTTAACGAAGCAAAGGTTGCTACCCAAGGTAAATGGTGCGGATTCCACGACCATCCGGACACCCATTCCACCAACATCCGGACACTGATTCCACGCTGATCCGGACACTCATTCCACGAGTATTCGGACACCGATCCAACGATTGCGCGAATGACCGCCTCACGCCCTGAGGAAGTCAGTTAACCTGAATCAAGACTCTTGAGGAGCGATGGCCCACGCTTCCTCAAAGCATTCAAATAGGTGGTTTGAGTCGTGCAATCGGGACGCAAACAAGAAATCCTCGCTGCGAAGGCGGGCCTTTTGCATCCAGGCCTCCAGAACCGTTCGGGTTTGCTCAGTGATTTCAAATTGCACTGGGTGCCGGGTTTTCTACCGCATCACGTTGGCCCGTGACGACACATGTTCCCCTGGGCGATGTCTCGGACTCGCAGCTTGGTTACTCGACCCTCACTGACATGATCATGTCTGCAGAGTGTGACCCAAGGGTTAAAAGTGGATTTCAGCAGTCTTGAGACCCAGCTCTCGAAGCTCGGCGATCAGGTCATCCAGATGCCCGAAAGACTCGACCTCTTCGTTGTCATCGACCAGGAAATAGCTTCTCCCGGCGTCCTTCTTGAAAAACACGATCCACTCCTTGGGGTTGGTCGGGTTTGCGATCACATGGGTGTCAAAGGTCACGCCTTCGGCATGTTTGGATTTCACAGTTTTACGATTCATGTCCGTCACCACGCTACGCGCGTTCTCAAGATTCTCTATTTGCAGTGCATGCCCGCCCAGCTCCATCTGAACTTTCACGATAAACATCTCCAAACGCACGAAGCGCTGGATCAAGGGCATTTCAATTATCACTGTATGTTAATATTATGCACATGCATCGACTGAGGAGCTAGCCATGATTGCGATAGGTGAGGCATGGAAGGCGGGGTTGTTGAGGCGAGAGCATTGGCTCCGCAATTTGGTGTCTGGCGTGATCGTCGGGGTCGTGGCGCTCCCCCTTGCAATGGCGTTTGCCATTGCATCTGGCGTCAAGCCTGAGCAAGGCATCTATACCGCAATCATCGGTGGCCTGCTGGTTTCGCTCTTTGGCGGAAGCCGCTTGCAGATTGCCGGGCCGACCGGTGCGTTCATCGTGATTCTGGCGGGGGTCACGGCCAAGCATGGTGTTGACGGTCTGCAAATCGCCACGATGATGGCGGGGGCCATGTTGTTATTGCTGGGGATGGCCCGCCTCGGTGCAATCATCAAGTTTATCCCTGACCCGGTGATTGTCGGATTCACTGCGGGCATCGGCGTGATCATCTGGGTCGGACAGTGGAAAGACTTTTTCGGTTTACCGAAGATCAGTGGAGAGCATTTCCATGAAAAGCTCTGGCATCTGCTCCAGGCCCTGCCGGATCTTCACATGGCCACGACCCTGCTGGCAGTGCTTAGTCTTTTGCTGGTCATCACCGCGTCCAGGATTCCCGGATTCAAACGGGTACCTGGCCCGCTGATCGCAATGGCAGTCGCTACAGCGATACAGTCAACCTTTCATTTCGAGGGGGTCGCCACGATTGGCAGTGCATTTGGGGGCATACCCCAAGGTCTTCCAGCGTTAAGCCTGCCTGAAATCACGTTGTCTCGCGTCGTCGATTTGATTGGTCCGGCATTCACTATCGCCATGCTTGGAGCAATCGAATCACTGCTGTCCGCCATGGTGGCCGATGGCATGGCGGGCACCAAGCACGACTCCAATCAGGAGCTGATCGGTCAGGGAGTGGCTAATCTGGTCACGCCATTGTTTGGCGGTTTCGCAGCCACCGGGGCCATTGCCCGCACTGCAACCAATATCCGTAACGGCGGCACGAGCCCGCTGGCCGGCATTACGCACGCGGTCACCCTGGTGCTTATTGTGCTGTTCCTGGCACCTCTGGCCTCAAACATCCCGCTGTGCGCCCTGGCCGCCATTCTTTTCGTGGTCGCGTACAACATGAGCGAGTTGAAGCACTTCAAGCGCATGGTCCAACGGGCTCCACGCGCAGACGTAGCTATCCTGCTCATCACCTTCAGCCTCACCGTGTTCAGCGACCTGGTGATCGCCGTGAATATCGGTGTCATTCTTGCCATGCTGCACTTCATGCGTCGCATGGCCTCCTCTGTGGAGGTGCAACAGGTCGTCGAGCACGAGCTTGAAGAAGAACTGAGGGCCAACGGGCACACTCGCCTGCCGCCAGGGACATTGATTTATACGATTGAAGGGCCATTGTTCTTTGGCGCGGCCGAGACCTTTGAACGTGTGTTGGCACAGACCCATACCGACCCACGTCTGCTGATTATTCGCTTGAATCGTGTACCGTTTATGGACATCACTGGCTTGCAGGTGCTGGAGGAGGTCATTGAGCAGCTGCACGAGCGCAATATCGTGGTGAAACTCTGCGAAGCGAACACCAAGGTGCTCAACAAGCTCGACAGGGTGGGGATCTTGCAAAAAATCGGCACGGAGCATTACCACGCCGACTTCACAAGCGCGCTGGCTAAAGCGGTCAGTCTTGCAGAGGGTCCGTCAACGCTCTAGAGGCTTACCGCCCGTGTCAGGTCATCCTGGTGCTGGCGGCATGCTTACTCTTGGTCGAATAGCTGGCACCGTGGGTGTCCAGGTAGTCACGAATCAGTTGACGGACAACTTGCGAAGACGTCAGGTCTTGTGCTGCACAGAGCTCCTCGAACGCTTTTTTCTTGACGGGATCAATGAGCACAGTGAGGCGCGCAGTCTTGCTTTCCATGGAGTATTCAATCGCTCAAGTCGCTGGATGTTAATCAAATTGTAATTGCCTTGTCCGGTGCTGTCACTGTACTGCTCGTTACCTGGACTTTACCCACAAGAAAAGATTTGGCCCTCACAAGCGAGATGGGTGATGTCCGGACCGGACTCGCACCTCCCGCAGCCCTGCCATACTGTTGAGCATGACCCGTGCAACTTTCCGCTTCTACGAGGAGCTCAACGATTTTCTGCCGGCCGAACGGCGGCGGCAGTCCTTCGCCTGCGAGTGCGCGCAAGGGGCGACGGTCAAGCACATGATCGAGGCGCTCGGAGTACCGCACACCGAGGTCGAACTGGTGCTGCTCAACGGCGAGTCGGTGGGCCTTGAGCGGGTGATCCTCGACGGTGACCGGCTGGCGGTGTATCCCAAGTTCGAAGCGCTGGACATCAGCCCGCTGCTCAAGGTTCGTGCGCAACCTTTACGGGTGCTGCGCTTCGTCGCGGATGCACACCTTGGCGGGCTGACCAGCCTGCTGCGCATGAGTGGCTTCGACACGCTCTACGACAATGGTTTCGAGGATGGCGAGATCGCCGAGATCGCTGCGCAGCAAGGACGCATCGTGCTGACCCGCGACCGCGAACTGCTCAAGCGGCGGATCATCAGCCACGGCTGTTACGTGCATGCCCTGAAACCGTCGCTGCAGCTGCGCGAATTGTACGAGCGCCTCGACCTGGCGCGTAGCGCGCGGCCATTCAGCCTGTGCCTTCATTGCAACCTGCCGCTGCACGAGATCAGCCCGGAGCTGGCTCGGCCGCTGGTACCGCCACGCATTGGCGCCCTCTATTCGCACTTCGTGCGCTGCGACGCCTGCCAACGGGTTTACTGGGAAGGTTCGCACTGGCGCGGCATGTGTGCATTGCTGGCACCTCTGCTGAACCGATAGCCGCACTCATCGGGCACTCGATAATGTTTTCCAGCACAGTCATGTGGCTCCACAAACTGAAGTACTGAAACACCATCGACAATCGGCATAACTGCCAGTGGTAGAGCGCTCGAACGAGCGCCCTGTTCAAGCTGACGACGACGCATTACTGGGCGCCGTAGACGTCAAAATCGAAGTACTTGTCGTTGATCCGCGCGTACGTTCCATTGGCGAGAATGGTTGCCAGGGCTTTGTTCAAGTCTTCGCGCAACGCGACATCGCCCTTGCGCACACCAAGTCCATCACCGACGCCGAAGAAGCCCGGGGCATCCAGAGTGGCGCCGGCAAATTCATAGTCCTTACCCGCCGCTGTTTTCAAGAAGCCGTAACTGGCTTGAATGGAACCCTGCAACGAGGCATCAAGTCGCCCCACGACCAGGTCGGCGTACACCTGATCCTGATTTTGATAGGAAAGAACGTCCACGCCTTTGGCACCCCAAACCGCTTTGGCATAGGATTCCTGGGTCGAGCCCTGCTCCACACCAATGCGCTTGCCCTTGAGCGATTCGAGGGTCGGCTGTAATCCCGATCCACGTTTGACCACTAACCGTGCCGGTGCATTGGATACCTTGTCGGTAAACGCAATCTGCTCCAGGCGTTTGGGTGTGATGGTCATCGAAGACGCCACCGCATCGAACTTGCGCGCCAGCAGTCCCGGGATCATCCCGTCCCAGCTGCTTTCCACCCAGACGCATCGGGCTTTCAGTTCGGCGCACAACGCCTCGGCGATGTCGACCCCGAAGCCGGTCAGCGTGCCATCCTGGTTCTTGTATTCCAGCGGTGGATACGTCGGGTCCACCCCCAGCCTCAACACTTTGCCAGACCAGTCGGCCGCCCCCGCCAGGCTCGAGGCCGTCAGGAACACCAGGGAAACGGCTGCAATCATCTTGTTCATTTTTATTCCTCTTCAGGCCGTAGATCATTTACACGCACAACGGGCGAAAATGCGCCGTCTCAACACAGAAAACGTTCGACCAACTTGACCCAATAGCTCGCGCCCACCGGCAGGCAGTCGTCATTGAAGTCATAGCCGGGGTTGTGCAGCAGGCACCCGCCTTCGCCCTCGCCGTTGCCGATCACCAGATAGCTGCCGGGGCATTTTTCCAGGACAAACGCAAAGTCCTCGCTGGCCGTGAACGGCCGCAGGTCATCGATCAGGTGTTCCTCTCCCAGCCAGTCGCGGGCGACTTCATGGGCAAATGCTGTCTGTTCGGGATCGTTGATCAACACCGGATGGCAATGCTGGTAGTCGATGTGGACCCGGGCGCCAAAACTCTCGGCCTGGCCCTTGACCAATTCAGTGATTCTGACCTCCAGCAAGTGGCGAATCTCAGGAGTCAGGGCGCGTACGCTCAGGCTCAGGTCAGCGCTGGACGGGATGACATTCGAAGCGTTCCCGGCATGCAGGGAGCCCACCGTGATAATCGCCATCTCCTGCGGGTTAACATTGCGCGAGACAATACTTTGCAAAGCCATCACGATCGAGGCACCGACCACCACCGGGTCGACGGCTTTGTGCGGCACCGCGCCATGGCCACCGTTGCCGATGATTTTGATGTTTACCGTGTCGGCAGACGCCATGAACGGTCCGCTGTAAAAACCCAAATGCCCGACGGGATAACCCGGCACGTTATGCATGGCGAAGATCGCATCGCACGCAAACCGTTCGAGCAGCCCCTCCTCCAGCATTTTCCTGGCACCGCCCAGCCCTTCTTCCGCGGGTTGGAAAATCAGGTGCACGGTACCGTTGAATGCCCGCGTCCGGGCCAGGTACTGACCGGCTGCCAGCAGGACCGCTGTATGACCGTCATGTCCGCAGGCATGCATGACGCCATCGATCCGGCTGGCATAAGGCAAACCGGAGGTTTCCTGTATCGGCAACGCATCCATGTCGGCGCGCAAGCCAATGGACCGCCCCTCGCCATTTTTCAGGGTGGCAACGACCCCGGTCTTGCCCACCCCGGTGCTGACCTCAAAGCCCCACTGAGTCAAATACGCGGCCACCCGCTCACTGGTGGCGAACTCTTCAAAACCCAGTTCAGGGTGCGCGTGAATGCTGTGGCGTATCGCGATCATTTCATCTTGCATAGCGGCAATACCAGGCAGGACCAGGCCGGCATTCATGGGTGTTCTCCTTCGACAGGGGGTTGTGCGGCAGCGAAAGCGCTGTTGGGGTCGATCTTAGGGAACGGGCACCGGGCCGGGGAGGCGCAGTTTGGTTATGATGACAACCATGAGTTGTCACCAGGGTAAGCAGATGAAGCTGCATCAATTACAGGCGCTGATTGCCAGCGCCGAAACCGGCAGTATCCGCGCGGCCGCTCGTTCGCTGGAGATTTCCCAGGCCGCGGTGACCAAAGCGTTGCGCGAGTTGGAAACCAGCCAGCAGCTGCCGCTGTTTACCCGAACCGCCAGCGGTCTGAATTTCACCGAATACGGCAAAGTGCTGCTGACTCACGCCCGGCTGGTGATCAAGCAACTGGAGCACGCACAGACCGAGCTTGATCACATGCGTGGCAAGGCTCAAGGCCGGCTCTGCGTCGGGATCACCCCATGGGTCGCCCTGACCTTCCTGCCCGAAGTCGTGCTGGCTTTTCGCGAACGTATGCCACAAATCAGGCTGGAACTGTTCGAAAGCCTGATGGCCGTTGCTCAACCGCTGCTGCGTGACGGCAGCATGGACTTCGCGATTGGCCAACTCCATCCCACACAATCGAGCCAGGAATTCGCCTGCGAAACCTTGCTCGACTACCAGACCTCGGTGCTGGTCCGCGAGGGTCACGCCCGACAGCATGCGCGATCGATCCACGAGTTACTGGAAGAAAACTGGACCCTGAACTACGCGCCGGACGGGCACGACGGGCTGATGCAGGAACTGTTCTGGAAACACGGCGCGCAGATCGATGAGAGTCGAATCGTGCGTGCTCATTCGCTGGCCATTTTGCAGATGATGGTCGAGCGGGCCGACATGTGCACCTGGGGGCCGTCCATCGTGAGCACAGCTCCGCCATTTCTGGGGCGTGTGGTATCCCTGGGGCTGACCGAGCAGTTCGAGCCCCGACAGCTGAGCATCGTGACGCGCCGCAATGGCGCCCTTAGCAACCCGGCGATCTGCTTCACCGAATGCCTGTTGCAGGTCATTCGGCGCCATGCGCGCTCGGCCAAAAAGGAAGACCGCGCACTATTTGAAACCTTACGGCTGCGGCTGTGAGGTGAGCCTACGGTTTTATGTGTGATACGTCAGGACGTCTTTGGGTCGAATCTGGCCGTAGGTACCGGCGCCAAGCGTTCACTTCTGACTGATTTCTGCACGTGGCCAGAATCGGCCGTTTTCTGCCTGTCACCAAGGGCTGCACCGGACCCTTTGCAGGCATTGATAAGGTTTGAGATGAGAGACGTGCTCCGGCTTGCCGGGGCACATCCTCTCGATTGAAGGGTTAGGTGTCTGCATCTGTTTTGGAACTTGATAGTGCATTTCGCACAAGCCGAGAAGCAGATTCTTCGTGTAAAACTTCGCGGTAATAGCTTTTTATCATCCAGTCAAAAGCTCTCTTGACCAATCCTTCCTTTTTATTCACGTAACGTAGGAAAGATACTTCGATACAGGTTGACGTCCCTTCCTTCTCCAGCCTGGGGTGCGCTAGTGATTCATCTTGAATGGGATTTGGAAAAGATGATGAAGGACGGCATAGATATCGAAGAGGAGCTAGCCAATACAAATGTCACTCACAAATGGGAAGGACTACCCGAATACGATCAGTCCATAGGTGGCCGAGCGTATGTGTCGGTCCGAGCGAGAAGCTATCGCCCGCCGCGCCGCGTTGAGCAGTGCTGAAGAACTCAGCCAACGCGCCCGCACCTTCACCACCGGCAATGCGTGAGGGTGTGGCCAAGGGGATCGCCTGATAAAACAGTTGAACACCCGGCCACCACCCGATCAGGCAATGGCCTGGCCTGGCCAGACTCAGCGATAGACCGGAAAACGACGGCACAGTGCGACAACCTGTTCGCGCACGTGGTGCCCGACCTTGTCGCTGCCTCCGTTTTCCAGGGCGTCCAGTACGTCGCACAACCAGCCGGCCACTTGCTCGCAGGCCTCCACACCAAACCCGCGGGTGGTCACCGCAGGGGTACCGATACGAAGGCCGGATGTCACAAACGGTGAGCGCGGGTCATTCGGCACCGAGTTTTTGTTGGCGGTGATATAGGCACTGCTCAGGGCCGCGTCGGCCTCCTTGCCGGTGTAGGGCTTGTCGGACAGGTCGATCAGCATCATGTGGTTGTCGGTGCCGCCCGAGACGATTTTGTACCCGCGCTTTTGCAACACCCCGGCCATGGCCCGGGCGTTGATGACCACTTGGGTCTGGTAGATGCTGAACTCCGGCGCAAGCGCTTCCTTGAACGCCACGGCCTTGGCCGCGATCTGGTGCATCAGCGGCCCGCCCTGCACGCCAGGAAACACAGCGGAGTCGAGCTTTTTGTAGAAGGCTTCATCCTGTCCCTTGGACAAAATCAAACCGCCGCGTGGCCCGCGCAGGGTTTTGTGCGTGGTGCTGGTGACCACATGCGCATGGGGAAGCGGGTCCGGGTATTCGCCCGCGGCGACCAGCCCGGCGACGTGGGCCATATCGACCCAGAAGATAGCCCCTACCTTGTCGGCAATGCTGCGCATGCGTGCCCAGTCCTTGTACCGCGAATACGCGGAAAAACCACCGATCAACATTTTGGGGCGTGTCTGCAGTGCGATTCGCTCCATCTCGTCATAGTCAAGAAAACCGGTTTTCGGGTCCAGTCCGTAAGGCACGATGGTGTAGTGACGCCCCGAAAAGTTGGCCGGGTTTCCGTGGGTCAGGTGACCGCCCTGGGCCAGGTTCATGCCCATCACCGTATCACCGGGGTTGATCAGTGCCAGGAAGACCGCCGCGTTGGCCTGGGCGCCCGCATGGGGTTGCACGTTGGCGTAGTCGCAGTCGAACAGGGCCTTGACCCGCTTGATGGCCAGCCGCTCGGCCACATCGACGTATTCGCAGCCGCTGTAATAGCGCTTGCCGGGGTAGCCTTCGGCGTACTTGTTGGTGAGCACCGAGCTCTGGGTTTTCATCACCAGCGGGCTGGCATAGTTTTCCGAGGCGATCAGCTCGATATGGTCTTCCTGGCGATGCTCTTCGTGGTGAATCGATTCATACAGCTCAGGGTCGAAAGCGTTGAGGGTCAGCGTCGAGTCGTACATGTGCAAAGTGTCCTTGGTCAAGAATTCAAGCGGCGGATGACAGCAGGCGCGTGATGCGCACGGCGATGTCGTCGATCTGTGCGTCATCGCAAATCAGCGGCGGCAACAGGCGCACGGTGGTGCCCCGTGTGACGGTGATCAGCAGACGTTGTTCTTCACGGGCCCGGCCGACCAGTTCGGCGCACGGGCCATTGAGTTCAATGCCGATCATCAAGCCGATGCCGCGAACGGACACCACCTCAGGATGGTTGCCCAGCGCCAGCTTCAAGGCCGCCAACAAGCGGCGGCCCGAGGCGGCAGCGCGTTGCGGGATGTGATCGCGCTGCATGATGTCGAGCACTGTGCAGCCCACGCGGCACGCCAGCGGGTTACCGCCGAACGTGGACGCATGGTGGCCGGGGGAAAACAGCTCGGCGGCCTTGCCCCGCGCCAGGCACGCGCCGATGGGGAAACCGTTGCCCAGCGCTTTGGCCAGGGTAATGACGTCCGGCTCGATGCCCGCATGCTCAAAGCCAAACCAGGTACCGGTGCGGCCCAGCCCGGTCTGCACTTCATCGATCATCATCAGCCAGTCGTGTTCATCACACAGTTGGCGCAGGGCCTGCAGGTAGCCGGCAGAGGCGGCGTGCACGCCCCCCTCCCCCTGCACCGGCTCGACGAGCACCGCGACGATATCGGGTGACTGCGCCGCGACCTGGCGAATCGCCTCGATGTTGTCGAAAGGCACTCGCACAAAGCCCGGCATCAGGGGCTCGAAGCCGCGATGCACGGCGGGGTTGCCGGTGGCGGCGAGGGTGGCCAGGGTGCGCCCGTGAAAACTGTTGTCCATCACCAACACTTGCGGCTGGGTCACCTGCCGGGCGTTGGCGTGCAGACGGGCCAGTTTGAGCGCCGCTTCGTTGGCCTCCGCTCCGGAGTTGCAGAAAAACGCCCGTTGCATGCCCGAGAGCAGGCACAGTCGTTCACCCAATTGTTCCTGCCATGGGATGCGAAACAGGTTGGTCGTGTGCAGTAACACCGTGGCCTGTTCGGCGATGGCCGCGGCAATTTCGGGGTTGGCATGTCCCAGGCTCGTCACCGCCACACCGGCGATGGCATCCAGGTATTCAACACCCTCGGTGTCCCACAACGAGGCGCCCTGGCCTCGGCTGAACGAAACCGGTTGTCGGGTTGAGGTGTGCATGAGGTAAGCGGGTGCAGCGGACATTGCGGTCCTTCCTGTAGAGGGGGATCAACGGCTGGGAGTGATCGACAACAACGTGTCTTCACTGAGGGGGCGGGCATCGGCGGTCGGCCAGTAGTACGCATCCGGCATGGCTCGGGCACCGAAGATCGCCTGTCCGACGCGCACCACGGTCGCGCCCTCTTCAATGGCGATTTCAAAGTCACCCGACATGCCCATCGACAGCTCTTGCAGCGACACCCCATCAGGGGCGCAATGACGCAAGCGGTCGCGCAATTCACGCAGCCGGACGAAGCAAGGGCGAACCCGCACCGCGTCGGCCGAGAACAGCGCCAGCGTCATCAACCCGCGAACCCGCAGTGTCGGGAACGCTAGCGTAGTCTCCAGGAAAGCCGCCACGTCATCGGGCGCCAGCCCGTACTTGCTGGCTTCGCCGGAGGTATTGACCTGGACGAACACGTCCATCTGCCGACCTTCAATGCGCAGGCGACAGTCCAGCGCCTCGGCCACCCGCAGGCTGTCCAGGGCCTGGAACTCGCTGGCGAAGCGTGCGACCTGCTTGGCCTTGTTGGTCTGCAAGTGGCCGATCACCGACCATTGCAGGTCTTCCAGGTCGGT
The DNA here is from genome assembly GCF_019947515.1 of Pseudomonas sp. A-B-19. NCBI lineage: Bacteria > Pseudomonadati > Pseudomonadota > Gammaproteobacteria > Pseudomonadales > Pseudomonadaceae > Pseudomonas > Pseudomonas sp. A-B-19. Next base: position 65,603 of record NZ_JAGYGN010000012.1, read on the forward strand.
CATGGCTTCCCACTTGCGCTGTGCTTCCTGCACCTTGTTCTCGCCCAACAGGCGGCAACCGGCGGCATAGGCCAGACGCAGATGAGCTTCATCAAAGGTTTTGCTGACCGGCAGCAAGCGCACACCGGCCGGATCCCGCCCTACCCGACGGCACGCCTCGACAATGCGTTGCTGCACGGCGGCCAGGTTGCTGCGAAAGTCTTCGACACTGTCGGCCTGTGGGTAACGGCCATGGCGCGCATGCAGGATGTTGAGGTCTTCGGTTTGATCAGGCATCAGTTGGCCGCTCCTTTGGTGGGCACTGCAACCGGTTCGGCTTGTGGGACAGCAGTCTTTTCACGACGCGGCAACTGCCCATTGAGCACGGCGTAGGCCGCCAGGCCGATGACCAGGCCCCAGAACGCGCCGCCGATGCCCAGCAGGGTGATATTGGCCGCGCAGGCCAGAAAGGTGATCAGCGACGCTTCCCGCGATTTCACGTCCGCCATGGCATTGGCCAGGCTCGCGCCGAGGGTGCCCAACAGGGCCAGCCCGGCCAGGGTGGTGATGAAGGTCGCCGGGAAGGCCATGAACACCGCCGCCAGGGTCACGCCGAAAACCCCCACCAAGATGTAGAAGATGCCCGCGGCCACGCCTGCTATCCAGCGCCTGGACGGATCTTCAGACGCGTCCTTGCCAGTGCAGATGGCGGCCGTGATGGCCGCGATGTTGAAGGCATGGGAACCGAACGGCGCCATCAGCAAAGAACCCAGCCCGGTCACGCTGAGGATCGGGTTGGCACTGGTGTTGAACCCGTCATTGCGCAGCACCAGCATGCCCGGCATGTACTGCCCCGTGAGGGTGATCAGAAACAGCGGCAACGCCACGCTCAACAACGCATTGACCGAGAACTCAGGGCGTGTGAACACCGGTGTCGCAAACTCCAGCGCCAGCCCCGTGAAATCCACGCGCCCCTGCATCAGCAGAAAGCCAAGCCCCAGCACCAGAATGCCGACCACCGCATAGCGCGCACTCAAGCGCTTGAACACGATGTAGGCGCCGATCAACACCCCGACCAATAACGGGTCGACGCTCATGCTGGCGAACGCACCGATGCCGAACTGCAGCAGGATGCCACCCAACAAGCCCGCTGCCACACCGGGCGGGATCAGACGAACGGCTTTTTCAAAGTAGCCGGACACGCCCAGCAGCACGAACGCTGCAGCCGAAATCATGTACGCCCCGATGGCCTCGGCGTAGGGTGTGGTCGCCAAGGCGACGATCAAAAAAGCCGCCGCCGGGGTCGACCAGGCGGTGATGATCGGCTCGCGGCTCACCCAACTGAGGAACAGCCCGGTCACCCCTACCCCGATCGATACTGACCAAACCCACGACGCCGTCAACTCAGGGCTGAGCCCTGCGACCTTGGCGGCCTGAAACACCAGGATGAAGGTGCCGCCGTAATTGACGATCACCGAAATCAGCCCGGCAACCACCGGGTGCAGCAGGTCCCGCAGACGCAGGGACGAGAGGGATTGAGTAGATGACATAGGTCTTGGCTCCTTGCTGGACGATGTATCCGGCCGCTGGCAAGCGGTCATTTATAGCCGTTGAATGGCAGGTTTTACCCCTACGCTTTAACGCAGCAGACCAGACCAATTTGCGCGGCCGGCTCATCCATGCTCGCGCGCAAACGCGTTCATGAAATCGCACAGCGCCTCGACCGCCGGCACTGAAACGGCGTTGTAGAGGCTGGCGCGCAGGCCGCCGACGCTGGCGTGGCCGTTGAGGCCGTTGAGGCCGGCCTGCTCGGCGCTGCACAAAAAGGCCTTCTCCAGCGCCGCCTCGGTCAGCCGGAAGGGCACGTTGTTGATGGAGCGATACGGTAACTGCACAGGGTTGCGATAAAACCCGTCACTCCCATCGATGGCGCGGTACAGCATTCGCGCCTTGGCCTGGTTGCGCTGATGCAGAGCCTGCAGGCCGCCACTGTGCTTGATCCACTTGAGCGTCAGGCCGGTGAGGTACCAGGGGAAGGTCGCCGGGGTATTGGGCATCGACTGCGCGTCGCTGATGCGCGCGTAGTTGAGAATGTCCGGGGTAAAGGCATGGGAACGCTCCAGCAACGCCGGGTCCACGATGACCACCGTCAACCCGGCCACGCCCATGTTTTTCTGCGCGGCGGCATACACCAGCCCATGCCTGGCGATGTCGATCGGCTTGGACAGCAGGCTTGAACAGGCATCGCACACCAGCGGCGCATCGCTCGCGGGCGTGTCGATGAACTGCACGCCGTGCACCGTCTCATTCTCGGTGTAGTGCAAGTAGGCGGCGTCGGCGTTAAGGCGCCAGTCCGAGGCGTGGGGGACGCGGTCGAAACCGGACGCGTGGGCACTGGCAACCACGCGCACATCGCAGTAGCGCCGTGCAGCCTCGATCGCCTTGCCCGACCAGAGGCCGGTGTGCAGGTAATCCGCCGTGCCTTTATCGCCTATCAGGTTCATCGGCACTTGAGCAAACTGCAACGAGGCGCCCCCTTGCAGAAACAACACTTTGTAGGCGGGCGGCACCCCGAGGATATCGCGCAGGTCCCGTTCGGCCTCGCGGGCCACCGCCATGAACACCTGCGAACGATGGCTGATTTCCATCACGGACATGCCGGTGCCGGCAAAATCGAAAAACTCCTCGTGCGCCTGAGTGAGGACGTCCAACGGCACCGCGGTGGGGCCTGCGCTGAAGTTGTGTGACCGAGCCATGGTTGAGTAACTCCTGTTCAAGAACGCTCGCCCTGTGCGTAATCACCGAGGTAAAGCCTAGGGTGGCGAGGGCCAGAGTCTACGGATAAACTGGCCTGCCTTTACCTGCCAATTCATGGAAAGAGAGCAGACCACATGGCAAAGACCTTCGAGCTGGAAACTCTGAAGATGCGCCTCAACGACGCTGAGTTTCAGCTGCTGGATTTGCACCAGCGGATCCAACGTGCGTTGCGTGCGCTGATTCTCGACGGGGCCCTCGGCCCCGGCTTGAAACTGCCCGCCACGCGGGTGCTGTCCAAGTCACTGGGCTGCGCCCGCGACACCGTTGAGAACGCCTATGTGCAGTTGCATCGGGACGGGTTTATCGTGCGCCGCGAAGGCGCCGGCAGTTACGTCTGCGACACCGTGGGCGTCGAATTGCGCGGTGCCGGTCGCCGACGCCTCAAGGCTCAGGAAGTCAGGAGCAGCGTCGCCGCACCGGGCGCCGAACTCAGCCAACGCGGGCGGATGATCTTCGACACCGGCGGCGTGCGCGATCAGCAAGTCATCAAGGCATTCGCCACCGGCCTGCCGGAAACCCGCAACTTCCCGACGGATGTCTGGGAGCGTTTGCAGCGCCAGGTCATGAAGGACTATCGCGCGAACGTGCTGCTGCATGGCGATCCACAAGGGGCCGAGCCCCTGCGCAAAGCGATTGCCACCTACCTGAACCTCGAACGCGGCGCCAAATGCTCCCCCGACCAGGTGCTGGTATTGAGCAGTACGCGTCAGGCGTTGTATCTGTGCGCGCAGTTACTGGTGGACGCCGGCAAGCCGATTCTGCTGGAAAACCCCGGCTATTACGGCGCCCGCAAGGCCTTCAAAATCGCCGAAACCAAGGTGCTGCCCATTGATGTCGATGAACGGGGCATCCGCACCGACCTGCTGTACGCCGACCGCAGCGGCGCCAATTGCGTGTATGTCACGCCCTCGCACCAATACCCCACCGGCGCGACGTTGCCGCTGGAGCGGCGTCTTGAGTTGATCAATTGGGCGGCGCAAAAACGCAAGTGGATCATCGAGGATGACTACGACAGCGAGTTCCATTACGACGGGCAACCCACGGCGTGCGTGCAGGGCCTGGACAAGTATCAGCGCACGCTCTACATCGGCACGTTCAGCAAGACCCTCTACCCCGGCCTGCGCATGGGGTATATGGTGCTGCCCTCCGAGCTGGTCAAGCCCTTTGCCTATGCGCGCAGCATGATGGACGGCCACACTCCGCAAACGCTGCAACTGACGCTGGCGCGCTTTATGGAAGACGGCCATTACAACGCGCATGTCCGGACCATGCGCAAGCTGTATGCCGGACGCCGGTCGATCATGCACGATGCCATCGGCAAGTACTTGAGCACGGTGGTCACCGCCGAACTGCCGCCGGGCGGGTTGCAAATCCCCTGCTTGCTGAAAGCCGGATGGTCCGAGGAAAAAACCATCCGCCAAGCCGCCACTGCCGGCGTGCAACTGTCCGGCCTCAGCGGCTTGTACGCGGGCGACCCGAAGCAACAGGGCTGGCTGCTGGGCTACTCCTCCCTGACCGCGTATGAAATCGAAGCCGCCATGTTGCGCCTGGCCAACGCCCTGAAAATCTAATGGCCCAGCGCATAGTTCATCAGCAGCTGCTGGGCCTGGGCGGCCATCCGCGCACGCTTGGGCAGCCTGGGGCATTCAACCGCGATGACGGGTTGAGGCTTGGCGGTGGTGAGCAGTCTGAACCGTGACGTGCGGGTTGCCGCCAGGCGGCCGGTGGGGATGATGCCGGGCATTGGAATTCCTTTTCAAAAAAGCGCAGGCGGTTAATACGGCAGCCTGAAACGCTTGCTCAGGTCGCTTATGCCTTCACGAATCGAGCGTTCAGTGCGGCCGTCGAGGGCACCGCTGCGCACGCCACCGAGCATGGCCAGAATCATGTCGCCGATCTCCCTGAATTCATCGACCCCCATGCCACGCGAAGTGCACGCCGCACTGCCGAGACGAATGCCGGACGTCACGGTGGGCTTGACCTCATCGCCGGGCACGACATTTTTGTTCACGGTAATGCCGATTGCCTCGGCACATGCGGTTCGATGGCTTTGTCCTCCACCATCCAGGCCAGCATCGGCGCTGTGCCGTAAGCGGATTGCCATCCTGGATGACTGGCAGAAACCGGCCAACAACGGCAGCCCAAACGACGACTGATCTCTCCATGGAAGCACTCGCTGCCCCCATGTCCCTTTTAGATGCAGCCCCCCGACAAGGTTAATCAATATCTCCAGAAAACCGGGGTGACAAGTACCAACACAGTCAGAATTTCGAGCCTTCCCAGAAGCATTCCAACGGTCAGTAGCCATTTGGCTGCATCCGGTAATGACGAGAAATTACCGGCCGGCCCAATGATCGTGCCAAGCCCTGGCCCGACGTTACATACCGCAGTAGCTGCGCCGCTCAATGCTGTTGTCCAATCAAGTCCAATGAGAGCCAGGCCCAGGGCAATGGCAGCAATGGTGATGGTGAAGAAAAACGAGAAGGTCAAAAGTGAGCGCACGATCTCCTCATCAATGGGATGACCGTTGTAATTCTTCTGAATCACGGCTCGAGGATGGATCAACTGCTTCAAACTGCTTACCAGTAGCGTGGCAGCCACCTGAAAACGGAAGATCTTGAGACCACCTGCGGTGGAACCGGAACACCCACCGACAAAGGTCAGATAGAAAAAGAGCAAGACAGCGAAGCTGCCCCATAACGTGTAGTCGCCAACCGCAATTCCGGTGGTCGTGACCACCGAGGTCACATTGACTGCCACGATACGAAACGCATCCCACCACCCGTAATCGCTGTGAAAACAAAGCCAGGTACCCACAGCCAGCGATGTGACGAGCAAGAATCCAATGAATCCGCGTACCTGGTGGTCCTTGATCAGTGCACGCCGATCGCCCCGCAATGACGCGACGTACAAGGTGAATGGCAGGCTGCCCAGAATCATGATGGCCACTGCCACCCAGTGAATCGCTGGTTGCGTCCAATGCCCAAGTGAGGCGTCCGAAGTTGAGAACCCCCCGGTAGAGATCAAAGACATTGCGTGGTTGACCGCTTCAAATGACGTCATTCCAGCAAGCCAGAGCGCCAGGGTTCCGATGCCAGTAAGCCCCAGATAGAGCAACAGAATGTACTTGGCTGCCACATGGGAACGCGGTGTCACTTTCTCCGACCAGTCCGAGGACTCTGTCTGGAACAGACGCATGCCGCCTACTCGCAACAGTGGAAGGATCGCCACAGCCATGCCGATAAAACCGATGCCTCCCAACCAATGCAGCATGGAGCGCCATATCAACAGACCAGGGGATGAGCTATCCAGACCGGTGAGTACAGTCGAGCCCGTGGTTGTGATGCCGGACATCGTTTCAAAGAATGCATCGGTGTAGCTGATATGGCGGATGAACACCATTGGCAACGCTGCGAAGGTGCACACAACGACCCAACTTCCGGTAGTCAGCAGGTACATATCCCTGGGGCGAAGCTGACCAGTATCCGGGCGCCCCCGCACGATCAACAGGAGGCCGCAGATGAAGGTAATCAAACTCGACCAGAGAAAGGCCGACAGATCATCGCTTCGCTCATAGACCACCAGTGTGATCATGGGAATAGCCATGCTTACGGCCAGCGTGATCAGAAAGATGCCCAGGATAAAGCCGATAAGCCGAATAGCTCCGAAAGACATAACAGTAGCGTTCCAAATTAGTACCGCGCGACCGCCCTTAATGATGAGGGGGGCACAGTCAAAGGCACCAGTTTAAGCACAATGGGACGAACGACGAGTAAGCACAGGAATGCCACTGGCATGGCCAATTTATAGGCGTGCAGCGCATTACTTAGGTAACCAATCTCAATCCCGGAATTTGCCGCAGTGATCACGAGTGACATCAAGAGCGCCATGATTGTGGCCATATACAGAGCGAAAACATAGATGGTGTCCACGTATTTTTAAGTGGAGAACATCGCCCTTATCGCGGGAATCAGGTAGGTGACTTCGCCAGACGCTTACCGTTTAGCCAGACCATAGATCGTTTGGAACCCCACCCAGGCACGCGCCTTCTCCAGCGCACAGACTCAACTGTGCATCGCTTCTACCTCCGCACGGCGTCCTGAGACGGTGCTTTGCCGCCGCCATGAATTCAATGGTCGAGCTTTGCATAGGGCATCCTGCCCTCCAACCGAGTTGTCGATGCTGCGTACCAGAGTGACGATCACCGATCATGACAGTTATCTGTCATGTATTGACTTAATGCCAGAAAACACGCATTTTCTTTCGTAAGCGCTGAAAAACAACAGGAAGCAGCCTTGAGCCAGCCCATCAAACAACGCCTTGAAAGCAGTCTTTCAACCGCCTCCGCCTCCGGCCGGGTGATTGCCAACTATATGCTGGCCAACCTCTATGAACTGCCGTTCCAGACTGCCGCTGATATTGCCGCGAAATTGAACGTCAGTGAGTCCAGTGTGGGGCGCTTCTGTCGCTCCCTCGGATACAGCCACTTCAAAGACCTGAAAAACGACCTCAAGGTCGACCTGGGCGAAGGCCCATGGCTGGTGGGCGATCGCTTGCAGGAGTTTCGCCATCAGGCCAGCCAGGGCCCGCAAGGCCTGCCGCGCAGCTTCGAGCTGGAAGTCGCGGCCCTGGTCAAGGTTTACGAATATAGCCTCACCCCGACCTGGCACAACGTCAGCCAGCGCCTGGCCACCCGGCGCAAGGTGTTCGTCGCCGGGTTCCAGACAGAGCGTGGCATCGCAGCATCCATGGTGCATCTGCTGCAGTACCTGCGCGATGACACACACTGGGTCGATGGTGCCGCCGGGCATTACGCCGAGGTGTTGCTCAGTGTCCCCGAAGACAGTGCGCTGGTGGTGTTCGAAGCCCGCCGCTATTCCCGCCACGCCCTGACCCTGTGCCGCAAGGCCCGCGATGCCGGAATCCCTGTGACGCTGATCACCGACACCTTTTGCGACTGGGCCGACCAGAACGCCGATGAAGTGTTCCGCGTGCCCACCGAGTTCAACCTGTTCTGGGAATCGACCGCAGCGATGCTGTCGCTGGTCCACCTGCTGGTCAACGACGTCTGCAAACAGTTGGGTCCCGAGGTCGAAAAACGTCTTGAAGCCATTGCGACCCTACACAACGAGTTCGTTGGATACACATCGTCACCAAACTCAAAACAATAAAACGAGGTGCTGGATGAAACACGTCATTCGCTTTGCCGGTGTATGCGCAATGGTCCTGGCCGGGGCTACCAGCGCGCAGGCTGAAGTACTGAAGATCGCTACCGAAGGTGCTTACCCGCCGTTCAACTATGTTGACTCGGACAACAAGCTGCACGGTTTCGATGTGGATATCGCCAACGCCCTGTGCGAGCGCATGAACGTGCAGTGCAGCATCGTCGCCCAGGACTGGGAAGGGATTATCCCGGCGCTGATGGCGAAGAAATACGATGCGGTCGTGGCTTCGATGATCGCCACCGATGAGCGCAAGCAGAAAATCGATTTCACCCGGCACTACTACCGTACCCCCCTGTCCGTGGCGGTATCCAGGGACTCGAACATCACCGACGCCCAGACCGACTTCAAGGGCCGCACGGTCGGCGCCCAGTCATCCTCGACCCAGGCCATCTATGCCGAAGATCATTACGGCCCGGCCGGTGCCGACGTGAAGCTCTACCCTACCCTCGATGAAGCCAACAGCGACCTGGCGACTGGCCGGATCGACGGGGTGATTGCCGACAAATTCCCGCTGCTGGCCTGGGTCGACAGCGCTGGCAAGGACTGCTGCAAGATCATCGGCGACGTCAACGGCACCACTGCCGATGCCTCGATCGCAGTGCGCAAGGGTGACGATGTCCTGCGCGAGCGTTTCAACAAGGCGCTGGATGAAATCGTCGCCGACGGCACCTATAAGAAGATCTCCAGTCGCTACTTCGCCTTCGATATCTATTGATCCCTCGAGTCCTCAGGCGCGCCTGAGGGTCGTTACTTGCCGACATGTTGCACTGCACCCACACACGGGTGCGGTGAGGGCGTGCGAGCTTAATTTACCGAGAGGGTTCGAGGATGTTCGAAAACCTGTCATTGCTATCCTTCGCCAGCGGCGGCTGGGGTTCAGCCTTGCTGGCCGGCGCCCTGGTGACCATTGTCCTGGCCCTGAGCTGCCTGCCGATTGGCTTGCCGCTGGGGCTGGGCCTGGCCTTGGCCGCCCGTTCCCGACGTCGCTGGTTGCGCGCCATGAGCACGGTGTTTGCCACCGTGTTCCGCGGGCTGCCCGAGCTGCTGACCCTGCTTATAATCTATTACGGTTGCCAGATCGGTGCGCAGAAACTGTTGGCCACGATGGGCTACGAGGCCGAAGTCGCGATCAACCCCTTCGTCGCCGCGCTGATCGCCTTCAGTCTGGTGTTCGCCGCGTTTTCCAGCCAGATCTGGCTGGGCGCCTTCAAAACCGTAGCCAAGGGCCAGTTCGAAGCTGCAGCCGCCCTTGGCCTGTCCCGACGCACAACCTTTACCAAGGTGGTACTGCCGCAATTGGTACGCATTGCTTTGCCGGGGCTGTCGAATAACTGGCTATCACTGCTCAAGGACACCTCGCTGGTGTCGACCATCTCCCTGGTCGATCTGATGCGTCAAACCAACCTGGCGGTCAGCGTCACCAAGGAACCGATGCTGTTCTACACCGTGGCCTGCTTTGGCTACCTGTTTTTCTCGGCCATTTCCGGCCACCTGTTCCAGTTCCTGGAGCAGTATTTCAGCCGCCATCAACGGAGCCTTCGCCCATGAGCTTCGATGAACTGCAAAATCTTTTCCTCAGCCCTGACTTGTTGGAGCGTTACGGTCCCCGTTTCATCGAAGGCCTGTTGGTGACTGCCAAGCTGGTGGCCATTTCCTTCACCCTTGGCGCCCTGCTCGGTCTGCTGATCGCCCTGGGCCGGTTGTCGAGTAACCGCTTTATCAGCCGTTTTACCGGCGTCTACGTGTATTTCTTCCGCGGGTCGCCGCTGCTGGCACAGCTGTTCATGCTCTATTACGGCCTGGGTTCGTTCAAAGGCTTCTGGCAGGACGTGGGTTTGTGGTGGTTCTTCCGTGAGGCCTGGTTCTGCACGCTGCTGGCCTTCACCCTGAACACCGCGGCCTATCAGGCCGAGATTTTTCGCGGCAGCATCATGGCCGTGACCCAAGGTCAGCGCGAGGCCTCGAAAGCCCTCAGCCTGTCGCGCTGGACCACCTTTCGCAAAGTCATCCTGCCGCAATCGCTGCTGGTCGCCATTGGCCCGCTGGGCAATGAACTGATCCTGATGATCAAGGCCAGCGCCATTGCCTCACTGGTGACCATCTACGACTTGATGGGGGTGACCAAGCTGGCCTTCTCGCGCAGTTTCGACTTCCAGATCTACCTCTGGGCCGCCGTGCTCTATCTGCTGATTGTGGAAGTCGTGCGGCGCAGCCTCAAAGCGCTCGAGGGCCGCCTCGGCCGCCACCTGCAGTAAACCGGTTTTTTCTCGGGCTGCCGTGGCCGCCCCTGCATCAAGGATCTACCCATGCATTGCGAAACCATCGTTCTGGGCGCCGGGATTGTCGGCGTCAGTACCGCACTCCAGTTACAGGCCCGTGGCCGTAAGGTCGTGCTCATCGACCGCCAGCAGCCGGGTAACGGCACCAGCCACGGCAATGCCGGGCTGATCGAGCGCGCCAGCGTAATTCCCTACGCGTTCCCGCGCCAGTTGTCGAGCCTGTTGCGGTACGCGGGCAACCGGCAGTCGGACGTGCGCTACAGCCTGAAGTACCTGCCCAAGGCCATTCCATGGCTGCTGCAGTACTGGCGGCACTCCGGGACCAAGGGCCTGGCCGCCGCAACCCGGGCCATGCTGCCCTTGGTGGAGCACTGCGTCAGCGAGCACGACCTGCTCTGTGCACCGGCCGGCATGGATCACTTGATCCAGGCCAGTGGCTGGGTCGAGGCCTACAATTCTCCACCGGCGTTTGCCAAGGCTCAACGCGACGCGGCTGCGCTCATGGACTATGGCCTGAATTACCAAGTGCTCGACCGCGACCAGATGCATGCCCGTCAACCGGGCTTGCACAGTTGCGTGGTCGGCGGCATTCACTGGCTGGACCCCAAGACCGTCAGCGACCCCGGCGGCCTGACACGCGGTTATGCCGAACTGTTCGTCAAACGCGGCGGCGTGTTCGTCCTTGGTGACGCCCTGTCCTTGCGCCAGCGCGTGGGCAAATGGGAAGTGCAGAGCGAACAGGGCCTGGTGATCGCAGACGAAGCCGTGGTCGCCCTGGGCCCGCAAGCCCGGGGCATTTTCGAGCCACTGGGGTATGACATTCCACTGGCGATCAAGCGCGGTTATCACATGCACTATGCCGCCCTGCCTGGCACGCGCTTGCAACAGCCGCTGCTTGACCCGGTGGGTGGTTATGTCCTGGCACCGATGGTCGGCGGCATTCGCCTGACCACCGGGATCGAGTTCGCCGACAGCCAGGACCCGGTCAACGAAATCCAGCTACGTCGCTGTGAAGAGCTGGCGCGCGCCTTCTACCCGCTGGGCGAACGCCTGGATGCCGAGCCTTGGCTGGGACGCCGTCCATGCTTGCCGGACATGTGCCCGGTGATCGGCCCGGCGCCACGACACAAAGGCCTGTGGTTCAACTTCGGGCATGCCCACCATGGCCTGACCCTCGGCCCGGTCTGCGGCCGTCTGCTGGCCGAGTTGATGACCGGTGCCATGCCCTTTACCGACCCTGCCCCGTACAGCGCCGAGCGCTTCCACTGATTGCCGGAGACAAGACCATGCATGCCCTCTCTGCCGTTGTAGACACTCCGCTCGCCGCAAGCCCGGACACCCGTAAGGTGGTGGTCGATATCGCCGGCCTGAACAAGTTCTATGGCGCCTTCCATGTGCTGCACGACATCGATCTAAAAGTGCGCGAAGGCGAGCGCATCGTGCTCTGTGGGCCTTCCGGCTCCGGTAAATCGACGCTGATCCGCTGCATCAACCGCCTGGAAATCGCCGAAAAAGGCCGCATTCTGGTCAACGACACCGACTTGGCCCAGACCAACCGCGAGGCCGCCAGGGTCCGCAGTGAAATTGGCATGGTGTTCCAGCATTTCAATCTGTTCCCGCACATGAGCGTGCTCGATAACTGCACCCTGGCGCCGATTTCGGTGCGCGGCATGAGCCGCAAGAAGGCCGAGGAACTGGCCCGGCACTTCCTGCAAAAAGTCGGTATCGCCAGCCAGGCCAGCAAGTACCCCAGCCAGCTCTCGGGGGGCCAGCAACAGCGCGTGGCCATCGCCCGGGCGTTGTGCATGGAACCCAAAATCATGCTGTTCGACGAACCCACCTCGGCGCTCGACCCGGAGATGGTCAGCGAAGTGTTGGATGTGATGGTTAACCTGGCCGGCAGCGGTATGACCATGCTCTGCGTGACCCACGAAATGGGCTTTGCCCGGCAAGTGGCCGAGCGCGTGCTGTTTCTCGACGGCGGCCGGATCATTGAGGACGCACCGCCTCAGGACTTCTTCAGCGCCCCGAACAGCGCGCGGGCCAAGGCCTTTCTTGCGCAAATTTTACACTGAGGCCACATAGGGGTACGGCTTGCCTGAGATGGCTGTGCCGACCACAGGCCATGCGTGCACAGCAGTTTCTTTCCGACATCCGCCACAACTGATCTCAGCAAAAGGAATATTCAATGACTAATAGACTGGCGAATAATGCCTCCCCGAAAAACCTTTCGGTTACCGTCTGTGATCAAGCGCAGACAGCGGCACTGCTGGATTTCAAAAAACTCGTTGACGCTATTGCCCAAGCCGCAACCGAGCTGGAAGCCGGTTCGATTCTGAGCCCTGAGCGCCTGGTTGTACCCTTGGGTGCCGGCGGTGTTTTGCTGAGCATGCCCGCCACCGCCCAGGACATCGGCATCCACAAACTGGTTAACGTCCAGCCGGGGAATGTGCAGCGTCAGCTGCCGACGATCAACGGCACGGTAACTGTATGCGATGCCGTAACCGGACAAATAAAGTGCTTGCTCGACGGCCCGGAGGTCACAGGGCGTCGCACTGCGGCAGTCACCCTCCTGGCGATTCGGACGCTGTTCAAGCATGAACCGAAACAGATCTTACTGTTCGGGACCGGCGCACAAGCACGTCATCACGTACAAGCCATCAATGCTCTTTACCCGCAGTGCATGCTGTGGGTTCGAGGAATTGACGCACAAGCGACAGCAGTTTTCTGCAGCAACAATCGAGACCTGCACGAACATTTGCAACCGTGCGGCGACAGCATTCCCGACGTGGATGTGGTAATCACCGTAACCACCAGCACAGAGCCGGTCTACAACGAACCAGCCAAGCCAGGTCGATTGATTATTGGTGTAGGTGCTTTCAAGCCGGAGATGGCGGAGCTTGGCAAAGTCACTCTGGACGGTAGCGTTCTCTATGCTGACGATACTGCCGGTGCGCAGCACGAAGCAGGCGACCTGTTGCGGGCAGGTGTGGACTGGTCTCAAGTCAGATCGCTGGCCGCCGCCATTCGCGGCCCAATCGATTCGTCACGGCCCGTTGTATTCAAAAGCGTTGGTACCGCGGCTTGGGACCTGGCCGCTTCGCGGGTCGCGCTCCACGCCCTTGCCAGCCAATAACCCGATTTCGGAAGCTTTGGATTATATAAATTGCACCCAGCCATCGCTCGCGTGACCATCCACGCCAGCGATGGCCCGGAAGCGATTCGATGGGTTACTTCGCACAATGGGAAGCGCTTAAAGTTTTCCGCAGGTAGCTCGCTGAGCAAGGGCACAAATGCTTGAACTGAGCTGTCTGGGTTATGGCGACAGGCGCCTTGTCCCTATCAAGCAGTTCGTACCCACTGGTTGCAAAAAAATCAACCGCGCTTTGGGTCAACAGATGCAGTCGGGCTCCACATCTGCTGACGTGCCGATAAATTTCAGATTTAACGTAGACGCGCACACTTCAATTTTGGCGGAGCGTTTTTACACACTCTGGGCCGAAAGCGGCCTCTCACGAATAGCCATCGGCCAATCTCGGCCATCTACGAGGTGCAGACGAGGCATCAATGCCATGGCTCCCGATTGTTCCAGTCAGGCAGACCACCCACTGATAGCGCGCCCAACGATGTGTTGGTCACTACTTGCTTAATGCGAACAGCATCACGAGCACCCGGAAGGATCAAGTGACGCCACCGCTTACATCCGGTGATGTTCCAACAAGAAGTCCACGAACAACCGCACCCGCGCCGGCATTGCCGAGCCACCTACGAACACCGCATGAATCGGTTCCTGGTCGCCGGGGTTCCAGGCTTCCAGCAGCGGTATCAGGTCACCGCGCTGCAGATCCTCGCTCACGCTGAACTCGCCGATACGCGCAATGCCGGCACCTACTCGCGCGAGTTGTGCCAGCGCTTCACCGCTGCTGCATTCGATGTTGCCGTTGACCTTCAGGGTAAATTCTCTTCCGTCGCGGACGAACGGCCAGTTGGGTTCGGCACGCCGGAAGTTGAAACGTAGGCAGTTGTGCCGTAGCAGGTCTTCCGGTTCCTGGGGGATGCCGTGGCGCTGCAGATACTCGGGCGATGCCACCACTACCTGGCCGGTGTCGCCGATCCTGCGCGCGGTCAGCGGGCTGTCGGGCAGATGGCCAAAGCGTACCGCGACGTCGGCCTGGCCGCCGAGAATGTCGACCACTTCGTCGCCGAGGGTGAGGTCGACGACAATGTTCGGGTAACGGGCGCTGAATGCTGCCACCAAGGGAACGATGGCTAGCCGCCCATGGCCAAGGGCGGCGCTGACGCGCAATCGGCCCCTTGGTACGCCCTGGTCGGCGATGGCCTCTTCGACCTCGGCCATGTCGGCCAGGATACGCCGGGCGCCGCGCAGGAAAGCCTCGCCCTCGGCGGTGAAGGTGATCGCTCGGGTGGTGCGCAACAGCAGGCGGGTGCCAAGACGTTGTTCGGTACGCGCAATGATCCGACTGACCGCCGAGGGTGTCAGCCCCAATGCACGCGCGGCGGCCGACAGGCTGCCTTCCTGCGCCACAGTGGCGAACACGCTCATTTCACCTGACCTGCCGTTGAAGTCCATTTGTGCTCCTTACGCAAAGGTGATTGCCAGAAATGCTATCTACCGCCTGAAAAAGTCGGATCGTAGCATTAGCGGCATAGATAAGGAGCCTTCCATGCGTATCAATCCACCACTTGTCGCACTCGCCATTGGTGCCTTTGGCATCGGCGTTACCGAGTTCGCCCCCATGGGCATGTTGCCGGGCATCGCTGCAGATCTCGGCGTTTCCATTCCCGCCGCAGGTCTGTTGGTCAGTGCTTACGCCTTGGGCGTACTGCTCGGCGCGCCGCTGATGACCCTGACCACCGGCAGGATTCCCCGGCGCTATCTGCTGATCGGACTCATGGCGATTTTCACCCTGGGTAATCTGATGTCAGCCCTGACTACCGATTACTACAGCCTCATGGTCGCCAGGGTGGTGACTTCACTGAACCACGGTGCGTTCTTTGGCGTTGGCTCCATCGTCGCCGCTAGCGTGGTCGCCCCGGAGAAACGTGCCGGGGCGGTTGCGGCAATGTTCATGGGCCTGACACTGGCGACCATCGGCGGTGTGCCGCTGGCCGCCTGGTTTGGCGAACTGTTCGGCTGGCGCACCGCATTCTGGGGTATTACCGGCCTCGGCGTGGTGGCCATGGTCGCGTTGTGGTTCGCCTTGCCCAACCTGCAGGCGCCGCAAAGCGTCGGTGTACTGGCCGAAATTCGGGTACTGGGCCGTGGCCCGGTGCTAGGGGCGTTGGCCCTGACCGTAGTCGGCTCGGGTGCAATGTTTACCGTCTTCACCTACATCGCGCCGATCCTCAGCAGCGAGACCCATGCGTCCACCGCCTACATCACCGCCATGCTGGTGCTGTTCGGTGTGGGGTTGACGCTGGGCAACATGTGGGGCGGCAAGGCCGCCGACCGCTCGATAGATCGCACCCTGATCGTTTCGCTAAGCGTGCTGATTCTCGTCCTGCTGGCGTTCACCGTACTGATGCGTTGGCCGCTGCCGGCCGCCGTTGCCATCCTGATATGGGGTATCGCCAGCTTCGCCCTGGTGCCGCCGCTACAGATGCGTGTCATGGAGGCTGCCAAGGACGCTCCCAATCTGGCCTCGGCGGTGAACATCGGTGCCTTCAACTTCGGCAACGCGATTGGTGCGGCGCTGGGTGGAGCGGTGATCAATACCGGGCTGGGTTATCCGGCGATTTCCCTGGCCGGAGCGACAATGGCGGGTCTGGGGCTGCTGATGGTGTTGGCTTTTGCTTGGCGTTCCAGAACGATTGCAGCTGCGGTGGTGTGACGATGATGTGAGGGGGCTGTTAGTCACATTGATGAGTGACGGCTAGCGGCCGATTCTGTTGAAAAAGTCGACCCTTTGCAGACATTCATAACAATTAAGCTAAAAGGCCGGCTTTAGCCGGTCCTGGTGAACGAAGCGAACGATTTGTCAGGCGTATTCAACGGAGTGTTCCGTTTAAAAATCTTCTGCCTCGGGCGCACGGAAAGCCTTACTGTAATAGCCGGACTGGTCGAAACAGCAAACCTGCTTCTTGCCGGATGCAAGCATATCGCAGGCATCATCAATTCGTTTTGCGCGCGTTTTAAGTTGCTTGGCTGAAGTAATCCAGTGTATCCAGTCTACCCGTGCGATGGTCGTCGTATTGTTCCAAACTTTACGAGCCTCAGGAGTGGATGCCAGTGCCTCCTGAAAATCTGCTGGCATGTCAGGCTCGGGTTCCTTCTTCACAGGGGTTAGCTCTAGCGTAACGATATCCCCAACGGCCGCGCCTGCGGCTTCGAGTAACTCGCTACTTACCTGCAGCCAATGGCTCAGTTGGCCATCCGGCTCAAGGGTTGCCTGGAAATGGTGCCCATTGATTGTGCCTTCAACTGTCGTCCTTCCTCGCCTCGGAAGCTGTTCACTCGCGTCTCTTGGCAGTACTACGAACGCCCACGACGTATCATTACCAGGCTTTGCCGGACGAAGAAGCTTTGCTTCGAATCGGGATTTCACATCGATTGTTGTCATTGCAACTCCTCCAACTAATACGCCTAACTCCTATATGACGACATCACTATCGCGTTTAAACGCGGCAGTGATGTCGTATAACGTTCCTTGTCGTCCTGCAAGCCCTTGTCTAGCCCGGAGGAATTGCTGCAAACGCGACATGGATGACGCCAAGCTCAGCTGCGATAAAGATTCAGTGCTGGAGGTCGACGCTAACTATTTGCCACTATTCTGTCCAGCGGCTGCTATCGGTCGATTAAAAGTCATTGGCTAATCGGTTCCGCTTTGCACATCATCGCAACCCCGAAGCTGTTGGCAACCCGAAGCTGTCAGTGGAGGCGGCCACATCTCTGGTGGGCTGTCCCATGCCAGCTACTACCTGGCCAACCTCCGACCAATCGAACCCTCGGCTTATCGCAGCCAGCCTGGATTGCTACCTCCTCTGTGGCAGTTGATTCTCCTCTTGAAGTGAATCGTAGTGCTGGACGATCGCATCGACGTCCATAAAGTGCCTACTGACAAAATCTGCGAATAGCCCCACCGCGTAGCGAGACAGCTTCGCCTGACCTCTCTCCATGCACCGCCAGGGTAGCTGTAAGCGGCAACTCTTGTGACATGCGTTTATGCAGCCAACTTGCCTGTAGGTATCAATTTTGGCCGGCCTGCCCGCCACCCCTCGATATTGGCAATGCCGGTGATAGGCCGCGACGGCGCCTGGCAGTACTTTTCCAGCGGCAAGGACTCGAATCTGATAGAGATTTACGTCTATTACTTCTTCTAGCGCCCCCCTTTGCGCCGCGCATATATCCTCGCCGATTGTTCGAGTGGCCTAATTGATACGGCAGCGAACCGGCACCCTTTTTGAGGGGAAAAGCTGCTGATAGCCGGCGCCATCACCTCCAGGAAATTGGCACATTCAGTGCCAGTCATAATTATCATAACGCGTGTTGCGCCAAATAAACCTGGCTGCTAGGATCAATCTCACCTTAGTGAAATTTCGTGGGAGAAAGCCGCTATGCAAGACTCTCTGCGCAAGGCATTCCGGGAAGATGGGGCAGTCCTGATCAAAGGGCTTCTGAACGAGGAGCAACTAGCTCAGTGTCGGACTGCCTATGACTGGGCAGTCGAGAACCATGGCCCCAACGCGTTTCGAATGTTCGATGGGACCTTGCAACAGTCGCACGTCGACAACGCCAATCCGCTCGCCAAGGAGCGCCTGGAGGAGTTGGTCTCTTCCCTCCCCTTTGGCCAGTTATTCGCACACCTCTGGGGTTGCGAAAACGTCTGGTATTTCGCCGAGGAAGTATTCCTCAAGGCCGGCGGACGTGGTTCGCGCACACTCTGGCATCAGGACACCTCTTATTTGCCCTGGGCCGGCATGCATTGGGGCAATGCATGGATCAGTTTCGAATCCGTTCCCAAGCAAAATGCATTGGAGATCATTCGGGGATCACACCGCGGAACGCGTTTTGATGGAACCACCTTCCTCGACCCGAACGACCCAACCCAACCCTTGCATGGAGGCGGCATGCTGCCTCGCCTTCCCGATATCGAGGCTGAGCGCGAGCAGGCGCCCGATGCATACGAAATTCTGTCGTGGGCAACGGAGCCCGGGGATGTGGTCGTGCTCCATCCCGGCTCGCTACACGGCGGCGCGCCGGTCGACGAAGCCTTCCCGGATCGCCACACCTTTGTTTTCCGCTTCTTTGGTGACGACGCAACCTTTAACCCCCTGCCGGACCACAGTGATGCGGGTTATCCGAAGGAAGGCGTTCTCTTCACCGAAGAATTGATGACCTTGAAGCCGGGAGAACCCTTCCGTCACCCCACCTTCCGCCAGCTCGTATGATCGGAGATCAAGCAATGAGTACCCAGAACCTGAAACGGCAAACCATCACCCCTCCCCAATCCCAAGTGTTCTACGATAACTATCACTTTCCGCAAGCGACCCGTGTCGGGGACATGATCTGGGTTTCCGGCCAGGTCGGAATCGACGCCACAATGACACCGGGCAACGGTATCGAAGAGCAGGCGCACCTAGCCTTCCAAGGCTTGAAAATCGCCCTTGAGGCGGCGGGCGCGACCCTGGCGGATGTTGTCGAGCTGATGACATTTCATACTGAGCTTCAAGCTGACACGCACGCATTCATGCAGGTCAAGCACCAGTACTTCCCCGACCGCTACCCGTCCTGGACCGCCATCGGCATCTCGCAACTGGCCCTTCCCGGGCTTCGCGTGGAAATTCGTGCCGTTGCGGTCGTGGGCTGCGGCGAAAACTGATTTCACAAAGTCACCGCGCCTCAGGTTGCCGAGGCGCGCGTCATGCCCTCTCTACCCCATCACAACAAGAGCAAGGACTACCCATGGCTACCCTTATCGTGAGCTACCCCTTAACCGAAGGTGCGAGATTCGACCGGGAGTACTACCTTTGCACCCACATCCCGCTCGCGCGCTCCGCATGGGGTGAGTTTGGACTGCAATCGGCCGAGATCCTGTTTCCGGTCGTCGGTCCGCAGCCCTTGGCAGGCCTGGTGATTCTGCGCTTCAACAATCAGGCCGGAATCGATGCCGCGCTCACCTCCCCCAGGACGGCTGAGGTTATGGGCGACGTGGCGAATTTCACCAATATCGCTCCAGTGATCTTCCGCGCGGACGACTGATGCATCGCGCGGCTGCCCGAAGGCCGCTGATGCGCCCTTCGGGAGAGCCCCGGTATCAAGTCTTGCATGGGTGCTTTCTTTAAATAAATTCCATATGCTGAGCCGCAAATAGCAAGTTGCAGCTTTTTCACTGCAACTGTTACTCCGATCAATTGAGCCAGCGAAAATTACCCATTTCCTATGCCTGATTCACGACTCCAGCCTCCCATGAACAACAGCTCTCAAGCGAGTGATAGCGAATCCGAACCGGTCTCCCGCCGGGGTCGGCCCGTAGGCGACCACAAGGCGAAACGGGCCGAGTTGCTGGCGGCGGCGATCGCGGTGATCGCACGCGAGGGCTATGCCGGAGCTTCGATGCGCAAAGTGGCGCAGCACGCCGGGTGCACGACGGGAGCGGTGACCTACTACTTCGCAAACAAGGAGGAGATGATCACCGCTGTCGCACAGAGCCTGTTCGACCAGATCGACACTTTGCTGGAGAACAACCAGGAGCGGATCGATATCAAGGCTCTCATCGAACAATGGCTCGACTGGACGAACACCGACGAGCCGGACGCATGGCTCGCATGGCTCCAATTGCTTGGCTACGCAAGGCACGAACCGGCTTTCGCAGGCGTCATCAAGCAACGATATGCACGGTTCCGCCAGGTGTTTACATCGGTACTGGAGAGAGGGCAAAGCCAAGGCATAATCCGCGACGATATCCCCGCTGAGTTGCTCGCCGATCAGCTCAGCGCGATCAGCGACGGATGGATGATGATGTTGCCGATCGAACCTGAACGGTTCGGTTCGAGCCGAGGTCAATCCCTTCTCGATGCCCTCATGACCTTGATCACTCCGCCGCAACCGCAAAAACCATCTTCCAAGAGAAAGGCAGTCGCCAAGTAACGCAGTTAACGCGCGCAGCTGAGTTGGCCTTCACGAGCAGCGCGCGTCTCCAGGATCATCAGGTCGGAGCTGCGCACCGCGCTTTCTTGCCATGACCATTAAATGGCACTGGCTGCCTTGTTCTGAGCGCCCTATCCAGCAGGATACCTGCCCTTATCATGCCCCGGCCCACTCCACCGGTGCCAAGGCCTGTGTCGTCCTCCACCCTCCTCAACACCAAACGCCCTACTAATCTGCTTTGCACGGTTTCAAATGTGCTGTATTTTTACACAACAACTGTTATGTAAAACATACAATAGATATGACAGAGGCGAAGATGGATTCAGATAACGATGAATTGTCGCTGCCGGCGCGCCAGCGACGCTTGCTGCTTCAGGCGATTGGAAGCGCCACCTTGATCGGAGGGATCGCTCTGAGCGGGCGGGCCACGGCTCAGGTGCCACATGCTGGCCGGGACGACGTCCTGGACGTAGCCATCATCGGGGCAGGACTCGCCGGCCTGACTTCGGCGCGGGACCTGCGCCGCGCTGGCTGCGAGTCCTTCGTCGTGCTCGAGGCCCGGGACCGTGTCGGTGGGCGCACCTACAACCACGACCTGGGCAAAGGCGTTGTGTCGGAAGCCGGTGGCGAGTGGATCGGCCCCGGCCAGACGGCCATTTTCGACCTGGCCCGCGAACTCGAGATCGACACCTTCCCGACCTGGTACCAGGGCAAAAACGTCTACCTGGTGGGTGACGCCAAATTCGAGCAGGACCTGACCAAAGGCCAGAACTCCAATGCCTCGATAGTCGAGAAGCTGAATGAACTCGCGCGGGGAGTGCCCAGCAAGGAGCCATGGACCGCGACGGATGCGACCGCCCTGGACAAACTGTCGGTCGGCGAGTGGCTGGCACAGCAGGGAGTCAGCAATGAGAGCAAGCTCGGCTTCGATACCTCCATCGGCCTGACAACTGGCACCCCTCCCTCAGTCCTGGCGCTGTTGCACTACCTGTCCCTCATCAACTCCGCCGATTGCCGCATGGAAAAACTCGAGGGGTTCAAGGGTGGCGCCCAGGAAACTCGCTTCGTCGGCGGCTCACAGATCCTCAGTATCAAGATGGCGGAGGCACTGGGTGACAAGGTCAAATTGTCCTGCCCCGTGCGCAAGATCGTCGGCTGGGACCAGGATGTGGTCGAACTGCATACCGACCAGGGCGTCATTCGCGCCCGACAGGTCATTGCTGCACTGCACCCGGCCTTGTGCAACCAGATCAGCTTCGATCCTCCCCTCCCCAGCGGACGCGCGCAGTTACAGCGCCTCTGGCCGTCTCATGCCCCTATGCGCAAGACCGTACATGTCTACGAGCGTCCGTTCTGGCGGGACAAGGGCCTGAACGGCCAGATCACGCAAGCCGACGGACCGCTGATCCTGTCCTATGACAACTCGCCCCCGGATAGCAGCGTCGGTGTCCTCAGCGCCTTCGTCAGAAGCGGCCAATTGCCCCACGATGCCAACGCCGCCCAAAGCGCCCTGTCAGAGATCTATGCGCAAGCAATGGGCGATGAAGCGCTGCACCCCATCCAGTTCCACGACCACGACTGGGGCAAGGTCGATCCCTGGACCCTCACCTGCGTCGCGTCAATACCACCGGGTTTTCTGACCAAATGGGGTCAGTACCTGAAACCGTCGCTCGGCCGCCTGATCTGGTCGGGCACTGAAACTGCCGATCTCTGGGCCAGTTCGATGGATGGTGCTATCCGTGCCGGCCACCGCGCAGCACTCGAGGCGCTCCAGGCGTTGGTTCAACGTCGGAGGAGCGTGTGATGAAGCGAGCATTTGTGATTGGGGCGATCGTAACTGTGGCGGCCCTGGCGGTATCGACCGTGATATATGGCCCGGAGATGGTGGCGGGCTATCGCTTCATGGACGCCCTCGACCAGCATTATGCCAACTACGAGGCCAATGGCGGCGCCTGGCCACAGATTCAGGATTCCTGCGCACTTTGCCACGGCGCCAATGGCCAGCCCCGGGACGCGCAGTACGCTTCCCTGGCCGGTCTACCCGCGCCATACATCGAAGCCCAGTTGCACGCCTTCGCCGAAGGGCGTCGACACAGCCCGCAAATGAGCCCGCTCGCGGCAAATCTGACTACAGATCAAATCAAGTCCCTGGCGGGCTATTTCGCGCGTCAGCAGCCGGAAAGGACAGAGGCCTCGAGCCGCGATGAAGCGCTGGAACAACGCGGACAAGCCACAATCGCGACCAGGGGATGCGCCGCCTGCCATGGCGAGGGTCTGTCGGGTAGCCCGCTCGCTCCCCGCATTGCGGGCCAGGGCGAACGCTACTTGATAGACCAGCTCACCGCCTTCAAGCAGGGGCAACGCAAGGACCCCAGCCAGGCCATGAACGCCATGACCAGCACACTCTCGGAGCAGCAGATCAGGGCCACGGCCCACTTCCTGGCCAACCAGACACCAACCTCGAATCCGGTAACCAGGTAATCGGTTATTCGTGGAGGTGGGCATGGACGCTCACCTACCCCACATTCCCGTTCCAGAGACAGAACTTCCCGGATCATTGTTGCCAACTCGGACATTGCGCCGAAACGAGTAAGCCGCCAGAACATGGCGGCTTACTCTATGCAACTCGCAAATCGGTCAGCGGGCCTGCACAAGCGATCGAGACGAACCTCCCATCGCACGCGCCAGCGCGCCATAGGCGTAATACAGTTGGATCAAAGTGTAAGACCAAGTGGTCAAGGCAAAGGTCATGAACACCATTTTGGTGTCGTCACCCGGGATCGGGAAGAAGTCATAGACGAGAGCCACGACCAGGGCACCCGCAGCACCCACCGCCGTGGCCAGGGCGTGCAGGTTCTCTCGGGCACAAACCAGTTGCCAGGTGAAATAGGCGAGATAAATCGTGTAGCCCGACCACATGATCACATAGAAGTACGGGAGCGGCTCGCGAACGAAGTCGGCCAGGACGAGCACGAATGTGGCAGCGAACGAAGCCGCGAATATCACGACATCCTTGGACACCGATGGTTTGTAATTATGGGTGACCGCCATCAGGCCAAGAGTGGCAACAATCGGTATACCGAACCCGCGGGAAAAGGCATCGAGAAAGAATGAGATGCTGTAGTTAAACTTCCACTCAGTGAGGAGGTATATCAGAAGATTCGACCCGGAGAAGGCAACGATCAGCCACTCGAAACCGAGCAAATAGTTATGTTTTTTAAGAAACTTGATCCCGTAAGTCACTCCGCAAAGCACCAACAGAGCGCAAGCAAGCAACGCAAAGGTATCCCTGATTTCCATAGTAGTAGCCTCTATCAAATACTGAACTCAATACATCACTTCGCTACAGGAGCGAGTGCCGCGAGATAATGGGCAAGTGCTTTGCGATCATCCACGGACAACGTCGTGACAATGGCGGTCATCGCGCCTGACGGATCCTTGCGGCGACCCAGCGCAAAAGCATTCAGCTGCGCCAGCAGGTAGTCATGCCCCTGCCCGGCCAACCGCGGGAATTGGTCGTGCCCCATCAGACCTTCACCATGACAAGCGGCGCAGCCCCCGCTCGCCACCAGCTTCTTGCCCTTCTCCTGCAGAGCGGGATCAGGCTTGAACGACCCGTTTTCAGCAGCAGGGTGCTTGGCGAAGTACTCCGACAGGAGCTGAATGTCAGCCTCACTCAGGCTCAATGCCAGCGGGCCCATGTTCGGGTTGGCTCGCTCGCCGCTGGCGAAGTGGCGCAACTGAGCCGCCAGGTAGGGAGCCGGCTGGCCCGCGAGACTCGGGTAACCCTGATGCAGCGAGTTGCCCCGGGCGCCATGACAACCGACACACGCATCGGTCAGGCGTGGCCACGGCCCACCATCAGCCTGCCGCGCCTCGCTGGACGTGCTGATGTGAGTCAACAGGCGATAAAGATCGAGCAGGTCCCTGCCGTAAACAGTCAGCAGGCCGGCAACGACCGTAACAAATCCCAGCAAAATCCACTTCTTCATATTCACCTCCTATGCCCGACGCAGGGCGTTAAGGGCCTGCAGGGCGCTCTGGTGGCCCGAGCGCACGGCGCCATCCATGTAACCGGCCCAGATTTCGGCGGTCTCGGTACCGGACCAGATCAGATTGCCGCAGGCCGGCCGCAGCGCCTCGCCATGGGTGGTCCAGAATCCCGGAGGTATGGCCGAAACGCAGGTGATCGACCAAGGATCGTCACGCCCCCAATCCTGATCGTGATAGGCCACGGGCTGCAGCGCTTTGTCTCCCCAGGCACGCGCGTAAAGTTCCGTCAGGACGTGCTTCGCCGTTGCAGGGTCCGAGGGCAGATTGGCGTTGGAGATGAAGGCGTTGATGACGCCCACGTCCCCATTGGGTGGCGAGTTATCCCAGGCCCAGATAATGGGACCGTTGAGCATGATGATGTGCCCATTCAAGCCCTTGTCGCGCCAGAACGGCCGGGGGTACACCATGGCCGTCTTGCGCGCCGGGGAGTGCGCTGGCCAGGCACGCTGCAGAGCAGCACGCGCTTGCGGCAGGGGCGGATCGAACTGCACCTGGTTGCAGAGGGCAGGATGGATGGCCACGATAACCTTGCGCGCACGCACCAGCCCCTGGTCCGTGTGTAGCGTGACGACTTCGCGATCCCAGTCGGTAATCTTGCGGACCGGGCACTGCAAGCGCACCTTGTCCCCGAGTTGCCCAGCCATTCTGGTGCTGAGAATCTGCGAGCCGCCGATAAACCGAGTACCCTGGGCGCTGTCCTTGATCGAGTCGAGCTTTTCGTAATCACAACTGGCTGAGTTGATCATGGACAGGAAATGCAAGAGCCCCATTTTGGCCGGGGTTACACCACCGCTCAGCGTCATGCTGGCATCCCAGCCTGGCTGATCCTCGGGTTTGATGTTTTGCCGGGCCAGCCAATCGCCAACCGAAAGCTTGTCCAGCTCCGCTGCCTTCGGCGAATTCCAGGGCGCCCCCGAGGGCACATCGCGCGAAAGCTCGCTGAGCTTTCCAGCGACGGTCATATCAGTGCCGAAGGTTCCCTTGAGATCGACCTCAAGGCGGCCGTCGCCGCCGAGAATGACTGTGCTGCCTTCGTAGAAGCTCGGGAAGGTTCCCACCTCCAGCTGCCGCGCGAGATCCTCGACAGCGGTCTGGCCCGGCCCGATCCACTGGCCACCGACCTCGGAAACATGCCCGTTGCCCATGTCGAAATTGAGGGTTCGACCTCCCACGCGGTCCCGTGCCTCGAGGACCACGAAGGACTGGCTGCCGGCCAGCTGCAGGTCCCGGGCGGCAGTCAATCCAGCCAGGCCCGCGCCTATGATGGCGACATCCAGAACATCGCCCGCCTCGCCAGAGGCTGCACCGGCATGCGCCAGCCCCACTTTCAGACCGAAACCTCCTACGGCCACGGAGGCACCGGCGAGTTTCAGAAATTGTCTACGTTTTGAATCGAGTCCGGTATCGGAGGTAGGCCTCTTGGCCATGGCTAATGCCTCACGCAGCGGTTAATTGAGATCACTGACCAACAGGTATTTCGCTGCGCAACATTGGCGCAGCGAACATGATCAGTCACATGGGAAATATCAGAACAACGATGATCAACTGCGCCGCTGCAGGGCTCTCCAGTTCGTCCACTCATCAAGCGCTTTGGCCGCCACAAGGCCAACATTCATGGCGCACCACTGCAGGGGTTCGGGAAGCATTGAAGGCGTCTTGTGGTGCAACGCCTCCAGTAGCGGATTCTCGACACCACCGATTCGCTCGGCGAGTAGCAGCCCCATGAGCGACTGGGTAGCAACACCGTGCCCCGCACACCCAGCCGTGTAGAGGATGTTTTGCTGTGGCCCGGTTGCGCCCACCACCGGCAGAGCGTCGTACGCCATGCTGACGTAACCGCTCCAGCAAGATTGGATGCCAAGGCCATGCAGGGTCGGGAAGCGCTCGTGCAGCGCCTGCCCCAATGCGCGATAGGCGCTGGCGTCCGGCACGTTGGGCGTCTTCGAGCCATAGACGTAACTGAGCTGCTTGGTGGTCAGCACCAGCGTGTTACGTGCGGTCAGGCGGTGACTCTCCATGGTTATATGCGGCGTCACAATGCCTTCGCGCCCTCGCCAGCCGAGCGATGACAACTGCGTCGCGGACAGCGGCCGGGTTTCTATCGCAGAAACCCGGAACGGCGCGACCTTATTGCGCAGCAGGCCCAGTTGTGGGGTAAAGGCATTGGTGGCCAGCACCATGATTGGCGCACTCGCGCTACCGTGCGAGGTCTCGCAGGTGATGGTTCGCCCCTCGCTATAGGACAGCAGCGGAGTTTGCTCGTACAGCTTCACGCCCGCCTGAATCGCTGCACGGCGCAGTCCCAGTACGTATTTTCCCGGATCCAGCGTGCCGCCGTGCTGGGTGCAACCGAACAGGAAGGCTGGCGGAATCCCGCGTGCACGCATCTCGGCCTGATCCACGAAGCGCGTGACCGAACCCAGATCGAGCCCGACTTCCATGCTCTTGCGCAGTCGCTTTTCCTGCGAGGGATGAACGACGGCGCGGATGAGCCCGGAAGGGTTGTAGTCGCAGTCGATGCCCAGCTCGATCAACCGCTTTTCCACATAGGGGACGCCTGCATCGTAGAAACGGACGATCTGCTTCGCCCGCTCGCGCCCCACTCGACTGACGAACAATTCGAACTCAAGCCCCATGCTGCCGGCAAGGTAGCCCGCATTGCGCCCACTGGCGCCAAAGCCGGCAAACTCTTGCTCGAGGACGATGACTTTGGCCCCGCGAGCCGTCAGCTCCAGTGCGGTGGACAGGCCAGCGAAGCCGGCACCGACCACTATCACGTCGGCGCTGACATCGCCCTGTAGCTGCGGTTGCAGATCGTCCGGCTTATCCATCCACCCACCAAAGCGTCGAAACTGCCCCGGATCGGTGAGTGTCATGAGGTTTTCGTTGCGATGGTGGGTAGACATGGCGAGTTCTCCTAACGACTCAGAATATGGACAGCCACAGCGCCTTCCTCGATGCCGATCAGTCCCCCTCCGTTTTCCTGGATCGCATGGCGTGCGCCCTGGACTTGGCGAGCCCCTGCCTCGCCCCGCAGTTGGGTCGTCAGCTCGAACAACTGGCCAATGCCCGTTGCGCCGAGCGGGTGACCTTTGGATTCCAGACCGCCAGAGGGATTGATCGGTATCCGACCGCCCACGGTGAAATCACCGCGCTCGGCACAGATCCCGCCTTGCCCCAAGGGCGCCAGGCCGAGATTTTCCGATTGAATGATCTCGCCCATCGCGGAGGCGTCATGGACCTCGGCGACATGCATGTCCTGCGGACCTAGCCCGGCGATCTCGTAGGCCTGAAGCGCGGCCAGGTGACTGACATGCTTCTCAGGTTCGGCCAGGTCGCGCAGGGTGAAACTGCGAATCACGCTGGCGGCGATCCGCACGCAACGTTTGGGGTCGGCACCTATGCGCTTCAGACCCGCCTCGGTGCAGATGATCGCGGCTGCAGCGCCGTCGGTCATCGGTGCGCACATCGGCAGGGTGATCGGATAGGTGATCGGTGGCGCGGCCAGCACCTCTTCGATGGTGAATGGCTTGCGAAACTGCGAATAGGGGTTGTGCACCGAGTGATTGTGGTTCTTGGCGCACACCGCGGCGATCTGGCGCTGGGTGGTGCCGTAGGTCTTCATGTGCCAACGGCACATGGCCGCGTAGATGGCCATGAACTTGCTGTACGGCCGATCGGACTCGGAGCCCGCCGGAAGGACGATGCCCTCCCCCATCCTCACTAGCGTCGCGTAGTTCTGCTCGGCGGTGGAGACGTCCCAGCCAGCCTCGAACAGGGAAAGGGTTTTCATCTTGTCGGGTACGACCATCTTCTCCGCGCCCAGGGCCAGCGCCACGTCGGTGGCGCCGGCGCGCAGGCTCTGCACCGCCAGATGAACGGCGGTACTGCCCGAGGCGCAAGCGTTTTCGACGTTGTAGATCGGTACCCCTTCAATGCCGATTTTGCTGCACACCACCTGCCCGGGGATCGACAGCTGCCCCTGCAATTGGCCGTTGGTAATGCCGGCGTAGAAGACGGCACCGATATCGGAGCGCTGGGCGCGGGCATCCGCCAGCGCACCATTGAGTGCCTCCAGGGCCATGTCCTGGAGGCTGCGGTCCGGATGGCGCCCGAACTCGGTCATGGCGATGCCGGCAATATAGATTGGTTCCATCAGAGGACTCCTGGACTTCAGATTTGCCGTTTGGCGTCTTGCCAATAACGGGCACGCAGGTCTTTCTTCAGCACCTTGCCGACCGGGCTGCGCGGGAGGGACAGCACTATGTCTATCGTCTTGGGTGCCTTCACCGAGCCCAGCTGTTCCTTGCACAGGGCAATCAGCGTTTGCGCGTCGACGGTTTGACCCTCGTTCAATTCGATGACAGCCTTGACCGCCTCGCCCCACGTCTCGTCCGGCACACCGATCACTGCACAGTCGCGCACAGCGGGATGCCCCCAGATCACCTGCTCGACCTCGCTCGGATAGACGTTGAAGCCACCCGAAATGATCATGTCCTTCTTGCGGTCGGTGATATGCAGATAGCCATCGGCGTCGAGATGACCGATATCGCCGGTATGCAGCCAGCCATCGATGATGGCTTCGGCGGTCTTCTGCGGGTCCTTGTAATAGCCCTTCATGATGAGATCGCCGCGTACGCAGATCTCACCGGTTTCTCCCTGCGGCAGAATCACGTTGTTGTCGTTCATGATCTCGACGCGAACCAGGGGATTGGGTCGGCCGACGGAGGACAGCCGCTCATCACCCGCAACATGTCCATCTACAAAGTGCTCGCCCGGCGTCAGGTGCGCGATGGCGCCAGGTGCTTCGGTCTGCCCGTAGCCTTCCATCATGACTGGCCCGAAGACCTCGATCGCCTGGCGCAGCTTCTCGACCGACATTGGTGCCGCACCGTAGAGGAAGTAGCGTAATGACGAGAAGTCGACCTTCTTGTTCAGATCGGGAATGTCGAGCAGCCGATAGATGACGGTCGGCGGCAGGAAGAATTCCGTCACCTTGTACTGCGCGATTGCCGCGAGCAGCAGTTGCGGCTCCGGCTTAGTGATCACGACAACCGTACCGCCCCTTGCAGTGCATGGCATGGACAGCATGCCGGCGGTGTGGGTCATCGGCGCCGCCGCCAGATTCACCGGCCTGGTGTTGGCCGGATAAGGGGTATTGATCATAAAGTGCGCAAAGCTGGTCTGCACGCTGCGATGCGTATTCATGACGCCCTTGGGCAAGCCCGTCGTACCGCCCGTGGGACCAACCCAGATTACGTCTTCCGGATCAACGTCCACCTGCGGGTCGGTTGCTGGCTGCTGCGCGACGAAGTGCTGAAGAGACTCGGCGCCTTCCACCTCGCCGTCGATGCAGATCCACCGGCGTATCTTGGGCAGCTGCGGCCGCAGGGCAACAATCACCTCGGTAAACTCGCGCTGAAAGAACAGGATCTCGCAGTCGAAGGCGTCCAGCACGTAACGGTTTTCCTCCGGCGCGTTGCGCGCGCCCACCGGAATCCAGCACAGGTTGGCGCGCCAGAGGCCTAGCGCACAGAGCCAGGCCGTCACATCGTTGGCCGCCCAGACCGCGCCCTTGACTCCGGACGCGAATCCCTGCGCGAGGAGCGCGTTGGCGATGCGGCAGGACAGTTCCCCCGCTTCAGTAAAGGTCGTGACCTTGCCGTCCTGGATGTAAGCCGCGCCGTGCGGATTGATCCGCCAGCCACGATCGAAAAAATCAATAATCGCCATCTTCGTCACTTCACAGTTGGGTAATGGTGGCGCGTGCCAAGCCGCGCTGCTCGAGGAAGCCGAGCATGTAGCGGTGACCGAAGGCCTTGGAGGACGAGGCGAAACCCACCTTGGCGACGTCGTTGTCCAGCAGCTTGGCCACTGCCGCGGCTTGCAGGGCACCGGTGGCGATGTAGGGGGTGATGCCGTGCACGGTCGCCCGGACAGCCGCCAGTTGACCGCGGCCGATCGCGAAGTCCACTGTGCGCTGCAGGGTGCTGCGCTCACGAGGCGGCATGCTCGGCGTGGTCGAATCCACCAGACTCTGGATCACCTCATCCTGCTGTTCCTTCGGCAGGTGCTTGTATTCGGCTTCCCACTTCTGCCCCAGCGCGTGGACGCTCTTCATCACAGGGTTGTCGTAGAAGCCGAC
Source organism: Pseudomonas sp. A-B-19 (assembly GCF_019947515.1). Taxonomy (NCBI): domain Bacteria; kingdom Pseudomonadati; phylum Pseudomonadota; class Gammaproteobacteria; order Pseudomonadales; family Pseudomonadaceae; genus Pseudomonas; species Pseudomonas sp. A-B-19. The sequence goes on from NZ_JAGYGN010000012.1 coordinate 96,209, forward strand.
GCAGGACATGCAGCTGCGCACACGCGCATCCTGCTCGAAATACACCGGCAGCGAGGTTCCGCCCCAGGGCAGGCAGAACACCGACTCCATCAGATTGGGGCAAACGATGTTGAAGCTGACGTTGGGCGCATACGGAACCAGCGCCTTGTCCCACAGATAGGAGCCCTGATGGCGAAAGCCTTCGAAGATGGTGGCGGTGGAGCCCACGGTCACACCGGCGGCACCGACACGCGGCCCACGGGTCAGGGTCGCGGTTTCCAGGGAGTCCACGCCGGGGGTTTCCAGGGCCAGCTCGGCAGCGATCTCGGCGAAGGTGTACATGTAGGCGAGCGACGGCGACAGCAGCAGGCCGGCCTGGCGGAACAGCTCGCCGAACTCATCACGCAGTGCACGAATGTGCTCCTGCTCACCGGCAGGATCCAGGTAGTGACAGCCCGCCTTGAGCGCGGCCTCGACCGCCACCTTGCCGAAATTGACGAAAGGGCCGACGGTGTTGCAGACCACGCGCGCGCCCTTGAACACCTTTACAAGCGCTTCGACCTCGTGCGGGCACTCGATGATTTCATATTTGGCCGACTCCAGGCCGACGACGCGTTGCGCCATCATTTCCTGGGCACGACCGGCGTTGCGCGCCACAGCAGTGAAAGGAATGTTCTGGTCGATCAGCCAGTCCATGGTCAGCATGCCGGTGTAACCACTGGCGCCATAGACAACGACAGGATATTTGGCCATCTCGTGTTCCTCGCTTTCTTATTGGATGATTTTTGTTGGGTGTTTTGGTCGGCTCAGCCCTGGGCCCAGCCTTCGGCGTAGAGCTGCTGGGCCAGCAACCCCAGACGCATGGTCAGGACACGGTTTTCCCCGTCTTCGATCAAAGCGGCCTGTGTGTCTCGCAACAGCTTTTCGATCGGGTATTCGCGCGTCGTCCCGTTACCCCCGAACAGGCGGAAGGCTTCCTCGACAACGGCCAACGCCTCTTCAGTCACCGTGACCTTGGCGGAGGCAGTGGCGTAAGGGTGGGTTTGCGGCGACAGACGAGCAAAGCTCAGCGAACGACGAGCCACGGCGCGGGCGATCTCTACGCGGCGCAGCATTTCGCCCAGACGCAGGCGCGTCATCTGGTGGTCAATCAACATCCGACCGCCCTGGCGACGCTCATGGCAGTATTGCAGCGCATACTCGAAGGCTGCCCGAGCGACGCCAGTGAAGACTTGGCTCATGTGAGTACCGGCATAGGACCAGGACGAGCTGACGGCGCCGTAGTAGGCATCCCGCTCGGCGATGGCAAAGCGCCGAGGTACCCGCACACTGTCAAAATAGATCTCTCCCTGAGGCAAGGAACGCTGCCCGATCTTGTCCAGCGGCTTGCCCTTGGAAACCCCCTTGAGGTCCAGCGGGATGACCACGGCGATGCCATGGGGCAGTCCGTTGCTATCGAAAAAGCCGTCGCCGTAGTCGGCGCACATCAGGCCAAAGGCGACCTGCGCTACTGCGCCATTGGACACCCAGGCCGAGCTCTGTCCATTGATGATGATCTCGTCGCCGACGACCTTTGCGGTCAGGTTGCCGATGTTAGCTTGCTGCCCCGCAGGCCAATCGCGCGCTATATCGAAGAGTTGATTGTCGCTCCCTCGATCAGGCTGGGTGGCCATCCAGCAACCGATTCGGCCCTGACAAAGCTCCACCAGTTCAGCGTTGCCGGCAGCGGCCGCCATCTGTAGCGGGAAACCGGCACAGCCGAGAGAAACCGCCAGACCTGCATCACCCCAGCCAAGCTCTTCACCGATCATGGATTCGATCCGCACCGCCATTTCCGGCGGCAGCTCCGCCAGCAGCGCGGGATCCAGTCCCAGCTTGGCGAACTCACTGAAGAGTGAGTAATAAGGCGAGCCAGGAGCGATGACCTCCTCGGCTTTCATCCGGTCCAGTTCACGACCCAGCGGCCGCAGCACCTCCTTTGAGAAACGGTGTACCGAAGCCTGGATCGCTGCTTCCTCTTCGCTCAGGGGGGGCTCGAAACCGGACAACCCGGCAGCCGGCAACGTCATGGTGGATTTGAGCGTAATCATCAGAGCACCCTCGCCGGAACCGGCCCGCAAGTCATTGGCTGGCGGCCGCCCAAGCAGTTGAGTTCGAGTGTGGATGGGGCCTTTGGCGTTTCGCCCAGAAGGCCTCTGGCGACGGCCAAGCCGTCGTTCGGACAGGAACCAGCCTTGGAATCTTTCATGTTCGACCTCCTGGGGGTCTTTTGTTGTTTTGTCGACTTTAACAAGGAGTTTTATTTTACGCAACGACTGTTATGTTAATAATAATCGTGCACAAGACTTTCCCTGAAAGCGACCCTTTATGGTTCGCCAGTCGTTCAACCGGGAGATGGAAGACCCAGCGCAGGCACCACCTGACAACAGGCCAAAAATACGAGGTGCCCTGCCGATCCAGCGGGTTCCTGACATGCAGGTTGTGGGAGCAATGGACACTTGCGCGCACATCAGTCCGCTATACAGGGTGCCCCTAAAGGACGCCCTCTCAGATGGCTAATGCGCCTTTGAAGAGAGCATTTCCTGAATCGTCTGAGTAGCTTCTCGAGTTCTGCCTGCGAGCTTCTTCACTTCATCCGCCACTACGGAAAATCCGCGCCCCGCATCACCGGCTCGTGCCGCTTCGATTGCTGCATTGAGGGCGAGCATGTTGATCTGGTCAGTGATGCTCTTGATCACGTTCACGACCTGCGAAATCTGTTCGTAAGTCGCCTGTATGCCAGCCAACTCCCGAGCGCGTATCGTTTGGGCGAGCTTTTCGTCCGAGATATCACGTACGGCCCCGATGATGCGGCGGAGCTTGCCACTGCGATCCATCACGCCCTGGCCCCTTTCGCGGTACCAGATATCGCCTTTGAATTTGTGCCTCATTCGGTACTCGACCGTATAGCCTGCGGAAGGGTCTGCGGCATCAAGGTATTGCGTCACTACCTTCATGACCTGCTTCAGATCATCCGGATGGACGATTGAAAAATACCCCTCCCAGTCATCCTTGAAATCCTGTTCCGAATAGCCCACGAGTTCGCGGAACTGCTTCGACCAGCAAAGCTGGTTTTCAGGGTGATCCGGATTTCCGTCAACAATAAACAGCTCCCAGCAAACCTCTGTGAGCGCATTCTTGGTCACCTCCCAGACCTGTTCCTTTTCCCTGCATGAAACCAACTGCTCATTCAGATCGGACAGCTTCAGGTTGCTCTCCTTGATCTCACATTGAAGCTCGTGCATTTCATCCCGAGCGGCTTGCAGAGAATTTTTCAGATCACTGACCAGGGCACTTTCAGAGTCATCTGATCTCTGACCAGCACTGTTATGCTGCTGATGGTTGAGCCGCCGCTCCAGCCCATCGAAGCTGTCAGCCAACCATGGATATTTGTTGATCAAACCCCCTTTGAAATGGGGGGCTGGCTGACCACTCAACAGCGACGATATTCGCGAGCTGACCTCTTCAGCCAGACGCTTGAGCTTTCTTCCGGAAAACATGGGTCCGCCTTAAAAACAGTCGAATTCATGATTGGCTGATTTCAAAAAAAAAGGGACCGGACGTCGATCCGACGAGGTCCCTCAAAGGGAGGAATCAAAATCAGCTATGGGGTCAAAGAACAGAGTCAACAACTCGCCGTTCTAGCAACGTCTCGAGAGATGCCTTTACTTGATTTGTACCGGCACCACACCACGTCGAGAAAACAGAACGGGATAGTCATTGCCGCTGAGTAATGCAGCCGTCAGCGAAACGCCATCGGGTGTCTTCTGCTCCTGGAAACTCCCTCCTCCATCGCTGCTGCGTACCATCAGCCCATCCAGACCGACCACGACTACCTGCTTTCCTGACACGGCGATGGCCGTGATCGAACTCTTGCTCTCCAGGGGCACGCGTTGCCAAACCTGTCCGTCCGCGGTGCCGTGCAGAAGTGTGCCGCGTTGGCCACCGACCAGCAGGGTGCCATCGGCCAACACGGCTCCCGACCAAAGCGTGCCCTCATAGCCGGTATCCAGATAGCTCCAGCTTTTCCCAAAGTCATCGGAACGCAACACCTGGCCTCGTTCGGCGGCGGCATACACGCTGCCGCGAGCGTCGACGAAAAGCCCCATCAAGTTGAGATCGGCACGGTTAGATCCTGGCGGGGCTTTAAGCTTCTGTTCATCCCAGGTTTTCCCGCCGTCATCGGTCGTCAACACCAGTGACCAAAGGCCGACGGCGACACCTTGTTCGGCGTTGAAAAAATGCACAGCGAACAGTGGCCGATCCTCATTGCTGGACAGTCGTTGAATCTGCCAGGAGTCACCGCCGTCGCTGCTGGCCAGAATCGCCCCCCAGTGACCAACCGCCCAACCTTGCCTGGAATCGACGAATGAAACACCGGTCAGTGGCGTGGACAGCGGTACCGAGCTTGCCTGATGGAAGCTTTTCCCTTGATCATCGGAAAGCAACACCATGCCATGATCGCCAACGGCGACCACACGATCCTTTGCCCATGCAGCATCCAGAAAGGTGGCCTGCGTGGCGTTGCTCGAAGGGACTGCCGGCACAGCTTCCAATGCAGACGCCTGAAGTGTGACCAGTGGCAGCACTGCAGCGAGTAAAGTCCCCATGAATGAAATCATGTATCGCATGTCGCTTTTCTCCTCAGTGCGCCAGTGCGCCGACCATGCGCACAGCGCGCTTACGTGGGAATACCCGCTCGAGCCAGACTGCGAAAGCCGGTAACACGGTCATGGCCATGACCATGTTGACCATGAACATGAAGGCGAGCAGCTTGCCCATATCGGCCTGGAACTTGAGGTCGGAGAACGCCCAGGTGGCGACGCCGACTGCCAGAGTAATCGCAGTAAAGATGGTTGCCACACCGACTTCGAGCAAAGCGTGCTCGACAGCCTTGGCGATCGGTAGGCCCAGGGACTGATGCAGTTGCATGCGGTTGTAGATGTAGAAGGCGTAGTCAACACCGATGCCAACCGCCAATACCATCACCGGCAGCGTCGCGATGGTCAGACCGATCTGTAGTTCCTTCATGAACCAATAGCCGATAAAGGTGCCAATGGTCAGAGGAAGGCAGCACACCAGCACAGCGCGCAGATCTCGATAAACGACAAATACCAGCAGCGCGATTGCGGCATAGACATACAGCATCATTGGTGTCTCACTTTTTTCAACTTCCTCGTTGATGGCTGCGATCACCCCTGCATTACCCGAGGCCAGTCGCACCGTCACCCCTGGCATCGGGAATTCGCGACGAAAGGCCTTGGCTGCTTCGATCACCTTGTTGATAGTCGTTGCCTTGTGGTCTGCCAGATACAGGTGTACGGCGGCCATGCTGCAATCAGAACGCATGATTCCCGGAATTCGAGCCACTTCGGTAGCCAACGAGGAGTAGTTCGCAGGATCGATGGGCACCGCATTCATTTTCGGATTGCCCTCGTTATAACCCTCGTTGAACTGGCGCATGCTGGTGGAAAATGCGGCAACCGACACCACTCCGGGTACGCCTTCCATTGCCCACACAAAGCGATCCTGGTATTGACCCAAGGCGACCTCTTCGCAGGCGACTGAAGCGCCGTCACCAGACGTGCCTGGATTGACCTCGAAGACGACGCTTAGCCAATCCAGGCCGATGTCGTAGTTGCTGGCGATGGCTACTGCATCACGGTTGAAGCGAGAGTCCTCACGCAATTCCGGTGCACCTGCCTGCAGGGAACCAACGACTCGGTCATGGCTTTGCCAGACCGCCGCGAGAAAGACGAGCAATGCAACACAAAGCACCCATTTGGCATTACGCCATTCGGTGAGCCTGACCAGTCCATGCAACCAACGGGCACGGCGTTGACGCGAGGTCTCCTCGGTCGCGGCGTAATTACCGTCGACCCGCAGCATCGACGCCACCAACGGCAACATCACCAGATTGGTGATGATCTTGTAGGACACACCGAGCGACGCGGTGATAGCCAACTCGCGTACCATCGGGATCGGGATCAGCACCAGCGTTACAAAGGAAACAAAGGCCGTCACCAGAGCCAGCGTGCCGGGGATCAGCAAACCGCTGAAACTGGAACGCGCCGCCTCCTCGACGCACTTGCCATGGGCGATTTCCCGCACGATGAAATTTATCTGCTGCACGCCATGGGACACGCCGATGGCGAACACCAGAAAGGGCACCAACACGGCAAGCGGGTCGAGACCATAGCCAAGCAGCCTTAGACTGCCAAACTGCCAGACCAGCGACGCCAATGAACACCCCAGTGCCAGCAAAGTGAAACGTACGGAGTGGCAGTACCAGTACACCGCAGCGGCCGTCAGCAGCAATGCCAGCAGGCAAAACTCCAATACTGCAGACGCGCCATCGGCAATATCGCCGATCTGCTTCGCAAAGCCGATGATCTGAATTTCGAAATCACCGTCCTCGAACTGCTGACGAATTTGCTTTTCCAGGACCTGGTTGTAGGCCACATAGTCCAAGCGCGCGCCAGTGGCGTCAAACTCGTTGAGTTCGACGGTGATCATCGCGCTGCTCTGATCCCGCGAGACCAGCGTGCCGATAAAGCCCCCCTGAGCCGTCGAATCGGCGATCCTGGCAATGGTTTCATCATCGAGGCGTTCGGGGGTTACCGTACCCGGTACAAGTGGATCTGCACGGAAGCCCTCCTCGGTTATCTCGTTGACGAAAGCGTTCGGCGTCCATAACGAACGCACGCTGCTACGCGAAACATTGGGCAGAAAGGTGACTGCCTGAGTGACGTCATACAGACGCTTGAGAGCTGTCTCGCTCCAGATCTTGCCTGCGCGAGCCCTGACCACGATGGTCAGGCGATTCGCCCCCAACAGGTCATTGCGGTACGCCTCGAACGTTTCTACATATTCATGGCCGATGGGCAGCTGCTTTTCAAAGCCGGCATCCATACGCAACTGAATAGCAAACCAGGCCATGATCAGAGTGAAGATGACCAGACTCGCCAGTACTGGCCGGCGATGCCCGAAAAGCCAGTTTTCGATGCGAGGCAGCACGCCACGCCCCCGTTTGACGGGCACTTTTACAGAAGTATTCACGACGTGCCTCACAGAGTGCGCGAAATCACGAAACCGACATAGTCGCGATCACCCAACAATTGATCGTAGGGGGTATCGCCTCCCATGAATTTCGCGTAGTTGAAAGAGACCTGCCAACTTGCAGGGTTACGCACCAGGTTCAAATACAGGTTCATGCTGCTGGCACCCTCGGTGAAGGTTGCAGACAGATTGGGTGTCCGTCCGCCCAGGGAGCGCGAATAGAAGATCCCAGGCGTAACCTGCCAACCTGGAAGCAACGTCCCGTCATAGGTGAGGCTGAAATCCACATTGACACCGGATGAGGTTTTGTTGCCCTTGGCCGTCGGCGGGGTCGATGGATCTAACTGCCAGGTGTTCAAACCCGCGGAGATCACCTCACCGTCGACGCTGTCATGCAGATCGGGATACTTCACGACCACCAATTCAGACAGGAGGGTGCCCGTACTGGCGCCGGTGAAGTCAAGCAGTCCGGGGGAGTTGGAGGGTGTCAGGCTGTATAGGCCGGTCAGGTGCCACTGGAATTTTTTCTGGTCGTCCCAGCATTTGCCACCATTGTTTGCACAGAGATCGAGGACAGGGTTGAGTGGCACCGCATCCTTGGGACGGTAGGACAATTCCGTGCCGACAGCCCAGTCGCCAATCGGCATGTTGGCGCTGATGCCATAGAGCATACGGTCTTCCGGATATACCCACTTTTGCGAAAGGGCGAAGGTCTCCGGATCGAGCACCTGCACCGTCAGCGACGGCAGCTTTTCGTGATAGCGCATCACGTAAAGGCCGAGATTGAGATCGGTGTCATCCGGTTGCCAACGCAGCGAGATGCCCCACTGTCCGCTATTCCGAGCATCCTTATCGTCGAACCCGTAGGACTCCATGCCCTCACCGAGCCCGTGAGTGGTCGACCAGTAACTGCCAACGGGCGGCAGCTCGCTCTTGTTCCAGCCGAACTGATAGTAGGCCTCAATGTTCAGACCTGAACCCAGACCCGAAGCGAGGCTGAGCATCGGGGCTGGCAGCACGGCTTCCTTGAGCTGGACACCAGGACGCGCGAGGGCCTGGTAATCGTAAGCGTTGGTGTTGTTGATGCCACCCACCACGAACAGGCTTTCACCCCAGTTGATCACCTGGTTGCCCAAGCGAGCCCGTACGCGCTGATCGCCGACATCGAAGCTCTTGCTCACCCACAGGTCGAGCAGGCGAGCCTTGAATTCCAGGTCGTCACGCGCATCATTGGTAAGACCATCGCTGCCAACGCCCGCAGGTGTGTTGAAAGACAGGGCGCCGGTGGTATCGGTGGCGGCGAAGTCACGAATCCAGCTTCCACGTGCCATGAAGGTGAAGTCCTCCGGTAGCTTCAGCAGCAACTCATGGGAGCCTTTGATGTAGTTGGTGAACAGGTCACCCTTGTCGTAGTTCAAGTTGCCCTGATCACCAATACCTGAAGTTTGTGCCAGGCAACCACTGGGCGGGTTGTGTCCGGTAGCGCCGGTGTTGACCAGATTGCAGGATTGCGAATCGGTGCGCAGGCCCATGCCCACGGCGATGGTGGAATCGAATGAACCACGGATGTTCTCGGTTTCAAACGTGAACGCCATTGCCAAAGGGGTTGCACACGCGATGACAAGGCCTGATGCTTTTGTGATTATTTTTTTCATGATGGCTCTCGATCGATCGCTTTTTAGCGTTCGCTGATGGCACGCAAGTTGTCGGAGGTGTAGAAGTCACGCTTCAGGCGGGGGTTGCCGGTACTCTCGGTGAGCCAGCGGTGATCGTTCTTGCCCACTCCGACAGACGTCATGTCGTACAGGTAGCGACCGTCAACCAGGTTGTACTGCGCCTGTGCCTCCATATCGCAGGTGCCTGTCTCGTAGACCGGGATCGTATAGCCTTCGCGAACTTTCCAGATTTGCCCTTGCTTGTCGTAGTCGACGGCCATCAGAGCGTTCCAGCTATCTTCATCGATGTAGAAGAGTCGCTTCGGAGCCTGGTGGCGCATGCCCTGGCGAACCGTGGCCTCGACGACCCAGACACGATGCAATTCATAGCGACGTGATTCGGGCGCGATGTAATCACGCTTGGCCACATTCTCAATGTTGGCAGAGGCGTCATAGGCCCCGAAGGCGTTGTAGGGCACCAACAACTCCTGCTTGCCGACCAGCTTCCAGTCGAAGCGGTCCATCGGCCCGAAGAACACGTTCGACTCATCGATGGTGTACTGATTATCGAGACCAATTTGCGGAGAGTCGTAGGAGTAGGCGGGCATGCGACGCACACGACGCTGGCCGGGGAAGTAATAGAACGTGGTCGCCTGTTCGCCAGCCTTGGTAGTCACCACACCGGCCTGTCCGGCAAGGGCAGCAGGATCCAGATAGGAGAAATAAGTGGCGACTTCCAGGCGATCGAAGGAAGAGAACAACGCACTGCCCTTTTCTCCCCATGGCGTATACATGAACCAGTCCGTCGAAGTGCGCAGCCAGTCGTTCCCCCCCTTGCGCGGCGATATCCCGGAAACGGTCTTGGACATATCGAAACCAACGCCGCGGTAGCGCATTTTCATGTTCCACATCACCTCGGCACCGGTGCTCGGCATAGGGAATGGAATACCGGGTACATGAGCTTCTTTCAGGGCCAGACCATCGGCGTCCAATGTGGCGAACCCGACGTTCTTCCTGGTGTTATCAGCGACAAAGTCGGGCACGCCACAGCTACGACGGGTCGGATACACGTCCATGCGATAGCCCGGGATTTTCTTGAACAGTTCAACCTGACCGGGTGAAAGCTTGTTCGCATATTGCGAGACATTGTTGGAGTCGATACTGAAAAGCGGCTTGTCGTTCTTGAATTTCCAGGATTGACCACGCACCTGGCCATAAGTCCAGCCACCGCCCTGCGGACCGGGTGGCGTCCAGGCCGGGATGACCCCATCAGCACTTGCCGCGACTTCCCCTCCCAGCGGCGTTAGATTCGTACCGAGCAGCGCAGGATCCTTCTGTGCAGCTTGAACAGTGCCGATAGCAGCCATTGCTGCCAATGCCACGATCAGATGCCTGACTCCACTTCTGGTGGAGATGCCGGCGCATGGCCGCTCAATAACTTCATTCATTGGAAGATCCTCAAGGGGGCTGGAACCGGCGGCGCGACCTTCCTGGGGGGGAAGACTCGGGCTGTGCCACACTCTATAATCAATTGACTTGATCACTTGACCAAGTCAATCGACCACAAAGCAAACCACATGCCAAACCATGGGAATAAAATGAATTAGCTTAATTATCAATACGTTAGAAATTTGTTCCATCGGCCAGGCAGCACTGCTTACTCACCGAAGCACCAGCTTGTGTCAGCAGGCCGCACCAATCTGGGAATTTACGAAACGACTGTTACGAATTATCACCGTATTGGAGTGAGCTATTCACGTGTGCCATTGGCAACAAAAACCCGTGCGCCGATCCACATCGGCTCATGACTCGCAGACCAGTCATGCGGTAGCATCCGCCGGCGTTGACGCCGAACCCCAGGCACGCGCTACTGCAGTAACAAAGGAGATTGCTTGACTATGGCCAGAGTGGGCGCTGAATTGCGTAGACAGGACTTCGTGGAAGCCACTGTCAAAGTGATTGCTGAACATGGGGTTGCCAATGCAACGACTCGACGTATTGCCGCTGCCGCAGGCTGCCCTCTCGCGTCGCTGCACTACGTGTTTCATACAAAAGACGACCTCCTCTATGCGGTTTATGAGTCTCTTTTCAACTTGCCACACCAGGCCCTGACGAACGTGCCTGCGGGGACTACCGCAGCCGAAACGACAGCAGAAATGCTTCGTCAATTAGTCACGTGGTTCTCCACCAACCCCGACATAGCCAAGGCACAAACCGAGCTTTTCTTCTGGGCCATGCGCAACAACCCCGAGATGGCGAGCAGGATCTACGCGGTAGCGATAGAAGCAACGGAACAGGCCATGGAAAAAGCCATCGGTACGCAATTCGACAAGACCTTCTTGAAAGCCACAAGTCGACTGTTGGTTCACCTTGTAGATGGTCTGATCATCGCCTGGTCCGCTCATGGAAACTTGGCGCGGCTGGAGGCAGAAACTGAAACGGCCTGCGAAGCTGTAGCGCTATTAGTGGCCAGCCGCTGAACATTTCGATCCGTATCTACCTGACGATCATCAACCTGTACCCCGGTGGGTGATCGCCGGGGCCTGAGTGATTTGTTGAGCTGTGGCGGATATAGCTGTTGGAGGTACCGGTGAAGTATGGCAAGTCAGTGCTCAACCAGATCATGGTTGCAGCTGGCGACTCTGTCTGAGCACAAGCCTTGTCATCGAACTTGCTTACAAGCTACTGACCAATTGACCTCCATCCACTGCCAGAACGCTACCGCTCATGAACGCACCGGCATCGCTGGCGAGGAGTAGAAACGGCCCTTCCAGCTCGTGGAGTTCGCCTAATCGGCGCATGGGAATCAGCTCACGTATGTAGTTGATGCCCTTGTCACTATCGAAAAAAGCTTCATTCATTTCCGTCTTGAAGTAGCCCGGGGCTATGGCGTTGACGCGAATCCTGTAGCGCGCGAGCTCCAGCGCCAGCGACTTGGTCAGTTGCACTACGCCTGCTTTGGCGGCGCAGTAATGGCTATAGCCGGTGCCAACTCGTAAACCAAGTATCGAGGCAATATTGACGATGCTGCCGCTACGTCCTGCTTTAACCAGCCGCTGCGCTGCGACCTGAGCAACACGCCAGACACCGTCGAGGTTGGTCGCCAGCATTGCACGCCAATCTTCCTCACCGATGTCCAGCGGGCGTTGGCCATTGCCGATGCCGGCATTGTTGAGCACTACGTCGACTACCCCGAAGTGCGCCTCGGCGGTGTCGAAGGCCGCCTCTACGCTGGCCCGGTCGGTGACGTCGAGTGCGACCGACAGCGCCTGGCCGCCCTCCCACTCAATGTCCATGGCCACTTGTTCAAGCCTGTCGAGGCGCCGCGCAGTCAGAACCACCCGGGCGCCGGCACGAGCGGCGACTCGAGCCAGGTGCGCACCGATGCCGCTGGAGGCACCGGTGATCAACACGGTTCGGTCGGCAAGGGAAAAGTTCTGGGCGAAATCGTGAGTCATCAATACACCTCGAAAAGAATGACGGTACGTCTTGCGCTAGCGCGTTTTACAGGAAACAGGCCCCTTCCTCCGGGATCGGTCCAGGATGAGGTTGATGCGTGGTCGCCCTCATGACTCGCCCTCCTCCGGAGAAAGAGGATTTTTCAGAATTTTTCGATACGGGTTTTGCCAGCGGCGACCAGACGTTCCAGCAGCGCTGCCGGCCGGAACCACATCTCGCCGTATTCGCCAAGCGCGTGGCGATAGTGGTGGATGCGAGAGAGCACTGTGTCCAGGCCCAACTGTTCTGCGTAATGCATCGGGCCGCCGAGATGGGCTGGAAAGCCGTAGCCGTTGATCCACACCAAATCGATGTCGCTGGCGCGCTGGGCGATGCCTTCGTCCAGCAATTGGATACCTTCGTTGATCATCATGAACAGGCAACGATCATGGATCTCCAGGTCTTCAATGCTGCGCCGGGGAACGTTGAGCTCACGGGCAAGCTGCTCAGCCAGCGTGCCGATTTCTCCGTCTACCGTACGATTGCGTCCTTCGTACAGGTAAAAGCCACGTCCGGTTTTCTGGCCGTATCGCCCCAAGGCATACAGTTCTTCGCTTAAGCAGCAGTAACTTTGGTCATGGGCTATGGCCTCACGATTGGCGTCGCGCATCAGGAAGCTCACGTCGATACCGGCCAAGTCGAGCATGCTGAAAACACCCATGTTCAAGTCCAGGCTAGTCAGCACAGCATCGACCTGTACCGGTGTCGCACCCTCCAGTACCAGTCGATGGGCTTCGCGGGCATAAGGTTCGAGCATGCGATTGCCGATGGAACCTGCGCCGTTTCCCGAAATCACCGGGAGCTTGCCGATGCGCCTGGCGATGTCCACGACGCTTGCCACCACGTCCGGTGCCGTGGCCTGACAACGTACAATTTCCACCAAGCGCATAACGTTGGCCGGGCTAAAGAAATGCAGGCCGATTACATCTTGCGAACGGGAGATAGTCGCCGCGAGCGCGGCGATATCCAGCGACGAGGTGTTGGTCGCGAGAATGGCGCCCGGCTTGCAGACTTTCTCCAAAGCGAGAAACACCTGTTGCTTGGTTTCCATCTTTTCGCACACTGCCTCGATTATCAGGTCCGCGTCGAACAAGTCTGCGTAGTCGAGAGTGCCGAACAACAGTTCCATCCGCTGCTGCATTTGTATTGCGGTCAGTTTTCTGCGCTTGACACTCCGTTGATAGTTTTCACGAACCCGCCTTAAGCCGCGATCCAGAGTGCGACCATCGAGATCCATTAATGCCACGGGAATGCCGACATCGGCGAAACTCATAGCGATGCCCCCACCGAGGGTGCCGGCACCGATCACCGCGACCTTGTCGATCTTGCGCAGTGCGTCGGCAGGCACGATCGACGGAGTTCGCTGTGCTTCCCGCTCTGCCAAGAACACATGGCGTAGCGCTCTTGACTGACGTGATGCTTCAGCCTGCTTGAAAAGCGTCAATTCCCGCACCAACCCTTCTTTCATCGGCAACAGACAGGCAGCCTCCAACGCACAAAGCACCAGACGTGGCGCCAGTCGGCTTTTCCAGCGGGGTTCGTGTTCCACGCGGTAACGCGCAAGGAAATCATCCGGTAGATCCTCGGCGGGTTTTGGCCAGGCTTCTACTGGCCGCGCCGGGGCACAGGAGTCGATCAGTTCATTGGCATAAGCACACGCTTCATCCAGCAACTGTTCGGCGCTGGCGGCGATGCGGTCAAGGATGCCTAACATGCGAGCGCGCTCGGCATCGATCTGTTCGCCAGAAAGGATCAGGTTCAATGCCGATTCGGCTCCGATCAGCCTGGGCAGGCGCTGGGTTCCGCCAGCGCCGGGCAACAGGCCCAGATTGATTTCCGACAACCCCAGTCGGGCGCCCGGCGCACCAATCCGATAGCCACAGGCCAGAGCCAACTCCAGTCCTCCACCCAATGCCAACGTGCCAATCGCGGCAACCAGTGGTTTATGGATCGCGCTCAGGCGAGTCAAGGTGCCAGGCAAGTTGGGTTCGGCGAAACAGGCCTCGGTGCCGAACTCCTCGATATCGGCACCGGCACTGAACAGCCCCTGCGCGCCATAAAGAACGACGGCCCCCACGGTGATGTCGGCGGCAGCGCGCTCGCAGGCCTCGATGAGGGCCACACGCAGCGACCGGTCGAGTGCGTTAACAGGTGCACGGTTCAGGCCGATCAAAGCCAAGCCGTCTTCGACACGGTAGTGGATCAAGTCGCACATTGGATGTCCCTTACTGGAATTTCCAAGGTATTGAATGGGTGTCAGGCAGGTCGTCAATCGGCGAATTATCAAAAACGCCGGAAGACTTCACCGATGCTGACAACGGGATAACTCGGATGGGACGGCGCCACCAGATTCGAAATCACCGGGCTGAAAACACCGTTGTCACCCAACGAGTAGAAGCAATGGATGGAGTAGACGGCGAGAAAGACGAGGGTCACGGCCAGGCAGGAAAAGAGAAACGGGCGCATCGAAAACCTCCGTCATTTGGCAGGAGCCAAATGCAGTGTCTTTTGTTATTGAGGGTTTCGATTCTGGATAACGGCCGATGCAAAAGCTTGGCAGATCACGCCATGTATTTTGCAATTCATGACATTCAAATGCTTCGGAACCCGGGCAAATTTGAAAGCCAACAACTGAGTAAATAATGTCTCAGATGAAGTAATTTACTCATGTTCTGTGGTTTTCGTTGCAGCAATGAGCTTTTCCTGCACAATTCCCGGCATTGAAATTCGATCCGAGACCGACTGATGTCCCTGACTCCCCAAGACGAAAGACTCATCAAGGCGCTGGCCCTGGCCATCGTTGATCGCCCGCGGGCGACGCTCAAGGAACTGGCTGAAGCTGCTGGCGTGAGCAAGGCTACGTTGCATCGCTTTTGCGGCACCCGTGACAACCTGGTGCAGATGATGGAAAGCCACGGTGAGACGGTGCTGAACCAGATCACCACCACGACCGACCTGTTGCACAGCGAGCCGGTGCAGGCGCTGCGTAGTCTGATCAATGAGCATTTGGCGCATCGTGAAATGCTGGTTTTCCTGCTCTTTCAATATCGCCCGGACACCTTCCCGGTAAATGGTGAGGGGGACCGTTGGCAATCTTATGCCGATGCCCTTGATGCGTTCTTTCTGCGCGGCCAACAATTGGGTGCCTTCCGCATCGATATCACCGCAGCAGTCTTCACGGAACTGTTCCTGACCATGATCTTCGGCATGGTCGATGCGGAGCGCCGTGGGCGCGCGGCCAGTGCCAACTCAGCCAATGTGCTGGAGCAGATGTTCTTGCATGGCGCTGCCGGCGTAGTACGCCCCCAATAATCCCCACTCCTCGTTCCTCCAAATAAAGAGCCCCGCGACCTGACGGTTCACGGGGCTAAAAAACAGGTTGGGTGCGCCAACCCAAGGAGCACTTGCCAGCGTCTTATCTGGCCATTGCTTGCGATGACCATCCCCCGCCCAGCGAGCGGAACAAATCGACCAAGGCAATCTGCCGCTGAGTGCTGACCTCGATAAAGGCCGTCTCGTTGACGAAGCTGGTGCGCTGGGCATCGAGGTAACGCAGGTGACTGTCAATGCCACCTTCATAACGGGCCTTGGCCAGTTTCAGCGTCTCGCGGCTGGTGTTGACCAGCGCGCGTCGGGCCGCCTCTTCCCGGCGCAAAGTGTCGGTGGCGGCCAGTGCATCGGCGACCTCGCGAAATGCCGTCTGAATCGTGCCCTCATACGCTGCCACCGCCGAGTCCTTGCGGGCTTCGGCCAGACTCAGCCCTGCACTGTTGCGGCCGGCATCAAACAATGGCAGCGACAAGTTCGGCACAAAACTCCAAGATCGAGAGCCACCGTCGAACAAACCGGACATTTGCGCGCTGGAAGTGCCGAAACTGCCCGTCAGACTGATGCGCGGAAAGAACGCCGCACGTGCAGCGCCGATATCGGCATTGCGCGCCTGAAGTCGATGCTCGGCGGCGAGAATGTCCGGTCGGCGCTCGATCAGCGTCGACGTGGTATCAGGTGTGATGTCCTGAACCAGCATCGGCTCCGTCTGCAGTCGGTCGGGAATCGACTTCGCCGCGTCCTTGGTGCCGAGCAACAACACCAGCGCGTTGAAGGCCTGCTGTTTCTGACGCAGATTGCTTTCCTGTTCTGCGCGTGATTGCTCCACCAACCCCAACGCTTCCTGGTAGTCCAGTGCAGTCGCCGTGCCGTTCGAACGGTGCTGGCTGATCAGCGCGAACGAGTACTCACGGCTGGTCAAGGTCTGTTGGGTCAGATCCAAGCGACGCTGAGCGCCATCGTGAACCAGATAAGTCTGGCTAACTTCGGCGATCAGTGCGATCTGCGCTGCACGGGCGCCTTCTTCGGTGGCCAGGTACTCTTGCAACGCGGAGTCACTGAGGCTCTTCACCCGGCCGAACAGATCCAGCTCGTATTCAGGCAGCGACAGGCCGACCTGATAGTCACTGGTAACTCCCGGCCGGCCGTTGTTAGCCAGATCCGCCGGCAAGCGCTGACGATTGCCCGCTGCGTTGGCATTCAACCCCGGTACTCGGTCGGCGCGCTGGATGCGGTATTGCGCCCGGGCCTGCTCGATATCCAGAAGCGTCTGACGCAGTGAGCGGTTGTTATCCAGAGCGATCACCACCAGGCGGCGCATGTCGGGATCGACGATAAACGTCTGCCACACCAGTTGGTTGATCGGACTGCCCTGCTTCGTCGACTCACCCGCCCAGTTATCCGCAACCGGCGCAACGGGCCGCTCATAAGTGGGCGCCAACGAGCAACCGCCCAACAGCATGGCGATCACCAGCGTAGAAAAAGCTGAAATACGCATGAGTCACTCCTGAGTCAAAGCGGGTTGTTCAGTGGGTGCCGGTTTACTACGCAGCATCGACAGCACCCAGACAAAACAGATCGGTACGAACAACACACCCAGCAAAGTCGCGCTGAGCATGCCGCCGATCACACCGGTACCGATTGCACGCTGACTCGCAGCCCCAGCCCCGGTTGCCAACGCCAGTGGCACGACACCGAGGATGAAAGCCATGGAGGTCATGACAATCGGCCGAAAGCGCAGGCGTGCGGCCTCGATGGCAGCGTCGCGCAGGCTGTAACCCTTCTCCCAGAGTTCTTTGGCGAACTCGACGATGAGGATTGCGTTCTTCGCTGCCAGACCGATGATGGTGATCAGGCCAACCTTGAAGTACACGTCATTGGGCATGCCGGCGACCATCACCGCGAGTACCGCACCGATGGCACCGATCGGCACGATCAGCATCACGGTCAGGGGAATAGCCCA
This sequence comes from Pseudomonas sp. A-B-19, assembly GCF_019947515.1. NCBI lineage: Bacteria > Pseudomonadati > Pseudomonadota > Gammaproteobacteria > Pseudomonadales > Pseudomonadaceae > Pseudomonas > Pseudomonas sp. A-B-19. The sequence goes on from NZ_JAGYGN010000012.1 coordinate 113,729, forward strand.
GCTTTCATAAAGTGCGACCAGCAACAGGAACACCACGAGGATCGCGAGCGCGAACAGTTGTGTTGCCTGACCGCTGGAGACCTTTTCCTGATACGACAGGCCGGTCCACTCGTAGCTGAAACCCGCCGGCAATTGCGCGGCGATTCGCTCCATTTCCGCCATGGCTTCACCGGTGCTGTATCCCGGCCCGGCGTCACCGACGATCCGGATCGACGGATAACCGTTGTAACGCACCAGTTGCACCGGACCTTCTTCCCAATGGGTGGTGACGAAGGCGCTGAGCGGCACCAGATTGCCCGCGCTGTTGTGCACGTACAGTTTGAGCACACTTTCCGGGGTCATCCGGTCGCCCTGCTCGGCCTGCACCACCACACGCTGCTGACGGCCGGCGTTGGTGAAGTCGTTGATCACCTCCGAACCGAACGCGGCTGACAATGCACCGCTGATCGACTCGAAACTCACGCCCAGGGTACGGGCCTTGTCGCGGTCGATCACCACCCGCAATTGCGGCGACTCGGCCAGGCCTTCCATCATTGCGTAGAGGATTTTCGGGTTGCCGTTGGCCTGCCCGAGCAACTGGTCGCGGGCTGCGATCAATGCTTCGCGGCCCAGGCCGGCGCGATCCTGCAGGCGCAGTGCAAAACCACCGGAGTTGCCCAGGCCATCAATCGGTGGCGGAGGCACCGCCATCACTGCGCCGTCGTTGGTCACGGCAAATTGCTCGTTCAGCGCCATGACTTCCGCCATGGCCGATTGATCTTCACCACGCAGCGACCAGTCCTTGAACACCGGGAATGCCAGTGCCGCGTTATCGCCCATCCCGGAAAAACTGAAGCCCGACACCAGGAACGTCGAGGCAACCGCTTCACGGGAAGCGAGGAACCGCTCCAGTTGTTCACCGGTGGCTTCGGTACGGGTACGGGTTGCGCCCGGCGGCAACTGGACGTCGACGATCATGTAGCCCTGGTCCTCCACGGGCACAAACGACTCCGGCAAGCGCAGATAGAAGTAACCGAGCATCGCGATGATGCCCACGTACACCAACATCATCCGGCCGGCACGCGACACCAGCCCGTTGTTCAGGATCGAGTAACGCTCGGTGAGCCGGGCAAAGCCACGGTTGAAGGCACCGAAGAAACCGCGTTTCTCGTGGTGTCCATGAGGAATCGGTTTAAGCAACGTGGCACACAGCGCCGGAGTGAACGTCAGCGCCAGGAAGCCCGAGAACAGAATCGACACCGCCAGCGACACCGAGAACTGCTGGTAGATCACACCCACCGAGCCGGACATGAACGCCAGTGGCATGAACACCGCCGACAGCACCAGGGTGATGCCGATGATCGCTCCCGATACTTGCCCCATCGCTTTGACCGTGGCGTCGACCGGTGACAGCCCCTCCTCGGCCATGATCCGTTCAACGTTCTCCACCACTACGATAGCGTCGTCCACAAGAATGCCGATCGCGAGCACCATGCCGAACATGGTCATCATGTTCACCGAGAAGCCCAGCAGGTACATCATCAGCAGCGTGCCCAGCAGACACACCGGCACCACAATCGACGGGATCAACGTGTAGCGGATGTTCTGCAGGAACAGGAACATCACCAGGAATACCAGCACCATTGCCTCGATCAAGGTGTGGATCACCTTCTCGATAGCGACATCGACGAAACGCGAAGTGTCATAGGGCACGGAATATTCCACATCGTCCGGAAAGTAGGCCGACAGTTCGGCCAGGCGTTCCTTGACTGCCGTCGCGGTCTGGATCGCGTTGGCGCCGGGAGATAACTGGATCGCCGCGGCCACCGCCGGTCTGCCGTTCAGACGCGAGTTGAAGTTGTAACTCTCCTGGCCGACTTCCACGCGGGCGATATCCGCCAGTTTGACCGTCGAGCCGTCCTCGTTGGCGCGCAGAACGATGCGTGCGAATTCCTCCGGATTATCCAGAGTACCTTTCACCGCCAGCGTGGCAGTCAGTTCCTGCTGGCTGCTGGTCGGTGTACTGCCGAAGCTGCCGGCCGGCACCTGCACGTTCTGCCCGCGGATGGCTGTGCTCACGTCGTCGATGGACAGCCCGTAACCCACCAGTTTCTGCGGGTCGATCCAGACGCGCATGGCTGCTTCAGAGGAGAAGAATTGCAGCTTGCCGACACCCGGCACCCGGCGCAGTTCGTTGTTGATGTTGCGCGCGGCATAGTCACCCAGAGCGGTCGTATCACTGTGCTGGGTGCCTTCCTTGTAGTTGAGCGCATAGATCAGCAGGAAACCGGCACTGGTCTGCTCCACCTCCAGCCCTTGGGTGAGCACAGCTCGCGGCATGCGTGCTTCAGCCTTTTTCAGGCGGTTTTGCACGTCAACCTGGGCGAGCTGCGGATCAGTGCCGGGCTGGAACGTAATCGCAATCTCGGCGATGCCGTTGGAGTTGTTGGTCGACTCGAAATAGAGAAGGTCCTTGGCACCATTGAGCGACTCCTCGATCACGCTGGTGACCGAGTCCACCAGCACTTTAGCCGAGGCACCGGGATAGGTCGCCGTCACCTTGATCTGCGGCGGCGCAACGTTGGGATACTGCGCCACCGGCAGCATCGGGATGACCAGCAGACCGGCCAGAGAGATGAACAACGCCACCACCCAGGCAAAATTCGGGCGTTTGATGAAAAACTGAGACATCGGAATATCCTCGCGGCGACTGCGCCCTTACTGTTTCGACTCAGGCGACTGAGCCTGGGCGTGGGGCTGAACAGGTGCGACCTTGGCACCCGGTTGCAGACCGGCAAGTCCGCCGACAATCACCTGGTCGCCCGCCTTCAATCCCTCATTGATCTGCCAGCGCGAACCCTGCATGGCACCGGTGACCACATTGCGTGACTCGACCCGGTCGTCTACGCCGACCACCATCACCTGTGCAACGCCATCGCTGCCGCGTTGCACTGAACGTTGCGGCACAAGAATGGCCTGGTTGTCAGTGCCTTGTGGCGTGCGCACGCGTACAAACATGCCCGGCAACAGGACGCCGTCGGTATTGGCGAACTTGCCGCGCAACGACACCTGCCCCGTGCCGCGATCCACCGCGACGTCGGTAAACATCAGTGCGCCCTGGCGCTCGTATGCGGTGCCGTCGACGCGAATCGACAGCGCCTTGTTGTCGGTGGCGGAGAGTTTCCCGTCCTTGAGCGACTCGCGCAGACGCAGTGCATCAGCGGCCGACTGGGTGAAATCGACATAGACCGGATCAAGTTGCTGAATTCGCGCCATCAATGTCGCGTCGCCCTGGCCAACCAAGGCACCTTCGGTCACCAGCGCGCGGCCGACGCGACCCGAAATCGGTGCGGTCACCGAAGCATAACCGAGGTTCAAGCGGGCGCTTTGCAGGTCGGCCTGGGCCGAACGGGTGGCCGCCTGAGCGCTGCGCAGATCGGCCATGGCACTGTCGAAATCCTGTTGGCTGACCGCCTCGATCTTCACTAACGGTTCATAGCGTTTGACCCGCGCCTGCGCTTCAAGCACGACGGACTGAGTTCGGGCTAACTCACCCTCGGCGCGCGATAAAGCCGCTTTGAGCGGTGCCGGGTCTATCTGGAACAGCAGGTCTCCGGCTTTGACGTCAGCGCCCTCTTCAAAACGCTTTTGCATCACGATGCCAGGCACCCGTGCACGCACCTCCGCAACCCGCATGGGTTCCACCCTGCCCGGTAGCTCCGAAGTCAGCGCCAGAGGCTCAGTCTTCACCGCCAATACTGGTACCGGGCGCGCCACTTCGGCCACACCTGCTTGATCATTCGCCGGCCCACATCCCGCCAGCGCAATGGCTGCTGCCAGCGAGCCCGCCATCCCTACTGCACGCAAACTGTCCATAACTCACCCAAAGCTTGATTGAATTTGGCGCGAATGCTACTTTCGAAACTCTAATGAGTCAATATTGTCTCATATGAGAAATATACGAACCTTATATGAGCATCGCTTGAGGCTTGGTGATGAACCCGACTTCCCATGATGAACATCTGCTCAAGTCGCTGACCGTGGCGGTCGTCAACCGGCCGCGGGCGACGATGAAGGAGCTGGCGCAATTGGCAGGTGTGAGCAAGGCGACCCTGCACCGTTACTGTGGAACACGGGAAAACCTGGGACAGCGACTGGAGAAATACGCCGAGGGCACGCTCAATCTGATTATCCGCAGCGCCGGTTTGCAGCACCTGGAACCGTTGGACGCGCTACGCCGATTGATCCGGGAGCACCTGGTCCATCGTGAATTACTTGCCTTTTTGATGGCGCAATACCGCCCTGACTTCCTCGACTTCGAACGGGGTGACACACGCTGGCAGTTTTACCTGGAGGCGTTGGATGGGTTTTTCTTGAGAGGCCAGAAAAAAGGGATGTTTCGCATCGACATCACTGCGGCGATTTTTACCGAGCTTTTCATCACACTGGTCTATGGCCTGGTGGATGCCGAACAGCGCGGACGTGCCGCCAATGCTGATTCAGCACGAACACTGGAGCAGATGTTCCTGCATGGAGCGTTGTCTGGCAGTGAGTTCCGCCAGCACTCCTCTGCGCAGGAGAGAACGCTTTAGTCCTCAGAAATGCGTAAAGGCATCGCTGATGCTGGCAACCGGTGGGTGATTGGAATGATGAAAAACAGTGTGGCCAGCGGGCCGAGGTTGAAAATAAAGCGCACCCGAAATCAGCGCGACCACCAGGAAAGCGAACAGGAACCGACGCATCGAATACCTCCATCGTCCAGCCTTGGGCCAAACGCAGGTCTTTTGTTATTGGTGGTTCAAGTCTGGTCTCGGGACCAGGGTGAACGCTTTGCAGATCGCGCCAGAGATTTTGCAAATCGTGCCAGTGCTCCCTTGGCCACAGGCTGTGCTTCATTCGGGGGATCGAGATGATGTCCACTGTCCGCGGTACTGCTCTGCTAGGGTTCAAGGAGTTCGCTGTCAGTCAGGGCATCGATCCGGATTCGGCGCTGGCTGAGGTTCATCTGCCTGTAGACCTGCTGGACGCGCAACTTTCCGGCGCCCAGTTCAATGCCTTGATCGAGTTGTGTGCGGTGCATTCGAACAATCCCTTGTTCGGCTTGCAGTTCGGCTTACGCCAGGGCACGCATAGTCTCGGCACCCTGCTCTACGCCATGCGCTGCACCGACAACGTTGGCGAGGCGCTGAATCTACTGACCCGCTATTTCCATGTTCATAGCGACGGCGCGCAAGTGCGCCTTGAACGTCAGGCTGGCAACGCGCTGCTCCTGTATGAAATCACCGATGGAGCGTTGGCCTCGGTGCGTCAGACGGTGGAGTTGGCGATGGGGATAGCAGCGTGCTTGCTCCGCGAACTGCTGGGGCACGCCTGGCAACCGCGAGGCCTGATGTTGCGCCATTGTTGCGTGGCAAATCGCAGCGCCTACCGTGCACTACTGGGTGTGTTGCCGCGCTTCGATTGCCCCGTCAATGCGTGGGTGTTCGATGAATCATTGCTAGCGATACCTCTGGAAGCGACGGACGTCAGGTGTCAGCAATTGGCCCAGCAACACATCGATGAGCTGGCCCGCGTGACTCTGCAAGAGCTGCCCTCTTACGTGCAAAAGCTGTTGCGCAGCAAGCTTGCCAATGGCCAGGTCGCGATTGGTCAGATTGCCGAGCACATGATGATCAGCCCGCGCACCCTGCAACGCTATCTTATGGCGCAAGGCACAGGATTTCAGAAACTGTTGGACGACACGCGTCAGGCAATGGCCGCGCGTTACCTCAGCGACTCATCTATCAGCCTGACGCAACTGGCAAGTCTGTTGGGTTACGCCGATCTGAGTACATTCTCCCGGGCTTTCACTCGCTGGAACGGCATCAGTCCGCAAAAGTGGAAGCAGCATAAGTATCAAATCCCTCGGTGATAGAAATGGCATCCAATCCTTTTATTCGTGCCCTCAGCCTTGCAGGATTCGATCAATTCGCCCGCAGTCAGGGCTTGGACCCGAACCGGATGCTGCGCCAGGCCTCATTGCCCGTGGCTTCGCTGCATCCTCCGGAAGATATCCTGTCCTTCCAGCACTATTGCGGCTTGCTGGAGCTGTGCCAACAGGTTTCGAATAACCCGTTGTTCGGCCTGGAATTCGGGCTCTATCAAGGGGTAGACGTTTTCGGTGATATTTTTTTCCTGATTCACAACACTCGAACCATCGGCGATGCGTTGTTTGAGCTGCGCGCCAATTTCTCGTTGTACAACGGATCAGCGCAAATTGACCTCGAGGTTGTCGACGGCGTTGCCGTGCTCAGTTACCAGACAGATGAAACGACAATGGCCGGACTGCCACAGGCAGAAGAGTTGGCGTGTGGTGTCGGTATGCAACTGATGCGGACCTTGGTCGGGGACCAATGGCAGCCCGAGGCGGTAATGCTCCGTCATGCGCCCCTTGCCGGCGAGTTCGTCTATCGGCAGGTGCTGGGCATCACGCCGACCTTCTCTGCAGCGTACACCGGACTGCTGTTCGACGCTTGCGTGCTCGCGCAGCCGCTGGATTGCGCCAGCGAAACCCTGCATCAACTCATCGCTCAACATCTGTCGGGCATGGAGCGTTTGTCAGCAGACGAGACGCCGGGCTATGTCATGCAATTGCTGCGCAATCTGTTGCCTGGCGGTCGTGCGACGATCGAAAGAGTGGCTGACTGCATGGCCGTCAACCCGCGGACCTTGCAACGCCACTTGGCTCAAGAAGGTACGTCTTTTCAGCGGTTGCTGGATGACACACGCCAGCAATTGGTACGCAATTACCTGCAAGTCCCGACGATCAGCCTGACGCAAGTGGCACAGCTGCTGGGTTACGCCGATGTCAGCACGTTCTCGCGTGCGTTTCATCGCTGGTTTGGTGTGACTGCACTGGAGTGGTGTAAGCAGTCGGGGTTAAGCAGGCAGCCTTTGTTGCTTCAGAATCGAATGAAAGGTCGACTGTGAACGTATTCGTAAAATCCTGCGATTGAGCAGCTTGTGGTGAAAGTCAGCTTTTACAACCAGCGGATTTTCAGCGAGCGCCTGCTTTCAGTTGTGTAGCTGCCTTGCGCGACAGGCAGCCATCGGCCGATTCTGTTGAAAAAGTCAGCCATGGTTTGCATATCAGAAAAGTACGCGTCCTAGGTTGAAATCTTTACTTTTGGCAGAGGCTTCCGGACTTGGATTCCACGTAGCAGCGTGCTGCGAACTGACCTGCATATCATCCAGGGCGCGGAGTGCATCACGACTTACCGCTCGTCAGAATCTGTGCTTAGTCAGTTCTGCGGCCAGTGCGGGTCATCGCTGTTCTGGTCGCAAAGCCGGGGTGGATACGCAGACTGGATACCTATAGCGCTGGGTTCGCTAGACACAACCTTTACTACCGACAAGCAGCAACATGTAGAAGTGACGTCCAACGCGCCCTGGTATGAAGTACAGGATCAGTGATCCACAGTCTCGATGACAGCTTCGGGTCAACCGCTACCAGTCCTCGACAAAGCGCTCAACGGTCAACGATCAACCCAAATCTGCGACAATGCTGCCTCTTCGGGCTTCGTAACTTGCGTGGCAATCGTTCAGGTATTTGAATAACAAATTCGCGGGGAGCAGCCACATTGGAATTGAGACAACTGCGCTATTTCGTAAAAATCATCGAGCTTGGCAGCCTGGGGCGCGCGGCACTTGAACTGGACGTTGGTGTGTCAGCCCTCAGTCAGCAAATCTCCAAGCTGGAAAGCGAACTGTGCACCCGCCTCCTGAATCGAACCTCTACCGGCGTGACGCCCACTAGCGCCGGACTTGCGTTTTTACACCATGCCCAATTGACGCTACGCCAGGCGGAAAACGCAATCATGGCCGCCCATCGCGGGCGAATGAGCGGTTATGTCAGCGTCGGCTTACCACCGACTACCGCGACGGTGCTCGCGTTACCGTTGATCAACGCAATGCGTGCGCGTTATCCGGACATACAACTGCATTTGGTGGAAATGCTTTCCGGCCACTTGGCGGCGCAGCTCAACGCACGGCAAATTGACCTGGCCATCCTGTTCCAGCTCGAAGGGGGTAAACGCTGGAGCGTGACGGCGCTGCTGGATGAACAGCTGTTTGTCATTGCCTCGCCCAGCCTGCCTCAAGCGCCTTCTGGTGACAGCGTGCAGTTAGCCGACCTTGGCGGCCTGCCGCTGGTGATGCCCAGCGCGCAACATGGATTGCGCTCGGCATTGATGAGCGCGTTCGAGCGGGTCGGGCTGACACCCAACGTCATTATGGAAGTCGACGGTCTCGCTGTTTTGATGAACGCCGTTCGGGCCGGTCATGCGGCAACGATACAACCGGGGGCGGCCGCTGCATTGAAAGACGGGTCCGGACTTTCACTGATCAGGATTGCCGATCCCCATGTGGGCCGGCGTAATCTTCTGGCGACGCTGGCTGACGACGAACTCTCTCCGGCGGCGCTGGCAACGCGGTTGGTCATCGTCGATGTGGCACGACAGTTGGTCGTCGACAAACAGTGGCCTGGAGCTACATGGATAGAAGAGATAGACGCGTAATCCTCCTTCTACCCCGGACACATAAGTCTCTCCTGAAGGCAAAGCCTTTAGAAAAACTAAACACCCCGCGTCAAAAGCAGCCTTTCGGCCCCTCCTTCCCCACCCTATCGTTCTCCCCACTCGCAAGGAGCACTTCGTTCCCGCTTCCTTGCAAATCGAGGAGCGATAATGATCGATGTCTTAATCATAGGGGGTGGCAACGCTGCCTTGTGCGCCGCGCTGATGGCGCGCGAAGCAGGCGCCAGCGTGATGCTGCTGGAAGCCTCTGCGAAAATCTGGCGCGGTGGCAACTCCCAACACACCCGTAACCTGCGGTGCATGCACGACGAACCGCAGGACGTGCTGATCGATGCCTATCCGGAAGAAGAATACTGGCAAGACCTGTTGAAGGTCACCGGTGGTCTCACGGATGAAAAGCTTGCACGCATTGCAATTCGGGCATCGTCTTCTTGCCGCGACTGGATGCGTTCACACGGCGTGCATTTTCAGCCACCGCTGTCCGGCGCGCTGCACGTGGCGCGGACCAATGCATTTTTTATGGGCGGCGGCAAAGCGCTGGTCAATGCGTATTTCCGCAGCGCCGAGCGCCTGGGTGTAAAAGTTCGCTACAACGCGCAAGTGACCGACATCGAGCTGGATGAGGGGAAATTCGTCGCCGCCCATGTGGGCGAACATGAGGTCGATGGTCAGCGTTTCGCCGCAGAACGCATTGAAGCCCGGGCCTGCGTGTTGGCGGCTGGCGGCTTCGAATCCAATCGTGAATGGCTGCGCGAAGCCTGGGGTCAGAATGAACGCGGTGAATGGCCATCGGACAATTTCCTGATCCGGGGCACCCGATTCAACACCGGTATTTTGCTACGGCGCATGCTCGACCTTGGCGCAGATGTGATCGGCGATCCGACGCAAGCACACATGGTCGCGATTGATGCCCGTGCGCCACTCTACGACGGCGGCATCTGCACCCGAATCGACTGCGTATCGCTGGGTGTGGTGGTCAATCGTGATGGCGAACGCTTCTACGACGAAGGTGAGGATTTCTGGCCAAAACGTTATGCGATCTGGGGGCGTCTGGTGGCCGGGCAACCCGGTCAGCAGGCGTATTCGATCATCGATCAACAAGCCATCGGCCGCTTCATGCCGCCGGTCTTTCCCGGAACCAGCGCCAATACTCTGCAAGACCTTGCCCGCCAGTTGAAGCTGCCTCAGGAACAATTCGTCAAGACTGTCGAGGAGTACAACAGCGCCTGCCGCGTTGGCACTTTCGATCACACGGCGCTGGACGACTGCCACACCCAAGGACTGATGCCCGCCAAAACCCATTGGGCGCGGCCATTGGTGAAACCACCCTTCTACGCCTACCCGCTTAAACCGGGCGTCACGTTCACCTACCTCGGCCTCGCCACCGACGAAACCGCTGCCGTGCATTTCAACGGCAAAGCGAGCCCCAACCTGTTCGTCGCGGGAGAAATGATGGCCGGCAATGTTCTGGGCAAGGGCTACACCGCCGGCATCGGCATGGCCATCGGTACCGCGTTTGGCCGCATCGCCGGTGTGCAGGCGGCCGCTTCGGTGGGCTATGGCGTTTCATCTGCAAACACGGAGTCTCGACATGCAACTGTTTGATCCCCAAGCGTCGGGCGGGTTGATCCCGGTGTTGAATCTTGACGAAAGTGAAGTCCAGCGGCAGATGACCATCTGCAATGCCTGCCGTTATTGCGAAGGCTTTTGCGCGGTATTTCCGGCGATGACCCGGCGCCTGGAATTCACTCAGGCCGACATCCATTACCTGGCGAACTTGTGCCATAACTGCGGCGCGTGCCTGCACGCCTGTCAGTACGCCGCCCCACACGAATTCGACGTCAACATACCCAAAGCCATGGCCAAAGTGCGCCTGGATACTTACGCCGAATACGCCTGGCCGCGAGTGATGGGCAAGTTGTATCAGCGCAACGGCCTGACCCTGGCGCTGGCTTCCGGTGGGGGACTGGCCTTGTTTTTATGCCTGACCCTGATGCTTATGGGCAACCTGTTCACGACCATTCCCGGGGGCAACTTCTACAGGATTTTCCCGCATAACACCCTGGCGCTGATGTTCGGCTCAGTGTTTGGCTTTGCGGTACTTGCCCTGACCATGGGCGTACGGCGCTTCTGGCGCAACGTTTCACCGGTCGCAGCACCACTGCCGTTGAAAACGTCCGCTGCATTGGAGGCTACGGCCAACGTCGCGAAACTCGAATACCTGGACGGCGGCCATGGCGAAGGCTGCAACAACGCTGACGATCAATTCACCTTGTGGCGACGCCGATTCCACCACGTCACCTTCTACGGCTTCATGCTGTGCTTCGCCGCCACCGGTGTCGCCACGCTCTTTCACTACCTGCTGAAGTGGTCGGCGCCTTATCCGGTCTTCAGCTTGCCGGTGATGCTGGGTATTACCGGTGGCATCGGCCTGCTGATCGGCCCGGCGGGTCTTCTTTGGCTGAACCTGCGTCGCAACCCTGCGCACGGCGATGAGAACCAAAAACCCATGGATCGCGGCTTCATCGCGCTGCTGTTTCTGGTCAGCGCAAGCGGCCTGGCGCTACTGGCTTTGCGTGAAACCAGCGTCTTGGGCTTGATGTTGGCTATCCATCTCGGCCTGGTCATGGCGTTCTTCTTGACCATGCCCTACAGCAAATTCGCCCATGGAATATTCCGCAGCGCAGCGCTGCTCAAACACGCCATCGAGAAGCGTCAACCCAACCCGATCAACGCCAGCGGCGACTGACGGTTAAAGCACTCATTCCAAAAACAATAGTGAGCATAACGGTAGCCATGATGAAAACGACAACGGCAACAACCCGAGCCAAGGGGTCCAAATTGGGCGCCATTTTGCGGGTCACCAGTGGTAACTTTCTCGAGCAGTTCGACTTCTTTCTGTTCGGGTTCTACGCGACCTACATCTCCCGGACTTTCTTTCCAGCCACCAGCGAGTTTGCCTCGCTGATGATGACCTTCGCGGTATTCGGTTCCGGATTCCTGATGCGTCCGTTAGGCGCCATTGTGTTGGGGGCGTACATCGACAAGGTGGGCCGTCGCAAGGGGCTGATCGTGACGCTGTCGATCATGGCCGCCGGTACCGTATTGATCGCCCTGGTGCCGGGCTATGCCGCCATCGGCGTGGCGGCACCGATTCTGGTGTTGTTGGGCAGGCTGCTACAGGGCTTCTCCGCCGGCGCGGAAATGGGCGGTGTTTCGGTGTACCTGGCGGAAATTTCCACCCCCGGTCACACCGGTTTCTACACCAGTTGGCAATCGGCCAGCCAACAGGTGGCGATCGTCGTCGCGGCCGCGTTGGGCTACACCATCAATGCCACGATGCAAGCTGCTGAAATTGCCGATTGGGGCTGGCGTATTCCGTTCTTCATTGGCTGCGTGATCATCCCGTTCATTTTCATTATTCGCCGCTCACTGGAAGAAACCACTGCCTTCACAGCTCGCAGCCATCGCCCAACAACTCGCGAAGTTTTTCGCTCGATGCGTGACAACTGGCGCACCGTACTGGCGGGCGGCTTGCTGGCATCCATGACCACCACCACGTTCTACCTGATTACGGTCTACACACCGACGTTTGGCAGGACAGTACTGAACCTGAGTACCACCGACAGCCTGGTGGTCACACTGCTGGTCGGCATCAGCAACTTTATCTGGCTGCCTATCGGCGGCGCCGTCTCCGACCGCATTGGCCGTCGGCCACTGTTGCTGGCGATATCGTTGCTGTGCATCTTCACCGCCTATCCCGCCATGCACTGGCTGGCAGAGGCGGCGAGTTTCGAACGACTGCTCGCTGTTCTGCTGTACTTCTCATTCTTCTTTGGGATTTACAACGGGGCCATGGTCGCGGCACTGACCGAAGTCATGCCACAGAACGTGCGGGTAGTCGGGTTTTCACTGGCCTTCAGTTTGGCCACCGCGGTGTTTGGCGGTTTTACCCCGGCAATCTCGACGCTGCTTGTCCAGGCCACGGGCGACAAGGCATCACCTGCCTACTGGCTGATGTTCGCGGCGGTGTGCGGGTTCACGGCGACGACGATTCTGTATCGTCGGCAAAAAGCTTTGGCAGTCAAAACCGTTTAGTTCCTTGAGCCCCGACGCTACTACGCGTCGATCCACAGCGGGAACCGAATTAGAGTGGCATGAGGTCGATTACCGTCTTTCGTCAGGGCAGTAATCGGCCAGAAGTGGACACTCGGAAACTCAACCGCGCACCAGATAGGCCCCTGAGGGAACCCGATCTCGCAGCTTCTTGCATTTGCCGGGTGCAGGTTGATGCCCCGGCGAACGATCAGGAAACCAAATCCGGCATTTGCCCGGAGGCGGCATATGCCCGCGAGGAATCTCAACCTCAGCGTACGCTCGCCCTGGCTCGACATTGGCCATTTGCATTTGTCCTTCGGGCCCGGCTCTGCCAGCCGTCGGTGCTTGCGCAACCCGATCTGTCTCTGCGCCAGCGAAGTTGCCAGCGTCCTGCCCAGTGACCGGAGTGGATTGTTCAGCAACGGCCTTTTCTGCTTCGCGGCGCCTTTGGGTCTCCTCTTCCAGCCCCTTCTGTACCGCGACCAGATCCTCTTTGGCATTGGGTGGGGCACCCGAAGATTGGGCCTGCTGCGCCGCCTGGATCAATTGGAAGTTGCGGTTGCGCAACTCGACGTTGCGACCAACCCGCATGTTCGAGCGAGCCGCCAAGGTTTCAGCCTGCTGGTACTGCCCCTGCTGAAGACGCAACACACCGAGGTAATGCAGCGTCGCGGGATTGTTCGGCTGGATATGCAGAGCACGCTCCAACGTGGCGGCGGCCTGGTCCAGTTGGCCATTTTCATACTGCCGCGAGGCTGTTTCGATCAGGGTGGTTGATGCGCTGTTGCTTTGCGCGGGCGCTCTTCGCTCCGCAGCGACGGAACAACACGACGCGACGGCGCAGAACACCAGGATGAGGCCCGGCAGAAAACGCTTGGTTGGCATCAGGGGCGGACGCTGGCATGCCAGCAAAGGCGGCCTTGAATTGTGCATCGATCTTTCGGGCCTCTTCGCTGGCAAGCCAGCTCCTACAGTAAAACAGACCACAGCGCTGTTCGGCATTTGCGATACAGGGCCGCTATTGACCTGGCCAACCCCCTGAAGTTCCTGCTGCAATGGCCGTTGCAACCAGTATCATTTTTTACCGCCCCCGACATCCAGGCATGATCTGTTGCTGCACTTCACGCAGGGCAGAAACCGGCCGATTGTGTTGAAAAAGCCGGATTTTCAGCTCGCATGAACTCAGGCAGGACCACCACCGGAGAACCTACTCACCACATTGAGTGGTTTCCTGGCCCTTCGTTGACCTTTGCTGCTCGGTTAATGGGTCAGTTTGAGGTTTTTGGCTGAGTGCAGGCGCACCTATCCCAGGGCAGGCGGTCCTTGAGAGATCAATTTGGCCAGCCGTCGCAGGTTCTGTAGCCGGCTCGCATCCGCTTTGATGCTGCTGGCGTCCACGGCAAAGCCTTCGCCTTTAGCCAGGCGTGCTTCCCCGCTGGCCAATGCAGAGATTTTGCCGCAGGCCAGACAGGGGAGCTGATTTTTCAACAGAATCGGCCAAAAGTAGCCACCCGAACACATCTCCTGATCGGCTGTTTTGCAGGACGTGGCGGTCACCGATGTTCCGCTGCCAACATTGACCTGAACTGAGAAATGATCTCTGAAGATAGCCCGGCACCTTCGAACACTGCGCAGGTGAAGCTAACGGGTGCAGGGCCTGGAGCGGTTATGATGCGGTCTGCAACCACAGCTACTGGACTGTTTCGATAAAGCGTGTGCCCTTCATAACCTACGACGTTTTGTCGTAAGAAGTCAGCGCTGTTCGAGGTATGAGCAACCGTGTCGAGAAGCCCGGCCCTCGCAAGTGCCAGCGTTCCCCCACAGATACCGGCAATTGTCGCTCCACTTGAACGACTGGCATGAAGAAACTCTCGAATATCCGGTGCATCTGCACGTTCCCAGAACACTCCTCCAATGACGACGACAACGTCCGGTTTCCAGTCCAGACATTGTTGCAAACTGCTATCGACAGTTACAGCCAATCCACCCTGCGAGCGGAACTGCCCCGTAGCAGAAGCGAAAAACCTGACGTCGATCCCGTAAAACGGGGACGCAGTTCCAGCAATGAAAGCATATTCCCAGTCCGCAAAACCGGGTGTCAGTATCAATCCCACGCGTGCCATCAGTCAGAATCCTCCATGAATGCCAGTAACGTATGGCGACAACAAACATACATCAAGGACTGCTTTGCGTCGGCTTCAGCCGGTCGCGGAAGGCAGAAACCGGCCAGAAGCGGATGTGTTGTCGCTCGTTACTCTCATTGGAGGTTGTCACCCGACCACGACGCTGGGAAGCTACAGTGACGCTCGCCATAAGGACATGCTGAAATGAACGCGCGAAAAATTTTAATCACAGGTGCCGCGGGCCGAATCGGCAGCGCTTTTTGGAAAGCGCATTACGATAAATCAGATTTGCGTTTAGCCGACATAGATGTATCAACACTTCCGCAATCGGCACAACGTTTCGCACTCGACATCAGCGTTCAAGCCAGTTGCCTTGAAGCTTGCGAAGGCATACACACAGTGATTCATCTAGCTGCTGACCCTCGCCCAGACGCCGACTTCATGACCTCCCTGCTCCCTGTGAATATTGTGGGCACCTACAACATGCTATTCGCCGCAAAGGCTCAAGGCTGCAAGCGCTTTATATTTGCGAGCAGCGCCCAGGCTATCGAAGGTTATCCAGAGGATGTCCAGATACATGAATGTATGGCACCTAAGCCAGGCAATCTATACGGGGTCAGCAAAGCGTTCGGGGAAGCTCTGGCTTCGATGTATGCAAACGATGGTCAAATGACAACAATCGCAGTCCGTATTGCAAACGTAGCTATATTTCACCAAGGGGAAAACCACAGTCACAGGGATGTAGCTGCTTTTATCAGTATCAGGGATGTTGTCGCACTACTTGGAAATTGCGTCGAGGCCGAGCTGAGCGGATTTCATGTTATCCACGGGGTCTCAGATAACAGATATAAGCGACTTTCTATCGAGAGGACCAGAAAAGTCGTGGGGTACGCCCCCCTTGATGATGGATTTGAAATTCTGGAAGGACACGCTCAACCTGACTGACCACCAGTAACTTCCTCTTCAACTGACTACGTCAAAAACGGCCAACTGATCTGGCAGGAATTGGCCGTTTTTTTTCGGAGCCGCTCGGATGATTTTTTCGAGTGACGATTCTGGTCGAAAACGGGCTCTCACGAATAGCCATCGGCCAAAAACAGCCATTGGGAAAATCAGCAAGGTGCTCTCCTTTCACATGGCGAGCTTGAGATCACTCGCCTCTCCATGGATGGTGTCATAATCTGGAAAGCCTCTGGCGCAGACATATTCTCTGAAGGCTTTTGCTTATTACCGGGCTATATCGAGGCCGTTGACTTCAACAAGTCTGTCTATCGGCTTGATTACGTGATGGGTGAACTACTTCATTATTAGCTGCCCCTTCGACTATCTATATCGGGTCGGATAGCGACGGTCTAGCATCGACCGTCACTATGGATGATCAGACCTCCGTCTGTTTCGCCATTTCCAGAGCATCATCGACCTCGATTCCCAGGTATCCTCCAGAACCGTTCGGGTTTGCTCAGTGATTTCAAATTGCACTGGGTGCCGGGTTTTCTGCTGCATCACGATGGCCCGTGACGACACATGCTCCCCATGGGCGATGTCTCGGACTCGAAACTTGATTAAGTCACAGGCACGCAGCTTGCTGTCGATGGCCAAGTTGAAGAGCGCCAAATCACGCGTCTTCTCAGCAAGCTGAAGTCTTACTCGAATGGCCCGGATATCTCTGTCTCGGAGCGGGGGCTTTCTGCCCGACAAGCTTTCCCTTGTTCCAAGGCTGATGGCTGGCGGTCGCTATCGGACCCAAAGCTGCCGGTGGGAACCGGCAGAAATCGGCCAAAAGCAGCCAGTTGCGATCGACTGCAAACGGTCAGCAACTCGCTGCTTGGCCATGGCAGAGTTCAGCTACGTGTTGACGACCTCCGACCCAGAACATTAGAAACCTCAAATAAAACCAGCACCCAAAGCACCATAGAGATCAAAAAATACCCAACGCTCGTCCCGATTATCAATAGTCTACTTTTCCATATCGCCTTAAACACATGATATGAGAAGTGCAAATCATTATTTGGCAACTCTTGAAAAATAGGCAGTAACAAGAATACCAGTATGAACCCAACAGTCAAAACTCTTGATAAATAGCTTTTTCTCTCAATAGCCTGAAAAGCATGCATATGAAGACGAGTCAACGACGTGACAATGGCAGCAACCCAAGACAAAATAACCGCCATAGAAAAACTAACCATTACTACGAATCTATAACTTGATCCTTCACTAAAACTTCCCATATCCTTGTATCCAACCAAGATCATCTGCTGGACCAGCAACCACACTCTTCCCTCAGCTGTATCGGGCACAATGGCGCTGACTGCTACCAGTAAAAGGATAAGCAACACAATCACCAGCTTCGTCTGCCATATACTGAAAACTGGAAAAAAAATACTTGCCCTGCTGTGCCCATAGCTGTCATCGGACATAACCTAACCTCAGTTGGTACCTGTGTGTTGTGATCGAGATATCAGGTGCTAATGCGAGCGTAGACAAGAAAATTCCGGCAAGTTAAAAACGCTTAGATCAAAATGCTATCACTCATGTGGGACGAAGAACTGTTGCTGGCAAAATTGTAAGGGTCATGAGTTGCACCACTGGATGGATCGAGAGTTCGCATCGCAAATAAGCGAGCAACCTTGCAAGAGAGACTCTACGAATGACCGCTTTGGGTCGACTCTGTTGAAAAAGTCGATGATGGTTTGCGCATCGGAAAAGTACGCGTCCGAGATTGAAAGTTTCACATTTGGCAGAAGCATCCGGACTCGGACTTCACGTAGCAGCGAGCAAAAAAGGCGTTTTAACCAGTCAATGATCAGGCAGTTTGGGCAGTGCGACTTTTTCAACAGAATCGGTCGACTCCGGCCTGTCACGACAAGCAGAAATCGGCCAGAAGCAGGCATTGGCTACCAACACTAGCAATGGTCCAGAAACGTTTCGATGGCTCATTCAGCACGGAGGGGAGCGCTTAAAGTTTTCCGCAGGTAGCTCGCTGATGAAGGACACAAATGCTTGAACTGAGCTGTCTGGGTAATTGCGACAGGCGCCTTATCCCTATCAAGCAGTTCGTACCCGCTGGCTGCGAAAAAATTAACAGCGCTTTGGGTCAACAAATGCAGTCGGACTGCGCCTTGGGAGACCGCGTATTGTTCCAGTTCCGACAACACCGCTTTACCCAGTCCCGCTCCACGATGCTCTTCGGAAACGACCAAAGAGCGCAGTAGGAGATCGGGACCAGTACCCTCCAACCCTCCATAAGCAACCAATTTCCCATCCACGTCGAATCGGTAGAACTGCCGTCCCGGATCGCTCACATCATCGTAGGGCAATCCAGCTTGACTCAAGGACGCACGGAGCTGATTCAAACCGCTCGCCCCTACTTTAATCATCTGCATCATCAGTGCTCTTACTAGGCTCTCTGACACTCAATGCTAGCAGGCTCAATCCTTATCACCTATCAATCGACAACGGCGCTTGAATTCGTCCACGTGGGTCAATTTCCGTCAGTCGTGACATGTAGAGATCAGCCAGAAGCTGTCGGTGGACGGAGCGATGGAAAAGAGGAGCTATGCTTGGTTTGCTGCCGGAATTGATTGAGCCGAATGGGCTTCCGTTCTGTGAGGGCGTTATCACCTCGCATGAGGTGTCGAATATTGCACGGTACCGCACATTAAGGGATTTAGAAGACGCGCGGATATTCCTTGCGACTTCGGAACCAAGCCTTGCAGGAGCTCTGTCATTTCATGGCGAAGCTAATAGCCTTCACAGCGTTTCTATTGATCGGGATTCCTCTCGAACAAGCCGCTGCCGGAAGTGCAGCGCTGAGAATATTCTGGTCAGAAACCATTCCTGGTGGGAGAACCTCGCAAGACGCTCTCGCTATTCGAGGGATCTCGCTCGACGCCGGCGGTTCAATAGTCGCGTTAGGGAATAAAGGGGTATCGCAATCGATTCTCTTGCGGCCGAGCGAAACAGGCCCTGGACCTATCATTGAACTAGCAACTCAAGGGAAGGCCTCGACAATTGTGCAGGGCCCCGCTGAGACTCTTTGGCTTGCCGGTTTAACAAACAGGCGAATGTACGTCCCCGGCGGAACGATGGCAGATGCCTATCTCGGAAAGCTCGACCCACAGGGACGAATCGTTGCGGAATACTCTTTTCACTCGTTCCGGTTCCGTTATATTCAGAGTGTGACCATGCTTGATTCAGGCGAATTGGTCGTCGCCGGCCGTGACGGCGCTGAAAATTGGCTGGCGGCCGTATCGACTCAGGGCAGGCTCTTGTGGCAACGAAGGCTGGGGCTCGGAAAAGGGGTGGCGGTTTCAGCAGTAGGTGACCAAATCGTAGCGGCCACCATTGAAGGTAGGCATGAAGATGACTACAAAACATATCAGGACGATGTGGATGTCCGGACTGTTAACCGGACAGGACGCGTGGTCGGTTGGCAAACCATTAGAACAAACATGAACAACCGTTCTGCGCTGCACGGGGGACGGCTTGCGATGGTAAAGTCACGAACTGCGTTTTATGTACTATCGAGTTGGTACGATCTGCAGAGCGCGAAGCCGCTGGAAATCACAAAACTCTCCCTCGACGGCGCTATCTCTTGGCGCAAGGAGCTTCCTCGTTCCGTATTGCAGCAGGCGAATGGGACATGGACATCCTGCTATCAAGGGCAGATGGTTTTGGAAAATGGCGACCTTCTGGTCGTGTGTTCTATCGAAGCGCAGATTCTGGTTTTCCGGCTCGACGCAAAAAATGGTGACGTGACAGTCATGTCCGTGCCATTGCCCGAATGCCATGAAGGCCGGCCGGCTGCGCTCTTTCCGGTGCAAAGAAAGAATGGAGCGATCTGGATTTTTGGTTCGAGGCCGGACAGTAACATAGGGAAAAGTTGCACGTGGCTTGGAGAGCTATCGCTTCCATGACGTTTATCTGCTTGGTTTTGTAGACACCTCCAAGCCTTAAAGTCAGGTCACCAGAAAGTTAATTGCCCCTGTCTCCCTAGACATAGGAAGATGTCTGACGGGCAGCTATGGGTTGCTTTCTGCCTGTCGCGACTGACCGAAATCGCCCGTTTTCTGCCCGTCGCGAGAGGCAGAAACCGGCCAGAAGCTGAAGCACGGGAAGTTGCATTGCATTTGAGTATCGACGGACTAACCTCAGTGCATCACTACACCGCGCCAAGGTGTCATTTCCCAACTGACCTCCGTTTCACGTTGGCCAAGGAGCCTTATGAAGACCTTCTTGCTAAGGACGGCCCTGTTCGTTGTTTTATTTATCTTTGCCTTGCTCTGCCTTCTCGTGTCTCTTTCCACGTACAAGGAGGTGGACGAGACGAAGACTTGGCAGAAGTTGCATGCCACTGTCGCCACTGTCTCCATTTCTGAGGAGATGCGCAGTAAGGGTTTGACCTATTGCCCTCTGGTTAACGTGACCTTTGAATGGAACGGACAGCAATACACTTTTCCGCTCGAAATATCGCAGCGGCCTTGTAGGACCAGCCTGGAGTCGGTCGAAAGATCAATTGCAACATTCAGGGAAGGAAAAGTGATCGAAATTCTTGTCGACCCTGCAAAGCCGGGTAGAGTGAAGCCAGGTACTTACTCACTGGGTGGGGGGTTTTACTTGGGCGTTTTCCTGGGCACGCTAGCCCTTATCGGGGCCGTAGCTGTCCTGGTGTTTCCTGCTAAAAAATCTGTCAAGTTGACGCAAAGAGAAAGCATTTCACATTCAACTTTGAGCAAGAAAGAAGTTCAGGAAAAAGTTCGCGAGCTACTCGCCTCTGGCACTGCAAAGTCGGAAGTGTTTTCACAGCTCTCCGGGCGGGGTGTAAAAGACAGTCATCTTGCCTACTGTATAGCCTCGTATGCAGATCCAATTCGTTGTGACGAGCACGATCGCAAGGTGAACATTCTCATCACGATAATGTTCGTCCAGGCTTTGATTGCACTCTTTCTGGGATTGGATATAGGCGCCAGGATGGGGCCAACGGCCAAATGGGTTATTGGTGTTTCAATGACCTTGATTCCTTTGCTTTTGGTATGGGGCTTCTACAACCATCGCGTTGGCGCCTACAACGCGTACATACTCCTTGCGCTTCCCCAATTCCCAAGATCGCTTGCGGGGTTTACATCGAGTCCGGCAACAACCACTATCGCATTAGCTATAAGTATCGTTATCCTGGCTTTTGTTTGGTACGTCCGAGGGAAAATCTTTCCAGACTTCGTCTTCGTCAATCCCAGGAAAATCAAAGGCAAGTACTTCTTTACGGGCTGATCCATCATGCCGCCGGACCTGGCCGGGGTCACCAATGACGTCTGCACGGTCTCTCCGGCACTGAGCCTGGTGCGCGATGGTTATGAAGTACAGGTGGATGTGTGGTTCTGCAAATCCTCAGGAGGGCAAGAAGGCTCGCTCCTCTGTAGGAGCGAGCTTGCTCGCGAAAAACCTGAGGGCGCTGCTGGGCATCTGGCTTTGCGCGTTATCGTTCACGACCTTCGTCGGAACGCCGCCCGGAGCAAGCTCGCTCCTACAGCTGTTCGAGGCTACCTCCGGCAGTTGCGGGTGCGAGCCACATTTGAGTCGACCTCTCATCGTCCGCATCGGGTTGAATCCACAGCCGAACGCGGACGTTCCCAGGCACCCGTGAAATTATGGCGATTTAGTCGTGGTCCGTGGGAAATCAGTGCTCGCCATTAATCTTTCTTGAACATACTTCTCAAATTGTTCGGCTGGCAGTGGCGGGGAAAACAGGAAGCCCTGGTAGGTCTGGCAGCCATGCTTGACCAGAAAGGTGCGCTGAGCTTCGGTCTCCACACCTTCTGCAATCACCGAAAGCCCCAATATCTGGCTCAGGCTCACAATCGCGCAGGCGATGGCGGCGTCGTTGGGATCAACCAGCACATCTCTGATGAAGGACTGGTCGATCTTGAGTTGATCCAGTGGAAGGCTCTTGAGGTATGACAGTGACGAGTAGCCGGTTCCGAAATCATCCAGCGAAAGGCCTATGCCGATCTCTTTCAACTCGATCATTTTGGCGACAGTACCTTCCATATCCTCTACCAGCAGGCCTTCGGTCAGTTCCAGTTTCAGTTTCTTCGGATCGGCCCCCGTGTATCTCAGTACTTGCAGTACCTCCTCGACGAAGTCCGGATGGTGAAACTGGCGGGCGCTGACATTCACAGCCATACCCAGTCGGGCGGTTTCCGAATGCCTTGCCCAGGCAACCAGCTGAGTGCAGGCTGCCTGCAGCGCCCAACGGCCTAACGGCAGAATCAACCCCGTTTCCTCTGCCAATGGAATGAACTCGCCTGGAAACACGACTCCGCGTTCAGGATTCTGCCATCTCATCAGTGCCTCTGCGCCAATGATACGGCCCTCACTATTCACCTGCGGCTGGTAATGAAGAAGGAATTGGTTGTCCTGCAAGCCTTGGCGCAAGTCTACTTCCAGTCTGGCGCGTGCCGTGGCAACCGCCTGCATGTCCGGATCGAAGAAGCGCATGGTATTGCGGCCCGCCGCCTTGGCGCGATACATCGCCAGGTCAGCGCGCTTCATAATATCGTCCACGGTGCTCAGTTGCCCCTGGAACAGCGCAATGCCGAGGCTGGGGGTGCTGTGGTGCTCATATCCATCCAACTGGTAGGAAATATTCAGAGAGTCGAGAATCTTTTCGCCAATAGCCTTGGCCTGGATAGCTGCTTCTGGAGGATTCTCATTAAGGCCATCCAGCAGGACGACGAATTCGTCTCCACCCAGGCGAGCCACGGTGTCGCTCTCGCGTATGCAGCCGCAAAGGCGCAGAGCAACTTGCTGCAGCAACATGTCGCCTCTGTCATGCCCCAGCGTGTCGTTCAGTGCCTTGAAGTTATCCAGGTCAATGAGAATTATCCCGCTCGTATGCAGGCTACGGGAGCTGCCCGCCAGCAGATGCTGTAACCGGTCCAGCATGAGCCGCCTGTTGGCCAGCCCGGTCAACTGATCGTAGAAGGCCAAACGCTGGACCTCTTGCTCAGCGGTCTTGCGGTGGGTGATGTCAGTATTGATCGACAGAACGGATTGCGGCTGGCCATCATCGTCTCGCACCAGGGTTCGATGACTTTCGAGCGTGATGGTGCAGCCATCCCGGCGTCGAAGTGTAACTTCGTCCGCCCGGTCACCCGTTTCTATCAGGCTGTTAGTGGCCGCATTGAAAGCGGCGCTACCCTGGTAGATCAACTCCTGTGCCGATTTGCCGAGTGCCTCTTCCTTAGACAGACCGTAGAGACGCTCGGCACTTTTGTTCCAGTACAGGATGCGGTTATCCATCCCGTGCACGACAATGGCGTCCTGGGCCTTGTCCAGCAGCGATGCCTGCTGGCGGGCCTGCTTCTCGCTTTCGCGCAGCACTGCCAGATAACCTTCCCTTTCGGCTGCTTGCGACTCCATTTCGCGCCTTATCTTGCCCCCGTAGATAACGGCCGCACTGACCATCATTAGCACGAACAACATGATCGCGTATTCGACCCGGCGCAGTTCTTCGACCGACTCAAGCTCCTCCGCCAGGAGCTTGCTTTGAATCAGGCCAACGCGATCCCGCACGGTACTGAGTGAGGCGAGCAACTGGGCATACTTCCTGTCCATCGTTGCCATGCGTTTGCCGGCATTATCCGACTGCCCCTCCCTGAAGTAGGAAAAAATCAGCAAGGCCTCGTTCACCATTTCGACCATCGCGGCATCAATTGCACCCACCTCATCCTTCAATGCAAGGGTAAAGGCTTGTATATCTGCACTGTGTTCAGCCTCACTGGCGATCCGTACTTCCAACTGTTTTTTGGCCATTGCCAAATGCTCGCTGAAGGCGCGCAAGGCTTCATTCATGTTCCGCGATTCGGCTTCAACATTATGTGTATCGAACACATTATTGCCCGGCGCATTGACTTTGGAAGCCAGGCTGCCCAGCGTTGAATAGCTCGACAGCTGTTGGACCCACGACTGGTTTGCCGTGATGGAGCGGTGATAGGTATCGACGATCAGGTGATTCAACAGCACGCTCAGCACAACAACCAGCACGTCGAATCCCGCAAGAAAAAAGTACATGCGGTGCCATTTGGTCGAGCGCGGCTTTTTTGAACTGGTGGGTGTGGCTTGCTTTGCGGCGCTTTTGCTCCTGAAAAAATCCATTTCACAATCTCCAAACATAATCCTTCTAAATTGACCAACAGAAGCGGGATTCCGAAACCAATCAACCTTTTGAGCCGACACCTGAACCTGAGAACACACCGCACGTAGCACTAGCCAATTTTTTCTCTGATCTGGATTCACGCTGGTTTTCGTGAGCGAAGCTCCCGAGACAAGCAATGGCTACCGAAGCTATACGTCTTAAGTGTCACGCCAACCAACTATGGGTGACATAGGGCACGTTGCGGGTCATTTCCGCGCAGCCTGCCGGACTGCCTGATCAGTTTCGTCAGCAGATCAAGCATAGCCGCTAATTTGCCATTATTTTGTTCGCCGACTGCTCCAGGTCGGTAGCAGCCCTTGATGGTCGGCAGCTTCCGGCCGATTCTGTTGAAACAGTCGGCCATGGTTTGCGCATCGGAAAACTACGCGTCCGAGATTGAAATTTTCACGATAGGCCCCTGAGGGAACCCGATATCGATGAGGCCCGGCAGAAAACGCTTGGTTGGCATCAGGGGCGGACGCTGGCATGCCAGCAAAGGCGGCCTGGAATTGTGCATCGATCTTTCGGGCCTCTTCGCTGGCAAGCCAGCTCCTACAGAAAACAGACCAGAGCGCTGTTAAGCATGATCTGTTGCTGCACTTGACACCGGGCAGAAGCAGACCTGAAAACCTTGAGCGTGTGTGGATGCCATCTGAATTCAGCACACTCGCCCGTACGCTGGCCTGGCCGAGCTCGATACGTCATCGCAGACTATTCTTGATCTGGGTAACCGCCCGGTCGCACCGAAGGAGGTCACTCGTTGATGCATGAAGGCAAATCGATCCGCGCGGTCATGGAGTTCCGATGAACTACCGGTCTGGGGCGCGCCCCAGGCACTTTTGTCTGACACCCTGAAACGGAGACGCCAGCATGAGCACCTTGCAACTTCACCCTGCATTGGACAATGGCATACAACCCGCCGCCCCGAATTTCAAAGGTGGCACCCTGCAATGCCTGTGTGCGACCGACAAGGTCGAGGTCAGGATCGACGCACAAACGCTGCATAACCACGCGTGCGGCTGCAGCAAATGCTGGAAACCACAAAACGCGATATTCGCCGTCATCGCCGTGGTGCCTCGAGATAAGGTCAGCGTCATTGCCCACGGCGAAAAACTGGCGATTGTCGACGAATCCGCCACCATCCAGCGCCACGCCTGCAAGCAGTGTCACGCCCATCTCTTTGGGCGCATCGAGAACAAGGACCATGCGTTTTATGGCCTGGACTTCGTCCACACCGAGCTTTCGCCACAGAGCGGATGGTCTGCGCCGGGATTCGCGGCGTTCGTGTCCTCCATCATCGAAACCGGCACTCCGCCAGCGCAAATGAAGGCTATCCGCGAGCGCTTGCGCTCGCTCGGCCTGGAACCCTATGACTGCCTGTCCCCGGACTTGATGGACGCATTGGCGACCCATGTCGCCAAACAGAAAGGCTTGCTCCCCGCCGCCTGATCGATCGGTTGCCGCGGTTTCTTTTCCGGACCGCGGCGCCGATTCACCTTTGATGTTGTGCGCCCCACATAATTAACGGGGGGCCATGGGGCTACTCCAACCCCAGTCACTTCGCCCATGTATTTCGCAAGCACACCGGTCTTTCCCCAAGCGACTACCAATGCCAGCGTCAGGGCTCTGCTGGCCGCAGATAGGGCTCGATAAAGCCGCAGCCAAGGATCTCGTTCAGGCGTTGCGCATCGTTCATTCGGCGAAACAGTCCAATCGTCTTCCACGGCGCGTGACCATCGACATTGGGCGCTCCCAATCCGGCCAACAGGTCGGCGATCAGTATTGATCGGGTCTCGAAAGAGATGCGTGTCAGCCCGGTGCTATTGCCGACGCCGGCATGGGCATGAGCCCCGGAAAAGGCGATCAGGCTCCCCGGAGCGATATCGACGGCAATCCCGTCCTGCGGGCCGATCGCTTCCAGCAGATGCGGAATGGCTTCGTCGGCATCCACGGCATTGCGGCCTTCTCGATGGGATCGCTGCAAAATGGCGCGCATATCGAAATCTGCGCTCGAATTACCTAGCGGTCGCTGCCAGAGGCCTGGATACAAGGCGACGGTACGCCCTGCCGCGATGGGATAGATGGGCGCCCACCAATTGGTTTGTGCATAGATATTCGACCCCCAGGTATCGCGGTGAAACGCGATGGTGGCCGTCGTGCGGGCACGCGGCGTCGACTGCCCTGGCTCGCAATGCGGCTGAAAACGCAAATGCAGGCGATCGCACGCCAGGGTATCGGGGGCGATGCCAAGGCTTTGCACGACGTCCTGCCAGCGTTGCCGGACCTCAGCCGAGCCTGCGAAGTCGTTCTGGATTTTCGCAAAGCGCTCAATCTGCTCAGGGTGGCTCAAATGGCGATGGATCTGTTGCGGCGACCAGGGATGCAGCGCGTCTTCGAGGAACGCACGCGCATATTCCACCAGCGCCGTCATGGGTTGCAGGTCAGTGAAGCGAATGATCTCGCCAGCATAGATCCGGTCATGCAATTGGCGAGCGGTGCTCGGTATGGCAAGCGAGCTGTACATGACTGGAAGTCCCCTGAAGGTGCGCCCCTGACTTTAGATCCACACCGATTGTGGCGAAAGTGGCAGGTGGGGCGAAAAAGCGCGGATCAGACCCTGGGGGAATGAGCAACAGGCGACCTTCAAGCCATGAACGGGGCGCTTATGTTTCGTAGATACCCGGGAGGAAAATTCAGTCAGGTGGTAATAAAGTCCACCACCCGTTTCTTGTTGATTCCTGGGGGGGTGCCCCCTCGCTCCGGGTGGAGTGAGGAGAAAACACCCCGCACAGTCCCCACCGCGGATTTACCCGCGACGGGGACTGCAACCGCGTAGCAACCTACGGCCAGCAGCAAAAGCATCACGTCGTCAGGATAAAGTCCGTCTGGTCGATGCCTGCACTGTTAACACCGACAAGGCGAATAGAGTCCACTCCGATCCCGATCACCGTGTCCGCCCCGTCAGCCGCAATGCTCACGCTGGCAGCGAACGTCTCGCTGCTGATCCCCAGCCCCGCGATATTGAGCAAGTCCTGCCCTCCGGCCGGGTTGACGTCGAAGCCCTGGATCGAGTCGTTGCCGAAGCCTGCGGCAGCAAACGCGAAAGTATCGTTGCCGAGGCCGCCGTTGAGCGTGTCGTCGCCCAGCCCGCCGAAGAACAGATCGTCACCCGCACCGCCGACCAGAATGTCGTTGGCCAGGCCGCCCAGCATCCTGTGGTTTGCCGCCGCGGCATCGTAGGCCAGCTCACTGCCGCTGCCCTCGGCGTTCGCCTGCAAACCCGCCGCCGCGTATTGGCCATTCAGCGCGACCTGCGCCACATGTGTGCCGTCGTTCACGCTCAGCATCCCGCCGGTGCCTGTGTCATTCGCGGCATAGGTGATCTGTGTATTGGTGCCGAATGCAACATCGCCAAAGTCCAGCGTGTCACCCGCGGCAAAACCGCTGACGCTGCCGCTGAACGCCGCCGACACATCGAGCTTGAGCGTGCCTGCCGCACCGCTGTCGAACGTCACATGCTGATCGGAGGCAGCAGCGAATTGCAGGATCGCCGAACCGCTGATAGTCGCGCTTCCCGCGCCACTGGCATCTGCGTGGACGGTGATGTTGCCATCGTTCGCCCACAGGCTACCGCTGTTGACGAGCCCACTTTCAATCACCAATCCGCCGCTGCCGGTGGCTTGCAGCACGCCAGTGTTGGTGACGGCGCTGCTACCGGTATCGATCACGAGCGCATTGACGCCACTGGCAAGGATCAGGCCCGAGTTGACCAGCATCATCTGCCCTGCTCCCAACTGGCCGGCACCCGAGATGGTGTTGTCGGCATTGGTGAGCAGCGTGTCCGCGCTGCCACCAAAGATCACGTTCTGCGCGCTGTCGGACAGAACCACTTGCCCGCCACCGCTCAACGTCGCGCCACGGAACAGAATCTCGAGATCGGTCCCGCTGCCGGTGGAGCCGAGCGCTATGGTGCCGCTGTTGTCGATGCTGCCACCGAACGGCATGATCGCACCGTCGGCAATGGTGATGGTGCCCTTATTAGTCGTGACCGGGTCCACATCGAACAGCAGATTGGCCCCGCTCAACGCCGCTGCATCCACGCCGTCGACAGTTATCGTCTGGTCGGCGCTGATGCTGAGCACGGCATTGCCGTTCGCGTCGTTGGCGATACTCACATCGGCAAAATCGTTGACGCCCGTGAAGCCGATCAAGTCGATTTTGTCCGCCGCCGCGTCGAAGCTGTAAATGACGTTGTTGCCGATTGGCTGGGCGAACACGAACAGGTCGGCGCCGCTGGAGCCGGTCAGGTTGTCGTCCGCCGACAAGGCGAAGATCGGCGAGCCGGGGGCGTAGGCTTCGACGTTGTCGGACACAAAGGCATTGCCAATGCTGCCGTCGGCGTTGGTCCAGGTCATGCTGACGCCGAGCACCAACGCACCGGCGAAGTCGCTTGGAGTTGTCACAGTCAATGCGGCGGGATCGCTGGTTTGCACGGTCCATGTGCCGTCGCCGTTGTCGGTACCTGCATTGAACGTCCATCCCGAGGGAACACCGCTGATGGCCACCGTTATTGGGCCGCTGATATCGGCTGACGGGATGTTGAGGGCTAGATTGATGGGGTCGCCAGCCACACCTGCCGGGAGATTTGCGCTAGAGGTGAACGCAACACCCGTATTACCAGCCAAGTCCGTGTAGGTGTTTGTAACGATGGCTTTTACAGATCCATTGCCACTGTTATTGTCGAATCTGGTGAAGTCCACTGTATAAGTAGTGCCGCTACCGGAGAAGTTGCTGAGGGTTCCGCGGCCTGTGGTGACACTGAAATCACTGATATCGAAGTTAATCACAGCTTCACTGAACGTGATGGTTATTTTGCCGCTGCCATTGTTCCCTAACATTGGGGACGCAGTAATGGAAGTCACCGTTGGCGCTACGGTATCAACTGGCGTCTCAACGACGTTCTGCACGTTTACCGTAATGGTCTGCGTGTCGGTTCCGCCATTGCCGTCGGCCACCTGAACGTCCACAACATAGGCGTTGTCGCCGTCGGTACCACCGACATCCTGGGGATTCTCGTAATCGGGCGCCGAATTGAACGTCAGCACCCCACTCGAACTGATCGAGAACTTGCTGAAGTCCGTCCCGGCCGTATTCAGGATCGTGTAGCTCAGCGTCTGCGCTGGTAGATCTGCATCGGTCGCCAGCACTGTCGTGACCGCCGTGGTGTTCTCCGCCATGTTGACCGAAGCCGTTGCACCGCCACCGTTGGAGGTGATCACCGGGGAGTTGTCGTTGACGCCCGTCACGGTTACCGCGATTGCCTGGTCGTCAAACAGCGTGCCGTCCGACGCCCGCACAATCACGTCATAAACGTTGTTCGTTCCCGAATCAGTCGGTGCTTCAAAGTTGGGTGCAGAGATAAAGCTCAGCACGCCGGTGCCTGAAACGATCGAGAACTTCGCGGCATCCGCTCCGCCGACGATGCTGTAGCCCAGCGTTTGCACCGGCAGATCAGCATCGGTCGCCGCCACCGTCGTGACCGCCGTGGTGTTCTCCGCCACATTGATCGAAGCCGTCGCACCGCCACCGTTGGAGGTGATCACCGGGGAGTTGTCGTTGACGCCCGTCACGGTTACCGCGATCGCCTGGTCGTCAAACAGCGTGCCGTCCGACGCCCGCACAATCACGTCATAAACGTTGTTCGTTCCCGAATCAGTCGGTGCTTCAAAGTTGGGTGCAGAGATAAAGCTCAGCACGCCGGTGCCTGAAACGATCGAGAACTTCGCGGCATCCGCTCCGCCGACGATGTTGTAGCTCAGCGTTTGTGCCGGCAGATCAACATCGGTCGCCGCCACCGTCGTGACCGCCGTGGTGTTCTCCGCCACATTGATCGAAGCCGTCGCACCGCCACCGTTGGAAGTGATCGTCGGTGAGTCGTTGCTGCCGGCGATATGCACGGTGACCGAAGTGAGGGTGCCATCGGCACTGCTGACCGCGAAGGTGTCGGTGTAGGTGGTGCCGGCGGCGAACTCGTTGTGGGCGGAGTCGGCGACGTAGGTCCAGGCACCGTCGTTGCCGATGGAGAACTGGCCGTAGCTGCCGGCGGCGTTGGTTTGCGCGACGAAGGTTGCGGCGCTGTCGACGTCGCTGATGCTCAGGGTGCCGCTGGTGGAGATGTCGGTAGCGGCATTGGTCTCGGTGAGGTTGGCGATGTCGGCGGACAGCACCGCGGCATCGTTGGTGCCGAGGATATGCACGGCGACCGAAGTGAGGGTGCCGTCGGCGCTGCTCACCGCGAAGGTGTCGGTGTAGGTGGTGCCGGCGGCGAACTCGTTGTGGGCGGAGTTGGCGACGTAGGTCCAGGCACCGTCGGTGCCGATGGAGAACTGGCCATAGCTGCCGGCGGCGTTGGTTTGCGCGACGAAGGTTGCCGCGCTGTCGACGTCGCTGATGCTCAGGGTGCCGCTGGTGGAGATGTCGGTAGCGGCATTGGTCTCGGTGAGGTTGGCGATGTCGGCGGACAGCACGGCCGCATCGTTGCTACCGAGGATATGCACGGTGACCGAAGTGAGGGTGCCGTCGGCGCTGCTCACCGCGAAGGTGTCGGTGTAGGTGGTACCGGCAGCGAACTCGTTGTGGGCGGAGTCGGCGACGTAGGTCCAGGCACCGCCGGTGCCGATGGAGAACTGGCCGTAGCTGCCGGCGGCGTTGGTTTGCGCGACGAAGGTTGCGGCGCTGTCGACGTCGCTGACGGTGAGAGTGCCGCCGGTGGTCAGCGGAGCATTGGTTTCGCTCAGCGTAACGCTGGCCGAGGACAGCACGGCGGCGTCGTTGCTGCCGGTGACGGTGACGGTCACCAGCTGGGTGGCGACGCCGCCCAGACCGTCGCTGACCTGCACGCTGAACACGTCGTTGTGACTCTCGCCTGCCTGCAGAGACTGCACCGCACTGGCGACCCCGTCGGTGCCATTGGCCAGCGTGTAGGTCCATTGGCCGCTACTGTCCACGGCGATCGAGCCATAGGTTCCAGTTGGCGAACCATTGATGGTCCAACTGGCGGTGGCATCATGATCGATGTCGGCCGAACTGAACTGGCCGCTGACGCTGAGCGTGGTGTCTTCCTGCACCGCGCCCGCCGCGTTGCCGGTCGCGAAGCTGAGCACCGGTGCGTCGTTGCTGCCGGTGACGGTGATCGTCACCAGCTGGGTGGCGACGCCACCCAGGCCGTCGCTGACCTGCACGCTGAACACGTCATTGTGGCTCTCGCCCGCCTTCAGCGCCTGCACGGCACTGGCAACCCCGTCGGTGCCATTGGCCAGGGTGTAGGTCCATTGGCCGGTGGTGTCGACGGCGATCGAACCGTAGGTGCCCGTATTCGTACCCGCAATGCTCCAGGTCGCCGTGGCGTCGTGATCGATGTCGGTCGAACTGAACTGGCCATTGACGCTGAGTTTGATGTCTTCCTGCACCGCGCCGGCCGCATTGCCCGTCGCGAAGCTGAGCACCGGCGCGTCGTTGCTGCCGGTGACGGTGACGGTCACCAGCTGGGTGGCGACGCCGCCCAGGCCGTCGCTGACCTGCACCGTAAACACGTCATCGTGACTCTCGCCCGCCTTCAGTGATTGCACCGCACTGGCAACCCCGTCGCTGCCGTTGGCCAGGGTGTAGGTCCATTGGCCGGTGGTGTCGACGGCGATCGAACCGTAGGTGCCCGTATTCGTACCCGCAATGCTCCAGGTCGCCGTGGCGTCGTGATCGATGTCGGCCGAACCGAACTGACCGTTCACGCTGAGTTTGATGTCTTCCTGCACCGCGCCGGCCGCATTGCCCGTCGCGAAACTGAGCACCGGCGCGTCGTTGCTGCCGGTGAGGGTGATCGCCACCGTCTGCGGCGCCGAGACCGCGTTGCCCGCGCCGCTGTTGTCGGTGGCCACCACTGTGTAGGAGAAGCTGATGGTTTCACCGGCACTCAGGAAGTCGAGGTTCTCGCTGCTGCTGTAGGTCCAGCCGGCCTGATCGACCGCGAAACCGGCCACCAGCGCGGCGGCCTGCGCCGCCCCGAGGGTGCCGCCGCTCCAGACGAGGTCGTGGTTGGCGGTCTGGCTGACCGTCACGACGTCGTTGACGTCCAGGTCGGCGAAGCTCAGCGCCCCGCTGTCGCTCAGGGGGGCGGCACCATTGCCTTCGTTCATCGCCCCGGTCGGGTCGGTGATGGTCAGTGTTGGCCGGTCGTTGCTGCCGGTCAGGGTGATCGTCACGTCCTTGCTCACCGCCGCCCCGACGTCGTCAGTCAGCGTCACCGTGAACACTTCAGTCTTGGTCTGGCCCGCGGCGAGGTACTGCGCCGCGCTGTTGTTCAGCGTATAGCTCCAGCCCACACTGCCCGCCGCGTCACCGGCACTCTCGTCGCTGACACTGGCCACCAGCGTCCCCAGCGCACCGGCCGGCGCACTGACGCTGGCCACATGGGCGTGATCGGCCAGGTCCACGTCGCCGAAGGCGAAGCTGCCGCTGGCCACCGTAGTGCCGTCTTCGCTCACCGCCCCGCTTTCGACCTCGGCCACCGTCACTGTCGGCGCATCATTGCTGCCGGTCAGGGTGATGGTCACACTCTTGCTCACCGCCGCCCCGAAGTCGTCGGTCAGCGTCACCGTGAACACTTCGGTCTTGGTCTGACCTTCGGCCAGGTACTGCGCCGCGCTGTTGTTCAGCGTATAGCTCCAGCCCACACTGCCCGCCGCGTCACCGGCACTCTCGTCGCTGACACTGGCCACCAGCGTCCCCAGCGCACCGGCCGGCGCGCTCACGCTGGCCACATGGGCGTGATCGGCCAGGTCCACGTCGCCAAAGGCGAAGCTGCCGCTGGCCACCGTAGTGCCGTCTTCGGTCAGCGCCCCGCTTTCGACCTCGGCCGCCGTCACCGTTGGCGCGTCGTTGCTGCCGGTCAGGGTGATGGTCACACTCTTGGTCACCGCCGCCCCGAAGTCGTCGGTCAGCGTCACCGTGAACACTTCGGTCTTGGTCTGACCTTCAGCCAGGTACTGCGTCGCGCTGTTGTTCAGCGTATAGGTCCAGTCCACGCTGCCCGCCGCGTCGCCCGTGCTCTCGTCGCTGACACTGGCCACCAGCGTCCCCAGCGCACCAGCCGGCGCGCTGACGCTGGCCACATGGGCGTGATCGGCCAGGTCCACGTCGCCGAAGGCGAAGCTGCCGCTGGCCACCGTAGTACCGTCTTCGGTCAGCGCTCCGCTTTCGATTTCGGCC
This sequence comes from Pseudomonas sp. A-B-19, assembly GCF_019947515.1. Lineage (NCBI taxonomy): Bacteria > Pseudomonadati > Pseudomonadota > Gammaproteobacteria > Pseudomonadales > Pseudomonadaceae > Pseudomonas > Pseudomonas sp. A-B-19. Next base: position 146,959 of record NZ_JAGYGN010000012.1, read on the forward strand.
GCCGTCACTGTCGGCGCGTCATTGGTGCCGGTAATGGTGATAGTCACATTCTGCGTTACCGACGAACCATGACCATCGCTGACGGTAACCAGGTAAGTTTCGGTGACTGTCTGTCCCTGGGCCAGGTACTGCGCCGCCACATTGCTCAGGTTGTACGTCCATTGCACCGAACCGTTGGCCGCGTTCGCAGCTTCGCTTACCGGCGAGAGCACGAACGTACCAAGATGAGTAGCGTTGCCCGCCGCCGGCGCGAACGTCGCCATGTGCGTGTCACTCAGGTCGACGTCGTTAAAGACAATCGTGCCGCTGGCCGTCAGCGAATCGGTCATGCTCGCCGTGGTGTCGGCGTCTTCGGTCACCGTGCCGGCCTGCGCGGCCATGCTGATCGTCATACCATCATTCACGCCGGAAAACTGCACCGTCGCAGTGGCCCAACTGAGCGTTCCGTTACCGAGACGAATCGCATAGGTAAAGCTGTCCGTCAGGAGCTCGCCAGTAGCCAGCGCCTGGAGTTGTGCCTTGAAAGCATCTGAAAAAGTAGCGGCGTCGTAGCCGACCTTGCCGTCCGAGGTGATCCAGATTTTTGCACCATTCTCGCTGGTGTCGGCACTCGTCGCCTCGGCCCTCGCCGTATCCTGGGTCAGGAGGTCGGCCGGAGCATAAACCTTGGTGACAGTAGAAAGACTGTCCGCGTTGTCCAGTGACCAGAGTGTCTTCGCGTTGCCGCCGAGGTCATTGGACATGACGTCCCAATACACGACCCCCAACAGATTTTCAGTGGTGGTGAAGAGGTCATCCTTCCCCTGCGGCGTGTTGGAAAACGAGGTAATGGTTCCGCCGCTTGTAGTTGTAGTGCTAGCCATGTCTTTCTCCCAAGAATGTCACCCTGAGCAAAAAACCGCCGTGGGCCGCCAACAGCCACAAGCCGCTTCTTCCTCAACCCACGAAAACCTCATTCCACCGGTACCAGCCGGCTGGCCAGCAGCTTCACGCCCGCCCCGGTCCTGCCGCCCAGCGGTTCAATGCGCACGATTTGTCCTTGCGCCTTGAACTGCATGGGGCCGCCGGGAGTGTCGAGTTCGATCTCGAATTCAATAAAACTACCCACCTGCTGCTCGCTATCGGTTTCGAAATACAAACCGGAGGCGCTGATGTCACGGGTGACACCGTGGCTCCCGCCGGTCAGTTTCAGCGACAGGGTGACTTGTTCACGGGGCTCAACTCGGTATGTGCCTTTCATGGCTGCAGTCTAAAAACGGCCGCTGTTTCCTGCATGAGCGCGCTATCCCTTTTTTTCTGGGAGTCAATCAGCCATGAAAACAGGGCTTTACAGGACAAATGTCATGGGAGGCGGTGCCTGAAGCGCCATAGAAAAAAGCTACAAGCTGCAACGATTGCTATCATGATCAGCTAACACAACCCGTCTAAAGGGGCAGCGACCTGCATGCCAATTCAAGTCCTGTTAGTAGCACTACCGCTCGTGGCCTGGGGTCTTGAGCGTCTGGTGGAAAGCGCTCAACCGAGATTGATGCTGGTGGGTTCGGTGTCGTCGGTGGCGGAGTACCTGCTTTCACTGCACCTATACGCGCCTGATGTGGTGGTACTGGACCTGGACAGCGAGGACTGTATCGAGTCACTGGCCGACTTGCACAGCCAGACCAAAGCCAGGATTCTGGTAGTGACAGGGTCGAGCGACGTGGCGCTGCATGACAGTGCGGTGCTGGCGGGCGCACGTGGCGTGGTGGATAAGCGGGAGTCGGCTTCTGCATCGACATTGCTCAAAGCCATAGAAAAAGTGCATGACGGCGAACTCTGGATTGACCGCAATGCGACCAGCCGTATCTTCCTTGAACTGGCGCGCAAGAAAGCCGAGCGCGATATAGACCCGGAGCACCACAAAATCGCCAAGCTGACGCGCCGCGAGCAGCAAACCATTGCATCACTGGCCAGCGACCCTTCAGCCCCTGGCAAGTTGGTGGCCGAGAAACTGCACATCAGCGAGCACACGCTGCGCAACCATTTGACATCGATCTACAGTAAGCTGGGCCTTACGAACCGCGTGGATCTGTACGCCTACGCACACAAGCATGGGCTTTTCGCAGGCGAATAAGGACTGCGGCAATACGCCTTCTGCTGACACAGAGTCCAGCTGTGTTGCATCGACCGGTTGGATCCACAGCCAAATGCAGACTTTAACGCGGGCACGCGGTTATGATCCGGAATAACCAGGCGCCCTTGGACCCACGCTCATGCCAGCCTCGAAAATCCGCCCCTCAGCCGCGCCACTGCTCAAGCCAGGAGAGACGGTGGTCCTGTTCGACGGCGTCTGCAAGCTGTGCAATGGCTGGGTGAGGTTCTTGATTCGCCATGACCGCCAGCGGCGAGTGCGCTTGGCGGCGGTTCAGTCACCCGAGGGGCAGGCTCTGCTCGCGTGGGCAGGTTTGCCCATGGATCAATTCGACACCATGGCGGTGATCCGCGACCGACACTACTGGGACCGTTCGGATGCATTTTTCGAAGTCATCGCGCAGTTTTCCGCACTCTGGCGCCCCGTGAACCTGTTGCGCATCATCCCTCGCACACTTCGAAACTGGGCATACGACCGCATTGCGCTCAATCGTTATCGACTCTTCGGGAAATACGACACGTGCCTGTTGCCGGAGCCTGATCATGAACAGCGCTTTTTGAAAGCGCCCCTATGAACGCCCTCACACGCATTAACCGGATCACCCGTGCCACATCTGGCATCACCGCCAAATGCCTGCAAACGCTGCTATCGAAAATGGCGTAGCCACCGACCACCATCACCCCGAATACCCTTCAACTATTGCCTGAATGGCAGGCTGCTTTCGCCTGGGGATTCAACAGATGGTGAAAGACAGAATCGGCCAAAAGCTGCCTTTCTCGATATCGGCAGATTGACGCGTCGAGGTTTTATTCCGGCATTGGTACAACCGTGTAATAAACTCCATTGGCCCCGTAGGCCGGTTGCACCCAGGAGTTCCCGCACTGATAGTACGTGCGACTGGAGACAGTCCTCAGCCCGCATCCCGTTGGCAAGCTGACAAATGTCGACCCCATGGGCATGGCAGGCGGTGCCGCGGCCATCATTGCGGCGTTGTAGCCTGCACCATAGGCATTGTTGCTGGCATTCGTATTGGCAGCATCAGCGATGGCGGCACCGGTAACCACGCCAGCAGTTGCTGCGGCGGCAGGACTTACGCTGTCGTTGTAGCCACAGTTATAACAACCACTGCTGGCATAGACAGCAGTTGGCGGGTGGTAGTAGGTGGTTCCGTAGGTCGATGGATGGTAGACCGTCGTGCCATAACCGTCCGCATGATAGCCACTGGCACTGCCCCCACTTTCACCTTGGGCGTGCCATGAGCCTTCGCCGCCATAGGCCGTTCCGCCTTCGGCCCCAGTGCCATGCCAGGAGCCCTCGCCCCCGGATGCGGTCCCGCCATTCTCGTCTCTGGCGCTCCAACTGCCATCCCCCCCGGAAGCCGAGCCGCCGCGATAGCCCGAGCCACTCCAACTGCCCCCCCCTCCTGAAGCCGAGCCGAATTCACCGGAGTGGCTCCACGAGCCACCGCCTCCCCATGTACGCCCAAAACTGGAAGCGTGCGACCAGGCCGCAGCCTGATCACAGGTGAATGCCACAACCAACAGACCGGCAAGCCTCAAGGTTGATCGGGTCATGGTTCATCCTCCTCACTCAGGGTTTTGCTTGCGGCGGTTTAGCCCCAACCGGGGCGCGCATGTCTGGTGGCGGGGCAAACTCGATCTGCCGAGCCTTGTCGATGTGTTCTGGTTTGAAGTTGTCCGCTGACAACGCCGAGGCAAGCTTCCAATCGCTGAACGCGACCTGATGCCGGGATTGGGTGGGATCATCGCGAAACACTGCGCGCAGCATGCGAGGAAGCTTGTCTTGCGCGCCGATCCAGGCTTGGACGAATACGATGTCATTAGCGTAAGCGATTACATCAGTCGTGGTATCCCCGATCACAGTGGACTGTCCGATGAAAAACGCCAAACGCATATCCCTGGTCAAATCCTGATAAGGATTGGCGACGATCACATCGGTAAAAGGAAAGTAGATTGCGGCACGCTGGTACGCAGCCTCAAGGGTCGCATCAATGGTGGGTGGCGCATCCGCTTGCGCCAGCAGGTTTTCCGTCGGAGCAAAGGCATAGGCACGCTTGCCGTCATAGTAAAACTCGGTCGCCGGGCCATCACCCGAAGTCATTACGCGCAGGTGATCAGGCCGTTGCACGTCGACTTGCGCCACCGTGCTATAGGCCAAGGGCGGCCCAAGCCGACTAGGCTTCTCGTAGGTCGTGATGGCGGTGAAGCTCATACCCTGTGCGCCAGCCAACTTCGCGCTCATCGCCTGCAGAACTGCCAGTGCCTTGGGTTCCAGTTGAACCGCAAGCGCAGGAGCAGTGGTGGGTTTTTCTGCCGCCTGCATTGGCGCTGCACACAGGCCGATCAACAGGCCAAACGAGAGCAATCGGACATGTTGATGGAGTGCCAGCATCGTTCTTCTCCGCAGAAGCAAAGACAGGACTTTGAGTCTAGCTTTGCAACAAGCTTTTGGGATGGATTTATTTTTTAATCCAAAAGCCTGCTACTGGTCGATTTCAGTCGGTCGTGGAAGACAGAATCGGCCGTTTTCTGTCGGTCGAGATCGGCATCCATGGGTTGATCAGGGCGGACGTTCACGGGGACAGCGCGCTGACCGCAGGCAACGGCCGTACTATAATTAATATCTGTCAATGTTTGCGTGACGAGCGCTCCAAAACGAATCAGGTATCCATAGCGTTCACCTGACAGACAAAGGGCGGCGCAGCAAATGGGATGGACAGTACGTCTGATTACGCGAGAGAGGGTTCAGCCATGAAAATTCACTCCTTCCGGCATTACTCTCATGGAATGGAAATGGCCGTTCACGATGCATGGATTACCACCAAGGTGAAGTCGGCCCTGGCATTTTCCGATCCGACCCTTAGCCTGCATATCAATGTCAAAACCCATGCGGGCATAGTGGGGTTAAGCGGCCGCGTCAACACTCACAGACAGCGTGAACAGGCCATTGATCTGGCCCGTTCGGTTCATGGTGTCGCCGACGTCGATGCCAGCGACTTGCAGACCCATGTGTTCACGCCAGGGAGTTTTCCAGAAGCGCCCAACGCCGAAGAGAGCACTGAGCGCCGGCCACAATCGTCAACAAAGATGGACGACAAATGATAATGGCAACTTTGTAGGCGCCGCGCCCCCAGTCGGAAACCGAGGGCGCAGGGAAGCTGAATGCCTGTGTGCCTCAGAGTGAATCGCCCATGGTTTCGTGGACATTTCCGACTGGCTGCTTCTGGCCGACTCTATTGAAAAAGTGGCGCCCCCGGTGTGGCCTTCGGCAAAATCTCAGCATTGGCCGACGGCGGATCACACAACATGATGGGACCGTTATCGAGTGGCCAGAAGCAGTCACCGGGATGCGCCTGGAAAACGGGTTGCTTCAATGGGCATCAGAAATGACTGTGTGTGCCGATACGATGGCTGATATCTTTCCCGCGCACCAATCAGCGTCCAATCGACGCCGATCCATCAAGGAAGATAAAAAACAATGAATATATTATTCATCGCTTCGCTAGGAATTTTATCGCTAGCTCAAACATCACTATCCTTCGCGGATAATATTAATGGAAAAAATCTCTATTTACAGCGATGCACCATGTGCCACGGAACAGATCTCAAAGCAACGGGACCATTGGCTAATAAAAGCAATCCTCCTGCACCTGATCTAACAACATCCGATTTCAAAAAACGCTTGAATGATTATCCGGGCGTGATTGTCTCATCGATAATACTTCGTCCAAATGGAGACTTGATTCCAAAAACTTTGCGAGAGAATGGTGTAAAGCTATCGCCGCACTCATGGAGCATTCAAGATCTGCGCGATTTGAATCAATACATGAGTGGTGTGATTTCAAAAAATCGATGATGTCGCAAAGGTCACGGGGCAGCATTCGCTTCGTACGGCAGCGTTCCCCGCAACGCGCTACGGATACTTGGCGGAGCCACCAGCATCAAAACCTATGCGTCCTCAGGGACGGTGTTACGCGAGTTCTGCGCGCACTGTGGCTCGACGCTGTTTTGGTCACGAGCTCAAGGCGAATTTGCCGACTGGGTTTCGATAGCACTGGGCACGCTCGACACGCCCTTCATGCCTCAAAAGCAAAAACACGTTCATGTCGACTCCGCAGTCCACTGGTACACACCATCCAAATTATGTCCCTGGGTCGACTACCTATATCGGGTCGTTTTCAGCCGGTCGTGACCGGCTGAAAACGGCCAATGCCCGACCTTTCCCCCTGGCTCGACAGCTGGCATTTTCGGTCCAGATACTGTCACAACCACCGCGCGAAAAATCCGTCATGACATGTCATGACCTCCTTAAAAATCGGACTTTGCCCAGCAAATACGGGGGTTAAAGGACGAACGGTCGAGAGGCGTCAAGCGTGGGGAATTGCCGGGAGTTTACAGCCACTACAGGCTTTTCAGGCGGGCACGTTCGTCGCGGTGCGGTGAACTTCACTCTCACCATGTGTCACATTAGGTCCCTGTCAAGCGAACTACAACAGGTCCTTGTCAAGCCAACTACAACAGAAGAGGTACAGCCTTATGAGCATCGCCACAATTGTCAGTGCCGTGATTTCCAGTCTCGCACCCAGTGTCTTCGACCAGAACAGCCTGCAGGAACCCGGCGCGCATGTCTCGGCCGTTGAATACCACTACGGGATGGACATCGATGTGAAACGGGTACTGCAGCGCACCGATACATCCGACAAGACCGGCATGGTGCCGGTGACCCTGGTCTACGAAGACAGCGAGGGCGAGATTCACAAGCTTCGTTTCCTCGAATGGGGTGGAAGCCCTGCCGACCCCACCAGCATTGCCTGATCCACCCGCCGATAGGGTTCCGGGCCTCGCCTGCGCCCCACAAGCGGAAGTCAAACTTCATAGGCACCCCGTGCGGATGATGTTTGTTGTTACTTGAAAATGAACACATTCGAATGATTAAAAGTTCATTCGCGAGCGTCACTTTTATCTTGGCAGCGTAATGCCGCAAGATTAACTAATCGTCATGGCTGAGTCTTAACTGCAATCAGCAACGGTAAACGACAATTATGCCGTGCCGAGAGCCAGGTCGATTCACTATTGAATCCAAGAGGTAACCATGGAACTTAGTATGTTTTCTTCGTCCACCGTGGAATATTTGCGCTTGGGCGTTGTATATTTCCATCTTATCGCCTGCTGCGTGGCAATCGGGCTGGTGTTGACCAGTGACATTGCAATGGTCAAGCAACTCCTGAAAGGCGATGTGTCGAGTCAGCATGATGACGCGCACATGGACAGTCTTCAAAAAACCGTATCGCTTGCACTTGTCGTGCTCTGGATTACGGGCGTTGCCATTGTCGGGATCGATTATGCCGGCAAGGGAATGGAGTATTTCCTCAATCCAAAAATACAGGCCAAGATCGGCATCGTTGTGCTGTTGACCGTTAACGGCTTCGTGTTGCATCGCGCTGTATTGCCGGCGCTGAAAAAAGCCGGCTCGTTACTGAAACTCTCCTTCAGCCTGCGCATGCTGGCGCTGTTCTCGGGGGCGTTCTCTGGGGTGTCCTGGTTCTATGCCGCCATGCTGGGTGTGGGTCGTCCACTGGCCTGGAAGTACTCCCTGCTGGAGTTGCTGGCAGCCTATCCGGTGCTCATTGTCGGCGGTTTCGGGATGATGGTACTGCTCACTGCCTGGGCAAAAGACAAAGACACCGAAGCCCGCCTGGAGCAAGGCCCCGGGACACCAGGCAACGCCGCCCTGGCTGGCTGGTAAATCCGGGTTGAACAAGGACGTTCAGCGCCAGCCCATGAATTGCGCTTTAACTGTTAAAAAATCTCACTTGAGGATACCCAAATGAAATCCATGAAAGTTCTCTTCGTAGTCGCCACGCTGTCCGTTTCTTCTCTGGCGATGGCCACAGGTGGCGGTGACCGGACCGTCGCACGCATGGAGTCGGCCCGGACAGTCTCGATGAAAGCCTTCCAGGTTGCCCAGAAACAGAAGGCTGAAGCCGCTGTCGCTCAAAGCAAGGCCAAGGCCGCCTATCGCACCAACAGCTGATCGGTGTAGCGCGTCCCCGGGCTGGCAGAAATGTGCAGCCTCCCCTCAAAAGCAGCACCCAAGGTGCTGCTTTTGCTTGTTTAACCGAAATCCCGCTTACACAAAAGTGCCGTGGTTGAAGACTGCCCGTATCGTGAGATACGGGCATTTTTTTATGGGGCCAGTATTTTTCGCTCTTGAGGCGTGACCGCCCTGGGTTTCCTGAAGAAGATACCGTAGACAATCGACAGCACCAGCAGAAACGGCACACCGAACACCAGGGTCATCTTGAAGGCCTCAGTGAAGTAGGTGGTGATCATCACCGCCCCCATCAGGACTAGCCCCAGCAATGTGCTGTAGGGAAACAGACGCATGCGGAACGACAGTTTGCGGTTGCCATTGCGTTCGTGAAAACGACGGAAACAGTAGTGCGTGAGGAAGATCATGAACCAGGTAAAGATCGCGCCGAACATCGAGATCGCCATCATCAGGGTGAACGAACTTTCCGGGTACAGGATGTTGAGCAGCGTTGCCAGGGCAATCCCCGAACTTGAGAGTAACAGCGCGTTCAACGGAATCCCGGTCTTGCTCAACACGCCCATGGATTTTGGCGCATAGCCGGCACGGGACAGGCTGAACATCATGCGCGTGGTGATGTACAACTGGCTGTTCATCGCCGACAACGCCGCAATCAGGATCACGAAGTTCATCACACCGGTGGCGCCGGGAATGCCGATGGCTTGCATGACCGTGACGAACGGACTCTGGGCATGGCCGGCCTGGACCCAAGGCACGATCGCCAGCATCAACGCCAGGGTCAGCAGGTAGAACACCACCAGGCGCACGATAGTCCCGCGAAAGGCTTTCTTCACCGCTTGCTCCGGGTCTTTCGCCTCACCGGCAGCCACCGCGATCATCTCCACGCTCAGGTAGCTGAAGATCGACACGATCACCGCAATCCACATCCCTTGCAGACCATTGGGGAAGAAGCCCCCGTGAGCGGTGTAATTGTGCACGCCGTAGTCTGGATTGCCGGACCCGAACACCACATACACCGCCAGGATAATGAAGCCGACAATCGCGCCGATCTTGATGGTCGAGAACCAGTACTCGAAGGTGCCGAAGGTCTTCACGCTGATGGCGTTGAGCACGATCAACACACTGGAGAACGAGACGATCCAGATCCACTCCGGCACGTTGGCAAACCAGTACTTCATGTACATCGCCACCGCCGTCACTTCCGTGCCGACCGCGAGCACGATCGCCGCCCAATAGGCATAACGCACCAGGAACCCGGCCAACGGGCTGACATAAAATTCGGCGTAGGCACCGAATGAACCCGAGGTCGAATGGGCCACGGTCATTTCCGCCAGGCAACCCATCAGCAGCAAGGTGATGATTGCGCCAATGGCATAGCTGAGCAGTACGCTCGGCCCGGCATACCCGATGGCATAGGCGCTGCCCATGAACAGCCCGGTGCCGATTGCACCGCCAATGGCGATCATGCTCATCTGCCCCGACGTCAGCTGACGCCGCAGGCCATGCTCACGGTTGGATATCGTTTCGAAACCGGAGTTATCGGTCATTTTTATGTCCTCTGAATTTTGTCTTTCTTGAAGAGCACGTCGTGGATTTAACGGTGGGGATCAGCCACGCACAGCAGGACACGGATCAGAAAATACTCAGTGGATACTCGATGATCACCCGGACTTCGTTGTTGTCCGTGGTGTCGGCACGGGCGACCTGCGCAGTGGAGCGCACACTGGCCTGACGTACGCGTATTGAAAGATCCCTGGCCTTGCCCGACTGCACGACATAGCGTGCCTCGATGTCGCGCTCCCAGCGCTTGCCATCATCGCCGTAACGTCCATAGGCGCCATTGGGTCCGCCGTCGTAATGGCTGTCATCGATGTGATCGCCACTGACGTAACGCGACATGAAGCTCAGGCCCGGCACGCCGAAAGGCGCCATGTCCAGGTCATAACGCAGTTGCCAGGAGCGTTCGTTGGGGGCGTTGAAGTCGAGGACCTGAATCGAGTTGGCGAGGAAGATCGACGTGCCTGGCTGCTGGTCGAAGCCCAGGTAATCGAACGGCTCGTCGCCATCGACCCGCTGGTACGCCAGGGTCAACCGATGGGCGCCGAACCTGTACGCGGTGGACAGCGACCAGGTGGTGTTGTCGATCCTGCCGGCCAGGCTCTGGCCGCTGTCGTTGGTGCGATAGAGATTGAAATCCAGGTTCAGCGACTGGCCTTCACCAAAGGCATAGGTGTAGTTGGCATTGCCGTAGTACTGGCGCCAGATGTCGGTGAACTGCGAACCGTACAGGCTGACACTCAGTTGATCGCTCAGGGCATAACTGCCGCCCAGATAATCGACGCTGCGGGTTTCCACGCCGGCATACAGCGCTTTGAGCGCGCCATTGGCATTGGTCGAATTACTGTCGTTACCGGCGGTGAAGTGACCGATGTCCAGTTGCAATGCCTTGAGTTCATTGCTGGTCAGTTGAAAGCCGGTGGCACTGTTGGAGAACAATCGCGCGTTGCCGGTGCCAAACACGGGGTTGAGCGGAGTGAGGTTGCCGTACTTGAGCTCGGTCTGCGAGATCCGCGCCTTCACCGCACCGCCCGCTTCGGAATACTCATCCGCGGGACGACCATCGGCATCGACCGGCAGCAGACCCGTGCCCGTGCGACCTTTGCCGCTGTCGAGCTTGAGGCCCAACTGCGCATAGGCATCGATCCCGAACCCTACCGTTCCCTGGGTGTAGCCGGAGCGGTAATCGAGCATGATCCCGTGGGCCCACTCGTCCCGATAGTTCTGTCCGCCCGGGTTGTTGAGGTTATTGCGGTAGAAATAGAAGTTACGGTTGGTCAGGATCAGGCTACCGTCTTCGACAAATCCGTTGTCAGAGGCGGCGCAGGCCATTTGGCCAAGGCAACTGGAGATGGCGAGCGGCAAGGCAGGCCAGAGGGACAGCTTCATTCTGCGTGCTCCTTATTATTGTGATTGCAGAACTGGTTATTGCCGGCGGCCGAAGCCCTGCCGCGGGGGAATATCCCGCAGCAGGACACGGACATCGGGGGGGTCAGGTCACGCTGTGGCGAACCTGGAATTGCGCTTGCGACCAGGTGTTCCGGTCGAGGATTTCGCCGAGGATCTGCACCGCATCCCAGACTTCAGTGAAGGTCGTGTACAGCGGGGTGAAGCCGAAACGCATGATGCGCGGCTCGCGGTAGTCACCAATCACGCCCTGCTCGATCAGGGCCTGGATCACGGCATAACCTTCAGGGTGTTCGAAGCTGACGTGGCTGCCACGCCTGGCGTGTTCACGGGGCGTGATCAGCTTCAGATCGTGAGCCGCGCAACGCTGCTCGACCAGTTCGATGAACAGGTCCGTCAGGGCCAGGGATTTGCGGCGCAAGCTGGCCATGTCGGTCTGGGCGAACACATCCAGGCCACACTCGACCATCGCCAGAGAGGTAATCGGCTGGGTACCGCACAGGTAGCGCGCGATGCCGCTGCTCGGCTGGTAATGCGGCTCCATGGCGAACTGCCGCGAATGGCCGAACCAGCCGGACAACGGCTGCGGCACCAGATCGCACAACTGTGGCGAAACCCAGACAAAGGCCTGCGAACCCGGCCCGCCATTGAGGTACTTGTAGGTGCAGCCAATCGCGTAATCGGCACCCGCCTGATGCAGGTCGACCGGTACCGCGCCCGCGGAATGAGCCAGGTCCCAGATGGCCAGCGCGCCACATTCATGGGTCAGCGCGGTCAGGGCCTGCATGTCGTGCATGTAGCCGGTCTTGTAATTGACGTGGGTGAGCATGACCACCGCCGTGTCCTGGTCAATCGCTTGCGGCAACGCTTCAGGACTGTCGACCAGACGCAGGGTGTAACCCTGTTGCAGCATCTGCGCGAGGCCTTCGGCGATGTACAGGTCGGTGGGGAAATTGCTCGATTCGCTGACGATCACTCGCCGCTGCGGCGACCTGGTGGCCTGAACGCGCAGGGCCGCGCTCAGCACTTTGAACAGGTTGATCGAAGTGGTATCGGTCACCACCACTTCACCCTCCCCCGCACCGATCAAGCCCGCCAGACGGTTGCCCAAACGCTCGGACAGCTCGCGCCAGCCGGCGCTGTTCCAACTGCGAATCAAACCATTGCCCCACTCCTCGGCGACCACCGCTTGCGCCCGCGCCAAAGCAGCCACCGGCCGCGCGCCCAGGGAGTTGCCATCGAGATAGATAACGCCCTCAGGGAGCGCAAACTGCCGGCGCAGAGGCGCCAGAGCGTCCTGGGCATCAAGCGCCAGACAATCGTTTCTTGTCGTCATTGGGTGTCCTGTTTTTTGTTATGCGGCGCCCTTCGGGCAGCTTGCATCAGCCGGTTCCGGCGCCCTGAATAAAGGCAATTCACCTGATACTGATCAGTTAACACTCGAAACCTGTGGGAGCGAGCTTGCTCGCGATTGCGACAGGTCAGTCAACATTGATGTTGAACATTCGGCCCCCATCGCGAGCAAGCTCGCTCCCACAAGGACTGCAGTGTTCAGAAACCTGACTGACCGGAACCAGGTGATTCGCTTGCCTTTCGATGGAGAGATAATGAACGAATATTTGAAGAATTTTCGTGCAAAGTAACCAGCCATGTAGTAGTTATTTCGCAGAAAATTCGATTAAACGCCCAATAAACGCGGATTTATTCAAACCATGAATCTTGACTCGACAGACCTGCGAATCCTGCATCAATTGCAACAGGATGGCCGTATCAGCAATCAGGAGTTGGCGGAGAAAGTCGCCTTGTCACCCTCCGCTTGCCTGCGTCGTTTGCGCCTGCTGGAAAGCGAAGGAATCATCACCGGCTATCGCGCGGTTTTGAATGCCGAACGGCTGGGCATCGAGCTGGAAGCCATCGTTCATGTGTCGCTGCGACAGGACGTCGAGGACTGGCACGAAACCTTTATCAAGAAGGTTCAGCAGTGGCCGGAGGTGGTCACCGCGTATGTCGTTACCGGGGCGAGCAACTATGTGTTGCGGGTCCAGACCCGCAACCTCAAACACTTCTCCGACTTCATCGTCAACCACCTCAACCGCACCGTCGGCGTCACCGATATCCGCTCGGAAATCGTCCTGCAAAAAATCAAGGAGCGCGAGCAATTGCTGGATCTGGTGCAGCGCAAGTAAGGACCCGACCGTCAAAGCCCGTGCAGGCGCCGGGCTTCGTTGCGCTGCAAGGTCATGCTCGGGGTTTCGTCGAACAGCTTGCGGTACTCGGTGGAAAACCGCCCCAGGTGCATGAAGCCCCAGCCCATGGCGATCCCGGAGATATTGCGTGCCGAACCGTGCTCAAGAATCTCCTGGCGCACGGCGTTCAAGCGGTATTTTTTCAGGTAGACCATCGGCGACATGGCGAAGTACTTCTTGAACGCATCGAACAACTTGAAGCGCGAAACGCCGGCAGCGGCCTCGATGTCCTCCAGATGCAACGCTTCGCGGGCGTTGTCGTGGATGTACTGTCGAGCCCTGATCAGGTAGTGCGGCAACTTCACCCCCAGCACGTCCCGCAGCGCCTGCGAATAGTTGTTGGGCTGCGCCAGGATCAAGCCTTTGATCAGCGAGCTTTCAATGTCCCGGGTGAAGGCCACCTGTTCGAAGAGTTCGCTGCTGCGCGCAAGCTCGTCGATGAAGTAACGCGCCATGCGCCACCAGGACGCCGATGCGCCATCGATTGCATCCATCACCGGCTCGAAACGCAGCGGCGCGTCCAGAGGCCGTTGCAACATCCCCTCCAGCGCTTCGCTCATCGCGATACGCGTGATCACCACCTGAACCTTGCGACAGTCACCGGAGATCGCCAGCAGCTGGTTTTCATTGGGCGACACGATGACCCCTTGATCGCGGTCGGACCTGACCACGCTGCCATCCTTGCTCAGCTCCTGTTGGCCGACCAGCGGCAAACTCAGGCTGTAGCTGCTGAAGTGCTCGGCGTCTTCGATATCGATGGTGACATCGGTGCCGTATTCGATTGTGCCCAGGGTGGTGGCCATCGATTTGAACATGTTGGCATTGTGATGAAAGCGAATCCGTTCGGGGGTCGCGCTCACCAGTCGATGGGGCCCGCAGATACCGGACATCCAGCTTCTGGCGGCCTCCAGATCATCGCTGTCGACACGAATGTCGCGAAACTGAGGATCGACTTTGCTGCTCATCAGGGTGCACTCACAGGCAATATTTTCGGCGCGCTCTGATGGCGCGTACCAGTCTGGAAAGGAGCAATTTCCACGCCATGAATCGTCGGTGCCCACTTAACGGATAGTGATCGGCAACCCAGCGGATAAGGCATGGCTGACAAAGCTGCAAAAGCACTCGATCAGCACTTGGTGTAGCGCAAGACATTATCCGATTGGCGCAATCAGGTGCAGCCGTTTATCACCTGGTGCGCAATTTGTGTCATCGCTGCCCAACCCACTGTTACCTGCCCCCAATTTACGGACTGCCTTCGCCAACCTGTCGGAAAGACCGCCACCCGCCCCGCGCCTCTATAGCCTTGAGTAACCGTGCAGGGTTCTCTCAAACGCCATACCCGCCCTTCTCGTGGCGAACGACGACAGGGATCAGCTCTCAGCGCAGGTGCTGGAGTCCTGACTGGACTCAGCGGCCAGTTTCAGTCGATCCGCTTTACTGATGTATTTTGACTTGCTTTTCGGTGCCAATTTGGCACTGGCCTTTTTGGCGTTAGCCTTTAACAACTGGTTTATTTTTTTACGACGATTCATATTTTCCTGCTCCTTTTGCAAGTGCCTGAATGATATCAGCTTAAAGGGTCTGGCCAGTTCCCTGTTCAGGTCCAGGCTGCGTGAAAACACATGCGCGGTTTTAACGTCTGCGTTGCTACATGAAATTTGCCAGCGTTTGGTCAGGCAGCCGAGCAATCGCAATCCGGGCAGCTTCAACAAGACTGAACTAGTTTTACCTGCAGGCTTCGAGTGCCTGAAGTTTTTCCTGCATCGGCATCGCAGTGAGCGCTGCGTAAGCCCATTTGTACGCGTAACGCTGTTCAGTTGAGGAAACTGTAGGAGCGAGCTTGCTCGCGATGGACTAAAGAGCGCCGCGTATAGCCAGTAAATACGCGTTATCGTTAACGACCATCGCGAGCAATCGAGCGTCGACCGGCTGCTCCTACAGAGGCCCACAATAGCGATCCACTGCCTGCCGGCAAGGAGTTGTGATGCGCGCCACAGCCTTTTCAATCGGTGGACCTGCCCCTTGGTTCCATTGCCGCACTCAACAAAGAGAGCGCTTTTGTTTCGACACTATCGCCGGTCGGTATGTCGTGCTCTGTTTTTTTGGTTCCGCGGCTGATCCTGCATCAATCAAAGTTCTGGAAGGTGTTCGGGCCCATCGCCAGCGGTTCAATGACGATCACGTCTGCTTCTTTGGCGTTTCCGTAGATCCCGAGGACGAAAGGCTCAAACGGGTAGAAAGTGCGATACCCGGCATGCGCTTCATCTGGGACTTCGATCGCTCAGTCAGTCAGCTCTACGGTACATTGCAGCCAGACGGCAGCATCAGGCAAATGACCTATGTGCTCGATCCCGCGCTGCGTGTCCTGGCCATCGTCCCGATAGAGGAGCCGGTCGATAACCATATACCCTCGTTAATGCGTTTTCTGGATAGATTACCCGCACTGGCCACGCCACATGCCGCCACTCCTCACGCCCCCGTCCTGGTGCTTCCCCGTATATTTGAGCCCAGGCTGTGTAAAGCACTCATCCGTTATTACGACGAACATGGCGGGGAGGAATCCGGATTCATGACGGAGCAGTCGGGCAAAACCGTCCAGGTCACCGACCATGGCCACAAGCAACGTCGTGACTGCGTTATTGAAGACAAGGCTCTGTCCAAGGCATGCTCGTTGCGTATAGCCAACCGTTTGCTTCCAGAGCTACACAAAGCGTTCCAGTTCAATGCCACTCGAATGGAGCGCTATCTGGTGGCCTGCTACAACAGCGACGAAGGCGGGCATTTCCGGCCCCATAGGGACAACACCACCAAGGGTACAGCGCATCGCCGTTTTGCAGTTTCCCTGTTTCTTAATACGGGAGAGTACGAAGGTGGTTTTCTGCAGTTTCCAGAGTTTGGAAAAATGCTTTACAGCGCTCCAACAGGAGGGGCCGTGGTGTTTTCATGTTCACTTTTGCACGAAGCCACGACTGTAACCCACGGTCGCCGCTATATGTTTCTCCCGTTTCTATACGACGATGCCGCTCGCGCCATTCGAGAAGAGAATCTTCCATTTATTGGACGCTGACTTGTGTGCAACACAATTGAGCTGTCATTAGCGCCTGGTCGACCGCCAGGCAAGGCTTCCTTCAACTACTGTTTCGTCTTGCCCTGCTCGGGAAACAACGACTCGAATCGCGGCGTCGCCCGGGCAACGAAACCCTGCCCCTGGCGCATGATGAAATAGGCAGCGAGGTCATGCCGCTCGGCGAAGGCATAGCCTTCCTCCGGGCCGAGCACCATCAACAGCGTAGACAAGCCATCGGCATGCAGCGCCAAAGGGTCGACCACCGTCACTGCCGCCAGCGCGTGCTTGACCGGCGTGCCGACACGTGGATCGAAGGTGTGCGAATAGCGCTGGCCACCTTCCTCGAAATAATTGCGATAATCGCCGGAGGTGGAAACGCTGTAGCCATCCAGTGCAATGGTGCGCTCCACTTGCCGCTCGCTTGCGCCGCTCGGCACCTCCAGGGCGATGCGCCAGGGCGAGCCATCCGGCTTGCGGCCGACCGCCTTGAGTTCGCCGGTGATCTCCACCAGATAGGCCTGGACGCCCAGGGCCGAAAGCCTATCGCCGACCTGATCCACTGCATAGCCGGCGACAATGCTGTCGAAATCCAGTTGCGCCGCCACATCCTTGCACAGCTTTTCGCCCTCCAGGTGCAAGTGCTGATGCCCTACCCGTGCCCGCTCCCGTGCCAGCGCGCCAGCATCCGGCATGCGCTCCCCCCGTGACTGCGGACCGAATCCCCAGAGGTTCATCAATGGCTGCACCGTCAGGTCGAAAGCCCCGCCACTCTCGCGGAACAGATACTCACCGTACGCCAGCAAGCGACGCATATCTTCCGGCAACGCCTGACAGGCGCCGGCCGGTAGTTCGTTGAAGCGGGAAACCACCGAATCGCCGCGCCAGTTGGAAAACTGCTGGTCGAGCGCCGCGAGTATCGTCTCGACTTCGGCCTTTACTCGCTGCGAGTCGGGCGTCTGCGCGGCGGGTACGTACTGGATCGAATAAGTGCTCCCCATGGTGGGTCCGGAAATGCGCTCGATCCGTTCGCCACAGCCATACAGCAACGTCAACAGCATCACCAGCAGGCTTACGCGCATCAATCAACACCTCTCTGATCCCCCGTGGGATGACCTACCGCTCATCAGCAAATCTGATCAATAAATGAACAAAACCTTCATACGGCACTCTGAGTTGCGGGGTGATCAATTGTCCCCCTCCCTTTTCGCTCAACGTCCTGGAAGCAAAAAAACCATTATGTGCATTAGCGCACAGGGGTATTTTTTGCCCCAAAATTGGAGGACAGAAAATGTCTAACCATTCGTTGCAGAGCGTCGAGCGCATGCAGAGCCGCGTCCGCGCCCAGCGCCAGCCGCAACAGAAACCCTTCTGGCGTAACCTGCTGGCCATCGCCTCACCCTCACAGCTTAGTTGGCAGGGAGGGATCGAGCTCAGGGGCTACAAAGAATTATCCAACGCCACGCCGGTTGCCTCGGTCCCGATTGCAAACCTACAGCTGGCGATTCCGCTCGAGCGCGGTCGCCGGTCCGTCCAGCCTTGCGTGCAGCCGGGACAGCATGTGCGCAAGGGCGAGGTGATCGGTATTGGCGATGACAACACCCCTTGGGTGCATGCCAGCACCTCCGGCATCGTGGAACGGATTGATCTCGCCTTCGCGGCCGACTCGGCCGAGCCGGTCATGGCCGTCATTCTGAACGCAGATGGTCTGGATGAGTGGATCGAACGCCCGGTGTTGGGGCTACCGCAAACGCCCGAGGCGCTGGTCGAACGGGCATTGCAGATGGGCATCGTCGGTCTTGGCGGGGCGGGTTTCCCGACGGCCCTCAAGCTGGCCGGCGCCCGGCAGCCCGATCTTCTGCTGATCAACGGTGCCGAATGCGAGCCCTTCCTGACCTGCGATGACCGTCTCATGCGTGAACGTGCCGAGGCGCTGATCGAGTACGCCGACTATGTCGCCACCCTGATGGGAACAACACTGACCCGCTTCGGTATCGAAACCAACAAACCTGAGGCGATTACCGCGTTGCGCGCCGCCGCTCGCCAGGCGCGCACCCGGGTCGATATATGGCCGCTACCGGCGCGTTACCCGGCAGGAGGGCAGCCGTTGATGATCAAGGCCCTTAGTGGCCGCAATCTGGCGCCAGGGACCCTGCCCGCCGATATCGGCGTACTGGCGCTGAATGTCGCGACGCTCTACGCACTGGGCCGGGCCGTCTTCCACGGCGAACCACTGGTAAGACGCGTGCTGACGCTGACCGGGGACTGCAAGCGCCCCGGGAATGTCCTGGTGCCGGTGGGTTACCCGGTCAGCGCACTGCGCGCACTTGCCGGCGCAGCCCCCGAAGGCCAGTTGACCCAGGTCGGCGGGCCGATGATGGGACAGCCGTTACCGGACCCCACTGCCGTCATCAGCAAGACCAGTAGTTGCCTGATATTCGGCGCCGAGCGCTACTTGCCGGCACCTCAGCCCGCAAGCAGCTGCATTCGCTGTACGCGCTGCGTGGATGTCTGCCCGATGTCGCTCAGACCGCTGGATCTCTACGCTGCGGCCGAACGCCATGACAAGGCCAGCCTGCAGGAACTGCGATTGGATGCCTGTATCGAATGCGGCAGCTGCAGCAGCACCTGCCCGAGCAACCTGCCGCTGCGCGAACGTTTCCGCCAGAGCAAGACGGAGCTACGTGCATGAGCCTGATATTCCGTTCTACCGCGCACCGACAACTGCGCACAATAATGCTGCTGGTCAGCCTGTGTCTGCTGCCGGGCACCGCCCTGTACGCCTGGCAATTTGGCATCGTGGTCTGGTTGCAGACCTTCTGGTGCGTGCTGCTCGCCCTGGGCTTCGAAGCCGGCCTGCTACGCCTGCGCGGACGTAATGTCCGCGAGGGCTTGAGCGACCTGAGCTGGCTGGTGCTGGGCCTGATACTGGCTCGGGCATTGCCGCTGCTGGTGCCGCTATGGATGATCGCCCTGGCCAGTTTTGCCGCGCTCGCACTGTGTAAACACGGCAGTGGAGGCCTGGGTCGCAACCGCCTCAACCCCGCCATGGTTGGCCTGGGGATCATCGCTATCTGCTTCTACCAGCAACTGTACCCTGCACCTTCGAACTATGCCCCCTGGACTCTCGCCCTGGATGCCAAGGCGGTTCTTCTGCAACAGTTGCAACTGGCGCCACGCCTTAACCTCGATGCGTTCGCCGGCGCCACCCAGTTGGCCAAGAACCAGTTCACACTGATCACCCCCAATCTGTCGGGGTACGGCTACATTGCCGGCGGTTTGATGCTGGCAGTCCTGCGGGTAATCCGGATCGAGATTCCGCTGGCGATGCTCGCGAGCACAGTATTGCTGTGCATGGCGGCCGGTCATAACCTGCAGGAAAGCCTGTACAACCTCAGTCTCGGTGGCTATCTCTTCACGGCCTTCTTCATCGCCACCGATCCGGTCACCAGTCCCGATACACGCGCCGGTCGCATCCTCTTCGGCGTGACCATTGGAGCGGTGACTGAATTGATTCGCGAATTCGGGCTTTATGCCGATGGTCTGTGCTTCGCCGTGCTGGCCGCCAATCTGCTGGTGCCGCAGATCGACGGGTTGGTGCTGCGCTTACAGAGCCCCTGGTACACACGAACACCTGGCACTCAGAGCGTGTGCAGCGGGTAACCCGCGCCTCTTCGGCGGGTACCCGACACGGCTTGCGCGGTCAGATTCGCGCCCACTGTTGTCGATTTCCCAGCGTCCGGTTCGACTATCTTTCAGGCAATGGTCTCAAGGGATTGCAGACTTGCCTGCCCGAACTCTTTCACCCGGATGAATCAGGAGAAGAACATGCGCACTCTCACCGTTGCCGCGTTCGTGAGCCTGGACGGCGTCATGCAAGCGCCCGGCGGGCCTGAGGAGGACACCAGTGGCGGATTCCGCTTCGGTGGCTGGATCGTCCCCTACGCCGACAAAACCACCGGTCAGGCCGTACAGGACTTGTTCTCCCAGCCGTTCGAGTTGCTGCTGGGACGTCGTACCTACGACATCTTCGCCGCCTATTGGCCACACATTCAGGCCGACTCTGCCCACCACACTATTGCTGATCTGTTCAACGGCGTACCCAAGCACGTGGCCACCCATCGCGCCGATTCGCTGGCCTGGCAGAACAGTCATGCGCTGCAGGGCAACCTGGTCGACGCGATCAGCGCGCTCAAGCGCCAGGACGGTCCTCAGCTACTGACTCAAGGCAGCGGCGAACTGGTGCGTCAACTGCTTGCCGCCGGCCTGGTGGACGAGTTGCGGCTGATGGTTCATCCGGTCCTGCTGGGGCGCGGCAAGCGTTTGTTCGACGACACCGCACAAGCGTCGGCCTTCACCTTGCTGAACTCGGTCAGCTCACCCGGAGGGGTGCTGATCGCCCGTTACATCCGCAGTGGCGAGGTGCGCACAGGCACATTCGAGCAATAGCCCTGGTGAAATTAAGCTTGGGCTAAGGTTGCCTCTGTTAATCTTCGACGTTTTTAAGTCGTCGAGCATTTCGAAGATGGGTAGTGTCGATACAAACGCCAAACCACCGTTCAGCATCGTTCTGGTCAATTACAAAACCCTTGATTTGACCAGGATCTGCCTGGACCTTTTGCGCGAGCCTGCCCGCAAAGCCGCAATCCCGGTCTGGGTGGTCGATAACGGTTCGGCGGACGCCAGCATCGAGTATTTGCGCACACTCGACTGGATCAATCTGATCGAGCGGGAGGCGCCCACCAAAGAGCCGGGCCACATCGCCCATGGCAAGGCGCTGGACATGGCACTGGCCAGGGTTGATACCGACTTTCTGTTGCTGATGCACACCGACACGTTCGTCTTCGATGCAGACGTCTTCGCGATGATGATGGACCACTGCACAAAAGATCGAGAAGTCATCGCGGTCGGCTGCACGGAACAACTCAATCGCGGATTGCCAAGGACCCTGTGGCGCTTCACTTCACGCCTGCTCAAGCATCATTACCGACGTTTGAAGCTGTCTTTGGGCCTGCGCTCAAAAGAGCCGAAACCCTACAGAGAAACTTACTTGAAAAGCTTTTGCACGCTATGGAATTGCAGGCTGATGAAGCAACAGGGTCTGCATTTTCAGATCGACGACCGTGTGCCCGGTTATGAGCTGCAAGACCGGGTAATCGGGCTCGGCTACAAGGTCGTGTTTCTGTCGCCCGGCAAAATCTTCAAGTACCTGGACCACGTCCAGGCCGGCACCGTCGCTGCCGCAGGCGGATATGGCGTGAATCACCGGCGGACCAAGATGTACCAGGACATTCTCAAGCGCTTCAGTGCAACCAACTCTTAGACAATCCTGCGCTTCCAAAAAAGCCCACTGACCGTTACCGGTTCAGTGGGCTTTTTCGCATCAGGCTAACGCTGATTCACTGCTTCATGATGAACGTCGCCAGGCTCTTCAGGTCGTCCGAACTCAACTGCGCGAACGGTGGCATGGGCACATCCCCCCACTTGCCGCTACCGCCGTGCTGAATGCTCGACATTACCCGGGCCAGTGCCTGCGGGTCATTGGCATACTTGACCGCCACATCGCGATAGGCCGGGCCGACGACCTTGCGGTCGACCGCGTGACAGGACAGGCAGGCGTTGTCCTGGAGCAAGGCCGAGGCGACTTTCGCTACCGACACCGTCGGTGGCTGGCCCGCCAGCGGGTTCGAGGCTGCCTGAACATCGGCATCGCTCGCCTGGGCACTGCCGTAGGTCACCGCCAGATAGGCGCCGATCACTTTCACCTCCTGGTCGCTGATCGGCGCACCGTACACCTGCTGCATCTTGCCGGCTTCAGCCGTCCATTGCGCCAGGCTCATGCCAGGCGGCTGGAAGTTGATGTAATCGGCCGAATGGCAGATCGAACACTTCTGCTGCGCCAATGGGTAGCCCGGCAGCGTACTGGGCTTGAGCGCCACCGTTTCGGGCGGCAAGGTGATCGACAGTGGCGCTGCACCAGCCATGCTGACCAGACCAACCTGAACCGCACACAGCACGGCGCTCATGAGTTTCACAAGTTTCATGCGGTCCTCCTCAGGCGACAGTCACGTGGGTGGTTTCGACGACATGGCGGCGATAACCACCAGGGTTCCAGTCGGCCTGCGGCGGCTGCGTCTCGCCCGCACTGTTGCTGGCACGCACCATCAACGGCGTGGCGCCCTTGCTGGTAAAGCTGATCGGCAGTGTCCACTCACGGAAGGAGAAACGGCCAAGGTCCTGCCCAAGCGCAGCTTCGCGCCAGGTTTTTCCGCCGTCGATCGACACCTCCACCTTGTTGACCCCAACACCACCGTCGAACGCAATGCCCTTGAGCACCACGCTTTTGTTCAGCGGCAATACATCGCCGTGTTTAACGCTGGTGATGAAACTGCGCACCGCCAGCCTGGAAATCGGCCGGGTTTTCGCCGCCGTGGTGCCGGGGGCAATGCAGGAGCAATCGTTATCCGGAACCCGGTACGCCTTGGCCATGAAGAAACCGTCGTAGGTATGGTCGATGACCTCGATCTCACTCAGGTGCTTGACCCAATACGTGCCGAAATAGCCCGGCACCACCAGACGAATCGGGTAGCCGTTGAGAAATGGCAGGTCGGTGCCATTCATCGACCAGGCAATCATCGGCTCACCGTCCATGGCGTGGCTGATGTCCAGCGCCTTGATGAACGCCGGCGTGCTCGGCAACACCGGTTTATCCAGCCCACGGAAGGTCACTTGCGCGGCGCTCGCTTTCACACCGGCCTTTTCCAATACCGCCTTGAGCGGCACCCCCACCCAGCGCGCATTGCCCATCGAGCCATTGCCCAACTGGGCGCCGAACACCCGCGGCATCGAAAAACCACGGCTGTTGCCCGAACACTGATTGACGGCCACCACCTCTACCGGTGCGGCAAGGGCCTTGAGCTCGGCGAGGGAAAGCGACAGCGGCGTGTCGACCGTGCCCTTGATCGTCAGGCGGTAGCTGTCGGGATCGATGCTGGTCGGGAAATCGGCCAGGTGATAACGCACGAAAAACGCGTCATTGGGGGTGATCGGCCCTTCGTTGAACACCGAGAACGGCGTCTCCAGATGCGGCGGGCGCGTGGTCACCAGAGTCAACGGGCGTTTTTGCGGGAATTGCACCAGCGGTCGCGGGCCAGCGGCAAAGGTCACTTCTTCGGCGTTTTCGTCGGCCGCCCTGGCGAGGCTTGCCAACGGCGAGGCCGCCACAGCCAGAGTGAAGGCATCGCGTAAAACCCGCCGGCGGCTCGGCTGGCTGGTGTCTAGAAAACTGAACTTCATTTTGCGCTCTCTCTGATTGTTTTATTGAGATGCAACTGACAGTCCCTCTTCAGAATAGTGGGGCAGGACTTCATGTGCCAATGCGGTTTCGCTATACGGTTCGACTTCGGAAAGCAAACCAGTATCGTCACGTGCAAGCGGGTTGCTTCACATTGAGCGACAGTGACTTGGCAATTGATGACAGGGGCTGCCGAAACGTGCGGCATAGAGATAATGCTGTTCACTTAAGCGCGGTGCTTCAGGCACACCTGCTTTTGTGGCGAGGGAGCTTGCTCCCGCTGGGCTGCGTAGCGGCCCCAAAAATGTGACAACAATGCCGTTTTTGTGAGTGCTACGCACTCAAGCGGGAGCAAGCTCCCTCGCCACGGGTTTCTCTCAGACTGAAGACACGCATATAAGTGAACAGCATTACGGCATAGAGAGGCCTTGTTCGAAACGATGTCTTTGTTGTCGCCTACAAAAAGCCCACTGACCATCGCCGGCTCAGTGGGCTTTGTCACATCAGGCCAAAACCGCCCTCGCCTGCTACTGCGGATCTACCTGATCCAGCACGCGGTTCACCGATAGCTCCGCCAAGGCAATCATCTGCTGAATCCCCAGCGCCAAATTGCATTTTGGGCCAGAGAGGATAAACGCCAGTTCACTGGCCATGACACTGGCCGAGGCAAGGGTTTCGCAGGCATGAGCCAGGAGGGTTTCGTTGTTGACGTTGGGGGCGATGGTGAAGATGGGGTTGGGACGGCGCTTGGCCATTTGGGGCTTGCGAGATGTGGACTCGGAATCGACGTCTATCTGCGCGTCCGTATCAGGAGGATTCGGAGTTGGTTTTATCATTGTGAAGCTCCTATGAAGTGAGCATCTCTCCATTCGCTACCACGCAAAATAGGGAGACGGCTGTACACAGGGTGGTAGACCGGTCATAGAAACCCGGCAGGCCGAAGCCTCCCATGCACAGCCGCCACAAAGCAGCCAGCACAAAAAAACGCCCTGAGGCGTTCTGGGTCTATGAAGAAACCGGGCTACCACACCCGTTCGCTGAATTGGCAGCGACGGGGCGAAGGTTAGCGAGGCGGGTTGTGAAGTGCAACCCTAGTTAGCCGCTAAAGACGCATAGCAAAGCGCTAGCCTAGCTTCTCGCAAACACTCTTCACTGACACCAAATACAAAAAAAGCCCACTGACCGTCGCCGGTTCAGTGGGCTTTTTTTGATCCGGTCTCTGATTACAGAGCCATATCACTCGCAGCATTCGCCTTCGGCGCTTTTACAGCAGTGTCGACAGTCACTGGCTTCACAGCCGGTGCGATCACCGCTGGTGGCGGAGTCAGCTGCAACACCTTGGCGGTGTAGGCCCACTCTTCAGCCACTTTCTCAGGGCTGTTGTTCAGCTGGGTGCCGTAGCTCGGTACGATCTGGTGCAGTTTGGCCTGCCACTCAGGGGTCGCGACCTTGTCCTTGAACACTTTCTGCAGCACGGTCAGCATGATCGGTGCGGCGGTCGAAGCACCTGGCGAAGCGCCCAGCAGGCCGGCGATGCTGCCGTCTTGCGAAGCGACGATTTCGGTGCCCAGTTTCAGCACGCCACCGGCGGCTTCGTCACGCTTGATGATCTGCACGCGCTGGCCGGCTTGCCACAGGCGCCAGTCTTCGGCCTTGGCGTTCGGGAAGTATTCTTTCAGGGCGTTCATGCGGTCTTCGTCAGACAGCATCAACTGGCCTGCCAGGTACTCGACCAGCGGGTATTCCTTGATGCCGACCTTGGTCATTGGCCACACGTTGTGCGTGGTCGTGGTGGTCAGCAGGTCCAGGTACGAACCTTCCTTGAGGAACTTGGTGCTGAAGGTCGCGAATGGGCCAAACAGGATCACGCGCTTGCCGTCCAGCACGCGGGTGTCCAGGTGTGGAACCGACATCGGCGGTGCGCCCACCGAAGCCTTGCCGTAGGCCTTGGCCAAGTGTTGTTCGGCGATGGTCGGGTTATCGGTTACCAGGAACGAGCCGCCTACCGGGAAGCCTGCGTATTCACGGGCTTCAGGAATGCCGGACTTCTGCAGCAGGTGCAGGGCACCGCCGCCGGCGCCGATGAACACGAACTTGGCGTCGGTTTCGGTCTTGCTGCCGTCTTTGAGGTTCTTGTAGCTGACGCGCCAGCTGCCGTCTTCGTTCCTGGTGATGTCCTGCACTTCGCTGGACAGCTTCAGGTCGAACTTCGGCGTGGTTTGCAGGTGCGCGACGAACTGGCGGGTGATTTCGCCAAAGTTCATATCGTTGCCGAGCTGGCTCCAGGTGGCCGCGACTTTCTGGTTCGGGTCGCGCCCTTCCATCATCAGCGGCACCCACTGCTTGATCACAGCCGGGTCTTCGGAGTACTGCATGCCGGCGAACAGCGGGCTCGCCTGCAGGGCGTCGTAGCGTTTTTTCAGGAACTTGATGTTGTCATCGCCCCACACGAAGCTCATGTGCGGCGTGGAGTTGATGAACGAACGCGGGTTCTTCAGCACGCCTTGCTGAACCTGCCAGGCCCAGAACTGACGGGAGATCTGAAAGGCTTCGTTGATTTCAACGGCTTTGGCGATCTGGACGTTGCCCTTGTCGTCTTCCGGGGTGTAGTTCAGCTCGGCCAGGGCGGAGTGACCGGTACCGGCGTTGTTCCAGCCGTTGGAGCTTTCCTGGGCGACGCCGTCGAGGCGCTCGACCATTTCCATCGACATGCCAGGTTCCAGCTCATTGAGCCACACACCCAGGGTCGCGCTCATGATGCCGCCGCCAATCAGCAGCACATCGACTTTCTTTGTCTCTTGCGCGTGGACGGAAATCATCCCCATCGACAAAGCCAGCCCCAGCAGGGCCGTGTTCACTTTCTTAAACATCTGTAGCACCTATGATAAAACGCCATCCGCCCTTCCATCCTCACGCGCACAGCCCCATGTTTCACGGCAGTCACGGATGCGGCACTCAAGGATTGCAGGGTGGGCACACAAGGCCGACGAACCGCGTCGACCCCAATTTAATGTCCCTTCTGAACTGACTTTTTATCGTTATTGGCTTCAGCTACTTGAGCGACAGTGATTCCGTCGGCACGTCTTGAGGACATGCAAACTGAATAGGTCAAACCAAGTTGGCGCGCAGAATATCACGACAAGGCTTACCCGCGCGTCTGTTCCAGACTGGTTGGTCCGGGCACTGATGGATCTGTAGGAGCCGGCTTGCCGACGAAGGCGGTCTTGAGTCGTGCATTGACCTTTCGGGCGTCTTCGCTGGCAAGTCGGATCGCCGCACCGCAGCTCCTACAGGCCGAACGTCAGCGGGTAGCAGCGGTGGGGGGGACTATACTCACCGGGTTTCCCTGGTGAGGCCTTGAGGAGTTGTCATGAGCGATAAAGACGATCTGCGCAAATACTCATCCCACGTCATCGACGGCGTGGAAGCCGCACCGGCACGTGCCATGCTGCGGGCCGTGGGCTTTACCGATGCAGACTTCCAGAAACCGCAGGTCGGCATCGCCTCGACCTGGGCCATGGTCACGCCCTGCAACATGCACATCGACAAGCTGGCGCTCGAAGCCGAAAAAGGCGCGAATGCCGCGGGCGCCAAGGGCGTGATCTTCAACACCATCACCATTTCCGACGGCATCGCCAACGGCACCGAAGGCATGAAGTATTCGCTGGTGTCCCGCGAGGTGATCGCCGACTCCATTGAAGTGGTGGCCGGTTGCGAGGGATTCGACGGCCTGGTGACCATCGGCGGCTGCGACAAGAACATGCCGGGGTGCCTGATCGGCATGGCGCGGCTCAATCGCCCGTCGATCTTTGTCTACGGCGGCACCATCCAGCCGGGTGCCGGGCATACCGACATCATTTCCGTGTTCGAGGCCGTGGGCCAGCACGCCCGGGGCGACATCAACGAGATTCAGGTCAAGCAGATCGAGGAAGTGGCGATTCCAGGTCCCGGTTCCTGTGGCGGCATGTACACCGCCAACACCATGGCCTCGGCCATCGAAGCCTTGGGCATGAGCCTGCCCGGTTCCAGCTCCCAGGACGCCATTGGCCGCGACAAGGCCTCGGACAGCTTCCGCGCCGGCCAGCAGGTCATGGAGCTGCTCAAGCTCGACCTCAAGCCGCGCGACATCATGACCCGCAAAGCCTTCGAGAACGCCATTCGCGTGGTGATCGCCCTCGCTGGCTCGACCAATGCCGTGCTGCATCTGCTGGCCATGGCCAATGCGGTGGATGTCGAACTGACCCTGGATGACTTCGTCGAGCTGGGCAAGATTTCCCCGGTGGTCGCCGACCTGCGCCCCAGCGGCAAATACATGATGAGCGAACTGGTGGCCATCGGCGGCATTCAACCGCTGATGAAACGCATGCTCGATGCCGGCATGTTGCACGGCGATGTGCTGACCGTCACCGGCCAGACCCTGGCGCAAAACCTCGCCAGCGTGCCCGACTACCCGGCCGGCCAGGACGTGATCCGGCCGTTCGACCAGCCGATCAAAAAGGACTCGCACCTGGTCATTCTGCGCGGCAACCTCTCGCCCGGCGGCGCCGTGGCCAAGATCACCGGCAAGGAAGGCCTGCGCTTCGAAGGCACGGCCCGGGTCTATCACGGTGAGGAAGGTGCGCTGGCCGGCATTCTCAATGGCGAAGTGCAGCCCGGCGAGGTGATCGTGATCCGCTATGAAGGCCCCAAGGGCGGGCCGGGCATGCGCGAAATGCTCTCGCCGACGTCGGCGGTCATGGGCAAGGGCCTCGGCAAGGAGGTGGCGCTGATCACCGACGGGCGCTTCTCCGGCGGCTCCCACGGTTTCGTGGTCGGTCACATCACGCCGGAAGCCTTTGAGGGCGGGCCGATTGCGCTGGTCGAAAATGGCGACAGGATCATCATTGATGCTGAGACACGGCAGATTACCGTTGATGTGTCTGTTGCGGACCTGGCCGAACGCAAGAGCCGTTGGGTGCGTCCGGAATCGAAATACAAGCGCGGGGTGCTGGCCAAGTATGCGAAGACGGTGTCCAGTGCTTCGGAAGGGGCTGTGACGGATAAGTATCTTTAGGGTGCTGGTCCTGCGTTGTCTGACAGGCAACCTCTACCTCAAAGCCTGAACCGAACCACCGACCACGAAAGTTGCCCCGCCGAAGCCGTCTGCCCGATCACCTTGCGGTCGTCATCGCTTGTTTCTGCACCCTGCCGCGCAGGGACATCAGCAACAGAGTGGCAAACGCACCGACCACCGCGACGGCCATGTCCTTTTGCGAATCCCAAGGGTCGTTTTGTGCGCCGACAAAGGCATTCGCCGTGTCATTGCCCAGAAAGGCCCCGCCGAACCACTCCACCAGTTCATACACCGCAGACGTCGACAGCATGACGTTCAGGGTCACGAAAAACAGCCAGAACCCGCGCAAACGCGTCAGGCGCCACAATACTTCGCGCACCGGGTAAACCAGCAGCAGCCCGTAGCTGAAATGCACCAGTCGGTCGTAGTGATTGCGGTGAACACCGGACGCTTGGTCGAAACTCAAGCCCAACCACGCCGAAGACCAGTGTTCGTAAGGCACCAGGGAATAGGTGTAATGAGCGCCCAGTTCATGGACGCACAGAAAGGCAAACACCAGCGTGATGGACGCCGCCGACAAGCGGAACCAGCGAGAAACCGCCACCAGCGTCCCCACCAGCAATAGCACCAGCAGGTTTTCCAACGCCCAGTCCACCCGGCTGCGGGGAGAAAAACCCGACACCACGACAATCAGCAGAAACACCATCAGCAACGTCAGGTCGTGCCGTAAACGCGGGTCAGGCTGCATGGCGCACTACCTCGAAGTCAGGACATCGCCCTTTTAACTTCGAGGCAAGGGTGCCAGGCAAGTTCGCTTTTTTCCTCCATCTCATGCTAGGTTGTACGATGACTGACAAATCATTGATCCAGTCGTCGCGCCATCCCTACAACAACAAGGAAACACCCATGAAAAAAGCAAAAGTGCTGATCGGTTTTCTGTGCCTGTTCAGCGGCTACGTCGCCGCTGCCCCGGCTGCCGCGGACAAAGACGTGGCCCAGGCGGTCGACCATCTGACCCAGGCCATGCTGCACAAAGACATCCCGGAACTGAACGCCTTGACCGCCGAGAACCTGACCTACGGGCATTCCAGCGGCAAGATCCAGGACAAGCAGGCCTTCATCGCCGATATCGAAACCGGCAAAAGCGCCTTCAAGACCCTGGAAATGCAAAACCAGACCATTACCGTCTCCGGCGATGTCGCGCTGGTCCGTCACCACTTCTCGGCGCAGGCGCTCAAAGGCACTGAAGTGGTGCCGACGGAAATCGAGAACTTCCAGATCTGGCAAAAGCAGGACGGCAAATGGCTGTTGGTAGGACGGCAGGCGTTCAAGTTCTGATGAGTTCGTAAGCCAACATCCCCTGTAGGAGCGAGCTTGCTCGCGATGGACGTAAATGCACCGCGTTTATTCAGGTAACACGCGTAATCGTTAGCGACCATCGCGAGCAAGCTCGCTCCTACAGGGGTTTCGGGTGAATCAACTGCCTTTCCACTCCCTGGGACTGAGCCCGGTCTTGCGCCGAAACGCCCGGGCCAGCGCCGAGGGGCTTTCGTAACCGACTTCCTCGGCAATCAACGCAATCGGCCGGCCCTCGCGCAGGCGCTTCTGCGCCAGGCTGATGCGCCAGCTCACCAGGTAATCCACCGGCGTCTGCCCGACCACCCGACGAAAATGTTCGGCGAAACTGGCCCGCGACATGTTGGCGGCGACCGAGAGTTCGGCCACGCTCCAGGCTTTGGCCGGGGTTTCGTGCATCAGGCTCAGGGGCCGTGCCAGGCGTGCATCGGCAAGGCCGGCCATCATGCCCGGTTGCTGGCCCGTGGTGCTCAGGATGTGCCGCAGCAACAGGATCACCAGCAGTTCGAACAGGCGATCCATCACCGCTTCGCGTCCGCACGTACCATCAAACGCCTCGTTGAACAGCCATTCCAGGGTCCCGGCCAGGGTCGGGATTTCATCGAGTTTGAGCACCAGATAATCCGGCAGCGCCGCTGCCAGGGCATTGCCCGCACCGCCGTCGAAATCCAGGGTTGCGCAGACCAGTTGCGTGCCGGCGGCATCAGACGCGAACAGGCGATGACGATAGGGCCGGGGGAAAAAGATCAGGCTCGGTTCGGTCAATTGCAGATCCGGCTGATCACCCAACTTGAGTCGCAACTCGCCCGCCTGAAGCAGGTGCAAATGGCCGCTGGCCTGTTGGCCGTCGTAGGCGGTGGTGCCGCAAAATGTGCCACTGTGAAAGGTGCCGGCATTGACGCCGAAGTGCGTGAGCAACGTGGACAAGCGATCCATGACAAGGCTCCCGAAGGCGGTTTTGGACGATCTGTCGCATATCCTCGACGATTTGCACCCAAAAGGCCAGGCACTGTCCCTAACATCAACTCCGTACCCAGCGCATACCGCGCTTCACACCACGGAGTATCACCATGACCCGCATTGCCCCGATCAGCCTTGAACACGCCACCGACGCCACCCGCCCGCTGCTGGAAGGCGTGCAGAAGAAAATCGGCTTTCTGCCCAACCTCTTCAAAGTACTGGCCCACGCCCCGGCGGTGCTGGCGTCGTACCTGCAAAACTCGGCCGCACTGGGCAAGACGTCCCTGAGTGCCAAGGAAAAAGAAGCGGTGTTCCTTGCCACCTCACAGGTCAACGGCTGCGACTACTGCCTGGCGGCTCACACGCTGTTCGCCGGCAAGGCCGGGCTGTCGGGCCAGGAGATCCTCAGTGCGCGTCAGGGTGACCTCAACGCTTATGCCACCCTCGCCCGCCAGGTCACCGAAAGCCGTGGGCACCTGACGGTCGAACAGATTGCCGCGGCCCGTGCTGCCGGCATCGACGACGGCAAGATCATCGAAGTGATCGCCCACGTGGCTTCGCAGACGTTGACCAACTACCTGAACAACACGGCGCTGACCGACATCGACTTCCCGGCCATCGACGCCTGAATGACTTGAACGACGGAGTACCCACCATGAACACCGTGACCTTGTACACCACCGACACCTGCCCTTACTGCCGCAACGCCAAGGCCTTGCTGGCGAGCAAAGGCGTGGCGATGCAGGAGATCAATATTCAGCGCGAGCAAGGCAAATTCGAGGAAATGCTCAGCCGCAGCAACCGCCGCAGCGTGCCGCAGATTTTCATCGGCGACACGCACATCGGCGGCTTCGACGACCTGGCCAAACTGGATCGTCAGGGTGGGTTGATGTCGATGCTGGCCTGAGCCGGCCAGGTATTGGTTTTCCACTTGGTCCACTGCAAGCCCCTGTGGGAGCGAGCTCCCACAGGTATGCATTCGGCTGCCAGGTATCCGCAGGACTCAATCATCCTCATGCAACTTGATCCCGCGCTTATGCAGCACATGGGGCACCACCAGTACCAGCAGCGTCAGGGCGAGGAAGAACGCCGAGATCGGTTGCGTGACGAACACCGTCCAGTCGCCCTGGCTGATGGACAGGGCGTTACGCAGTTGTTTCTCGGCCATCGGCCCCAGCAGCATGCCGACGATCACCGGGGCGACGGGGAAGTCGAACCGCCGCATCAGCACCCCGCCCCAGCCGATGGCCAACATCAGGATCAGGTCGAAGGATGAGTGACGCATGCCGTACACGCCGATAGTGGCAAACACGAGGATGCCGGCATTCAGGTACGGCCGGGGGATTTGCAGCAGCTTGACCCACAACCCCACCAGCGGCAGGTTCAACACCAGCAGAATCACGTTGCCGATATACAGCGAGGCCACCAGCGTCCAGACCAGGTCGGCGGAGGTTTCGAACAGCATCGGCCCCGGTTGCAGGTTGTAGTTCTGGAACGCCGCCAAGAGGATCGCAGCGGTGGCGGACGTCGGGATACCCAGGGTCAGCAACGGCACCAGGGACCCTGTCGCGCTGGCATTGTTGGCCGCTTCCGGGCCCGCGACGCCTTCGATGGCGCCCTCGCCCTTGTTGGCGGAAAACTCCTTGGGAAACTTGCTGAGTTTGCGTTCGGTGGAATAGGACAGGAAGGTCGGAATCTCGGCGCCACCGGCCGGAATCGAACCAAACGGAAAACCGATCAGCGTGCCCCGCAGCCATGCCGGCACCGAGCGTTTCCAGTCGGCACGGGTCATCCACATTGAGGTCAGACGATGCCGTCCTTCGTTTGCTTCGGCTTGATAGAGCAAGCTGTACAAGGCCTCGCCCACCGCGAACAAGCCGACCGCCACCAGCACCACCTCGATACCGTCCACCAGTTCAGGAACGCCCAAGGTGTAGCGGGCAATGCCCGAGGTCGAGTCCAGGCCGATCAAACCGATGGTCAACCCGACGCCCAGCGAGGCAAACCCACGCAGCATCGAAGCGCCAAGCACCGCCGACACGGTGGTGAACGACAACACCAGGATCGCGAAATACTCGGTCGGGCCGAAATTCAGGGCCAGCCTGGCCACGATGGGCGCAAACAGCGTCAGCAAAATCGTGGCGATGGTGCCGGCGACGAATGAGCCTATCGCCGCCGTTGCCAGCGCAGGTCCCGCCCGGCCGTTGCGCGCCATCAGGTTGCCTTCCAGGGCCGTGACCATGGACGACGACTCGCCGGGGGTGTTGAGCAGGATCGAAGTGGTGGAACCGCCGAACTGCGCACCGTAGTAGATACCGGCGAACATGATCAAGGCGCCGGTGGGGTCGACCTTGGCGGTAATCGGCAACAACAGGGCCACCGTCAGCGCCGGGCCGATCCCCGGCAACACGCCGATGGCGGTGCCGAGCAGACAGCCAATGAACCCCCACATCAGATTGATCGGCGTCAGCGCTGCGGCAAAACCCGTCGCCAGGCTTGAAAGAATGTCCACGGTGTCGATCTCCTTTCAAAGCCAGATGTTGATCAGCGACGGCAGGGACACCCCCAGCCCGGCGTTGAACAGCCAGTAGATCGGCAGGGTCAAGGCTATGCCGATGGCCAGGTCCCGCACGGGATGACGGCTGCCAAAACCCCGCGCCGAACAGGCAAACAGCAACCCGGCGGCCAGCACAAAGCCGATCAGGTTGATCAGCACCGCCACCCCGACAAGCCCCGCGGTCACCCAGGCCGCACCGGCTTTTCCACCGGGCACCGTAGCCGCATCGTTATCCAGTTCGCGAAAACCGCCACTGATGGCCTGATACCCCAGCAGCAGCCCTACTGCGCCCAGAAACCCTGCCACGACATAGGGATAAACGTACGCCGGCAGTATGACGAAACCCATTTCCGGCGGAAAACCGTAGGCGCCAATCGCCAGCACGACGCTGATGGCGATCAGGCCGATGCCGACCGCCAATTGCGTCGGCACCACTGCGCGCAGTGTGGCCATTTCAAATCAGCCCGACCTTGACCAGCATGGCGCGCAACCGCACGTGTTCTTGCTCGACGAATTTGCCGAACTCATCGCCGGTCAGCACGCTGGGCGTCCAGGCGTTGGTCTGGATATTGTCCTGCCAGACCTTGCTGTTGGTGGCGGCCACGACCGCGTCGATCACCTCTTTACGCTGCTGCGGGGTGAGGCCTGCGGCACCGTAAACGCCGCGCCAGTTGCCGATCGTCACGTCATAGCCGCTCTCCTTGAGGGTCGGTGCCTCAATGCCGGGAACGCGCTCCGGCGCGCCGATGGCCAGGACACGGAACTGACCGTTCTTGATGTACTGGCCAAGCTCGGCGTAACCGCCGGTGATCACCTTGAGCTGGCCGCCCAGCGCTTGGGCAACCACCTCGCCACCGCCGCCGAAGGCCACGTAATTCACCTTGTTGACCGGCACGTCCAGCTTGCCCGCCAGCTCGGCGATGCCGATGTGATCCACCGAGCCCTTGGAGCCACCGCCCCAGGTGATGCTCGTCGGATTGGCCTTGAAGGCCTTGATCAGGTCATCGAGGGTCTTGAACTCGGACTCCTTGCGCACGGCGATCACGTTGTACTCGGTGAACAGCCGCGCAATCGGCGTCACATCCTTCAGGCTGATCTGCGGTTTGTTCTGTTCGATGCCCGCGACCATGATCGCGCCGACCACCAGCAATGCGTTCGGGTCACCCTTGGTGCTGTTGGCAAATTGCGCCAGGCCCAGGGTTCCGCCCGCCCCGCCCTTGTTCTCGAAGGTGACGGCTTTGGCCGCATTGGCTTCGACCATGGCCTTGCCCAGCACCCGGGCGGTCTGGTCGTAACCACCGCCCACCGAACCCGGGGCCATGAATTTCACGGTATCCAGCGCGAAGGCGGGTGCGACCAGCACGGCAGCGGTCAAACCAGCAGCCATGCAGCGACTGAAACGACGGATCAAAGCGGACATGGGCATCTCCTGATTGCATTGTTTTTATGGGTGCCGATTGCCCATCGAGGTGCTCGATGAACATGGGCCTGCAATCAAGCTTAGGCCATGGATCCGTGGGTTGATCTGTTTTGCTGAAACCACCTTCCAATGACGCTGCTAGTCCCCTTGTGGGAGCCCCCTGTGGGAGCGAGCTTGAACTGGTCAAGTAATTCTGGACACC
This sequence comes from Pseudomonas sp. A-B-19, assembly GCF_019947515.1. Classification (NCBI taxonomy): domain Bacteria; kingdom Pseudomonadati; phylum Pseudomonadota; class Gammaproteobacteria; order Pseudomonadales; family Pseudomonadaceae; genus Pseudomonas; species Pseudomonas sp. A-B-19. The sequence continues at coordinate 182,275 of NZ_JAGYGN010000012.1, forward strand.
AGTTAAGGTTTCACGCCGCCAGTTTCTCCATGGCTACCGGCGACCGGTAGCCGTTGTAGCTATGGAGCCTGACGTTGTTGTAACGCATCACATAACGCT
>NZ_JAGYGN010000013.1:0-175072 GCF_019947515.1 Pseudomonas sp. A-B-19
TCCGTATGCATATCTAAAGGACGTTCTGACTCGTTTGCCGACGCAGCGGGCGAGTGAAATTACGGAATTGCTCCCGTACAAGTGGGCGCCCGTTTAACTACGCAAGGAGTGTTCGCCGGACGCTTACGCATAGCGAGACGGCGGACGCGACAACTACCTTGAAAGCGCCGCTTTTTTTAAAGCGTGGGCACGCTCCCTTGTAGGAGCTGGCTTGCCAGCGATACTCGTTAACGATGACGCGTGTAAATCGGATAAACGCGGCGCACGTGAGTCCATCGCAGGCAAGCCAGCTCCCACAATTTGATCGGTGTACATCCGTAAGAAACGGTTCGGTCATCAGGCCGCTTTCGCAGGCAAGCCAGCTCCCACAATTTGATCGGTGTACATCCGTAAGAAACGGTTCGGTCATCAGGCCGCTTTCGCAGGCAAGCCAGCTCCTACAATTTGATCGGTGTACATCTGTAAGAAACGGTTCGGTCATCAGGCCGCCTTCGCAGGCAAGCCAGCTCCTACAATTTGATCGGTGTACATCCGTAAGAAACGGTTCGGTCATCAGGCCGCTTTCGCAGGCAAGCCAGCTCCCACAATTTGATCGGTGTACATCTGTAAGAAACGGTTCGGTCATCAGGCCGCCTTCGCGGGCAAGTCTCGCTCCTTCGGGGTCCGTATTGACCCCTGAAGGAGCAATGCCAAACTCAGGCCAGGCTTTTGCTGACCACTTCAAACACATCGCTGGACAACTGCCCCGAAGCGCGAATCCGCTCCAGTTCTCCCTTCATCAAAGCCTGACGGGCGCTGTCGTACTTGCGCCAGCGAGTCAGCGGCGCCAGCTGGCGAGAAGCAATCTGCGGGTTAAAGCCATTCAACTCGATCACCAGATCCGCCAGGAACCGATACCCGGAACCGTCGGCCGCGTGGAAGTTGATCAGGTTCTGCCCGGCAAACGCACCCACCAGTGCCCGCACCTTGTTCGGATTCTTGATGTTGAACGCCGGGTGCTGCATCAACGCCTTGACTCTCTCCAGGCCACCGGGCAACACGCTGCCGGCCTGGACGCTGAACCACTGATCCATGACCAGCGGGTTGTCCTTGAAGTGTTCGGCGAAGCTGGCCAGTGCCTTGGCCTTCTCGGCTTCGAAGGGTGAGTTGACCAGCACGGCGAGTGCGGTCAGGCGCTCGGTCATGTTGTCGCACGCGTCGAACTGCTCCAGGGTTGCCGCCAAAACCTCCGGCTTGCCGCTGAGCATCAGGTAGGACAACGCGATGTTCTGCAACGCACGGCGGGCGAAATGCTCGGCTTCGGCCACGTACGGCGTTTGCTTCGACAATTCGCGATTGGCCTGATAACGCAGCCACAGGCCATCGAACAGCGCGTCAGCCAGTTGCTTGCGGGCAAACTCGCGGGCGACATGGATCGCCTCGACGTCCGCCACTTCGCTGATCTCGGTCAGGTACGCCTCGCTTGGCAGCGAGAGCATTTCGGCGACCATGGCCTGATCCAGCGACTCGTCCGAGAGCACCGTGCGCAGTGCCGACACCAGCCGCTGATCGAGTACCAGCGCTTCACCCTTCTGCTGCTGGGCGATCAACTCTTGCAGCACCTGCACCGACAGCTGCTGGCCGGCATCCCAGCGATTGAAGCCGTCGCTGTCGTGCTGCATCAGGAACATCAACTGGTCGCGGCTGTACGGGAAGCTCAGCTTCACCGGCGCCGAGAAGCCGCGCAGCAACGAAGGCAGCGGCTGTTCGGCGATGTCGACGAAGGTAAAGGTCTGCTCGGCCTCGTTCACGGAAATGACCCGCGAGGTGCCTTGCGCGGTGGCTTCACCGGACAGACGCAGGGCAATCGCTGCCCCTTTGGAGTCCAGCAGCCCCAGTTCGACCGGGATCACGAACGGCAGTTTTTCAACCTTGTCCGGAGTTTGCGGGCAGCTCTGGCGGAAGGTCAGACTGTAGGTTTTCGCCGTCGCATCAAAGGACTCACTCACCGCAAGACGCGGTGTGCCGGCCTGGCTGTACCAGCGTTTGAACTGGGTCAGGTCGACGCCATTGGCATCTTCCATGGCCTTGATGAAGTCATCACAGGTCACGGCCTGGCCGTCGTGGCGTTCGAAGTACAGGTCACTGCCTTTGCGGAAACCTTCGGCACCGAGCAAGGTATGGATCATGCCGACCACTTCCGAGCCTTTTTCGTACACGGTCAGGGTGTAGAAGTTGGAAATCTCGATGAAGCTGTCCGGGCGCACGGCATGGGCCATGGGGCCGGCGTCTTCGGCGAACTGGTGGGTGCGCAGGTAGGCCACGTCCTGGATGCGCTTGACCGTGGCCGAGTTCATGTCCGAGGAGAAACCGGCATCGCGGAACACGGTGAAGCCTTCCTTGAGCGACAGCTGGAACCAGTCGCGGCAGGTCACCCGGTTGCCCGACCAGTTGTGGAAGTATTCGTGGGCGACGATGGCCTCGACCCGTTGGTGCGCGGCGTCGGTGGCGGTTTCGGCCTTGGCCAGCACGGCGCTGGAGTTGAAGATGTTGAGGCCCTTGTTTTCCATGGCGCCCATGTTGAAGTCATTCACGGCGACGATCATGAAGATGTCCAGGTCGTACTCGCGACCGTAGACCTCTTCGTCCCAGCGCATGGATTTCTTCAGGCTGTTCATGGCGTGCTGACACTTGTCGATGTTTTCCGGCTCGACGTAAATGCGCAGCGCCACGTTGCGCTCGCTCATGGTGGTGAAGCTGTCTTCGACGCACCACAGGTCGCCGGCCACCAGCGCGAACAGGTACGCCGGTTTCTTGAACGGGTCTTCCCAGGTCGCCCAGTGCCGGCCTTCTTCACCGGGACCGGAGGCGATCGGGTTGCCGTTGGACAGCAGCACCGGATAGCTGTGCTGTTCGGCCACCACCGTGGTGGTGAACTTGCTCATCACGTCCGGGCGGTCGAGGTAATAGGTGATCTTGCGAAAGCCTTCGGCCTCGCACTGGGTGCAGAACATCGTGCCGGACTTGTACAGGCCTTCCAGCGCGGTGTTGGTTTCCGGGTGGATCCGGACGCTGGTGTCGACCGTGAAGGTGGAACTGGTCGGGTGCAGGGTCAGGTGACTCTCGGTCAGCTGGTACTGCGCATCGGAAAGCGCCTGGTCGGCCAACGTGACCGACAGCAGTTCCAGCTGCTGGCCGTCCAGCACCAGCGGCGGCAGGCCCGGGCCACGCTCGGGGTTGCGGCGCATCACCAGTTGCGCATGGACCAGGCTGTGGTCCTCGTACAACTCGAAGGTCAGGTGCGTTTCGTCGATCAGGTACTCGGGCGCCTGATAGTCCTTGAGGTAGATCATCTTCGGTTGTTCGGTGCGCATGCTGGAGTCCTTACTGATGCACGGCGAGCTGGTAAGCCGTGTATTTACGAATGTTGATCACGCCGGTGTCGAAGATCAGGTATTGACCCTTGACCCCCATCAACGTGCCTTCGGCAATCGGGTTCTTGTCCAGGTTGAAACTGACGATCTTCGCCGGGTATTGCTCGACCGGGTAGCGGATTTCCAGCGGCTCGACATCGGTCACCGGCTGGATCGCCTGCAAGCCGAATCGCTGCTGCAACACAAGCAGACCTTCAGCGCAGCGGTCGAACAGTTGATCACGGACCTCGGCCAGGTTCACCGCTGCCGCATCGCCCTTGAGTAAAGCACGCCAATTGGTCTTGTCGGCCACCTGACTGCGGAACAGGTCCTCGACGAAACCGGACTGCTGGCGGGTCGATACGCGCATGATCGGCAAGGCCTGGCTCGCACCCTGGTCGAGCCAGCGGGTCGGCAACTGGGTGGCGCGGGTAATTCCGACTTTCACCCCTGACGAGTTGGCCAGGTACACCACGTGATCGGTCATGCAGAACTTCTCGCCCCATTCCGGCTCGCGGCAGGTGCCGGCGTCGAAGTGGCAGCGCTCCGGGCTCATGATGCACACGTCGCACTGGGCCAGTTTGGTCATGCACGGGTAGCAGTAGCCCTGGCTGAAACTGGTCTTGGTCTTGCGTCCGCAATGGATGCAGTAGATCGCCCCCAGGTATTCCAGGCGCACTGTGGTGCCGATCAACGGATTGACCGGAACCTCGGTTTCGCCCAGACGCAAAGCGTATTGCACGTTCGGCCCGTCCAGGCGCGCCGACATTTTGCTGATTGCACCGCGACCAATCTCGATCAATGGATGGCATCCGACTTGAACAGGATGTTCGGTACTTCGATCGACTTCGAAGCGCATTCCTGCGGCCCCATGTAGCCGGTACGCTGGTCCTCGGGCAGGTTCTGCATTTCCCAGGCGATCATCGCCTGCAGCGACAGCTCGCGTTGCTCGGCGGTGAGTTTGCCACCGTCGGACCATTTGCCGATTTCCACGGCCAGCTTCAGGTTCTCGTAGATATCAGGGGTGATGTTCTTGATCATTTCGTTAAAAGAGGACATTGGGTCTCCGTCTCTTTATTGCATGTTCTTAAATTAGGCGGCCAGTTTACGGCGGTTATACAACCCGCCCAACAAACCGGTGAAGCATCCGATGAGCAACCCGCTGACATGGGCTGCGTTGGCGATTTCGCCGAAGCCGATCATCGAGACCAGTCCGGACAGGCACAGTAGCAACCACACCAGCATCATCACCAGCACGCCTCGCGGCAGGCGATAAGCCGGGTTTGGCGCCAGCAGCTGGAAGATCCAGCAATGCCCGAGCAGGCCATACAGCACACCGGACAAACCGCCGAACAAGGTCGGGCCGCTGAAGTAATACTGGGCGTAGTTGGACACCAGGCTGAACAGCAGGGTCAGGCCGATCAGGTTGATACTGCCCTGACGCGACTCGATGCGCCGCCCCAGTTCCCAGTACCACATGCCGTTCATCGCCAGGTGCAGGATGCCGAAGTGGATCAGCATCGGCGTGAACAGGCGCCACCACTGCCCCGCCGCCAGGCTGTCGGCCAGTGGCGTGAAGTGGAGGTACTCGCCGACCACGCGGAACTCTAGGAAGGTCAGCCAGCGCAACGTTTCAAGGTTGTCGCCCAGCAGGGTCACTGCACCGACGATCACGCTCAGCAACAGCACCAGCGCGGTGGCCCTGGCATATTTCAATTGTTCGACGAACCCCGGACGCTTGACGGTCTGTGCCAGCGGAATGTCCAGTTGCTGATCGGGGTCACCCGCCGGAAAACGTTCGTACAGCGCACGCACGTCTTCACTGATGTTCTGCGGCACCCACAGTACCTGCTCGCCAGCTTCTTCGCTGACCCGATGGGGCACTTGCATGCGCTTGAGCAAGGTGACGAACCCGCTCAAGTCCACCGCCAGTGGCAGACGCAATACCGCTACAGCACTCATTGCAGCACCTCCGGCCGCTCGACATCGACCCAGACGAATTTATGCGGATCCAGGCGGGTTTCCTGATCCAGTCGGTAGGCAACCAGCTTGCCGTACAGCACCGCGCTGTAATCCAGACAGGCCAGGTTCGGCCGGATCGGTGCCGGTTTGCCGCTACGCCAGTAATGACCGACGAACAACAACGGCTCATCGATGCCATAACGCAGCAAACTGTTCTTTTCGCTGGACGTCAGTGGCGTCCGGGCCACGGGCTCCGGCAGTGCATCGGGCTGGAACACGATGTCGCCGTAGGTTTTCGGATCGTCTTCCCAGAACTTGGTACGGAAAAACGAACGCACCAGCCCATCGCCGCTGGTCATGGTCAGGCCATGGGGCAAGCGCATGTCCGTGCCGCGCAACAGGCGATCGAATACGGTGCAGGCAAAAGATCCCGACTGCGCCGAAGCCTGGAGAAAAGGCTCGTCGACGCAACCGTTGGGGAACAACGCCCGCAGCGGCTCGATCAGCCCGGCATCCCAACAGGCGTGGACCACGCGAAAACGCCCGGCATCGACGAACAATGGCAGCTTATAGAACCATTGCAGGAAGTCGTGCCAGTCGCCCGGATGGCGTTCGAACTGGGTCAGGGTTTCATGCAACAGGCGGGCATGGCGCGGCGTGTGCTCGCGCACGAATTGCTTGCCGCTGCCGGGTAGCGCTGGCGTGCTCCAGCCCAGCGCATTGAACTCGTGGTTGCCCATGATGCACAGCGCCTGACCGGCCTCGACCATGTCGTGGACGATATGCAGCGCCTCGCGAATCCGCGGGCCACGATCGATGATATCGCCGACGAACACCGCCATGCGCGAGGCGTGTCGCCAGACGCCGCCCTGTTTGTGATAACCGAGTCGGTCGAGCAAGTGCTCCAGGGTCAGAGCGCAACCGTGCACGTCACCGATCAGGTCGTAGCTACGCGCGGGATCGAGCATCAGTCGCCTCCAACCCCCAACTTGCTGCCCCAGCCGAGCTTGGTTCGGCAGACCTCATAGTAGTTGTGGTCGAGCGGGTGAATCAGCCGCAGTTTCTGGGCTTTCTTGCTGACGGTAATGGTGTCGCCCGGCGCGCAGGTAAAGTGGTTCTGCCCGTCACACGAGACTTGCGGGTAAATCTGCATATCCTTGGACACGACGATTTTCAGCTCACTGTTGCCATCGACCACAATCGGTCTACCTGACAATGTATGGGGGTACATCGGCACAATCACAATAGCGTCGAGCTTGGGATGCATGATCGGCCCGCCAGCAGACAGCGCATACGCGGTGGAACCGGTCGGCGTGGCGACGATCAGGCCGTCGGCCTTCTGGCTGCAGACGAACTGGCCGTCGATGTACAGCTCGAACTCGATCATTCGGGTGGATTTGCCAGGGTGCAGGACCACATCGTTCAGTGCATCGCCCTGGCCGATGGCCTCGCCGTGGCGACGGACTTCGGCCTGCAACAGGAAGCGATTTTCCACCAGAAAGTGGCCTTCCAGCACTTCGGCGACCTTGGTTTCAAGCTCGTCGGGACGGATGTCGGTCAGGAAACCCAGGCTGCCCCGGTTGATGCCGAGCACCGGAATATTGTGTTTGGCCAGCGCCCGGGCGGCACCGAGCAGACTGCCATCACCACCAACCACAATGACCATGTCGCAGACTTCGCCGAGCATCTTGCGCGACGAGGTTTGCAGGCCGTGCCCTGGCAGCACTTCGGCGATGGTATCTTCGAGGATCACGTGCAGGTGACGATCGAGCAGAAACCGTTTCAGTCGGCGGACGGTATCCAGCACCTGGGAACTGCCCAGGCGACCGATGATGCCGATATTGCGAAATTGCTCCATGGGGCTCCTGCGGGGATCTGTGTGGCGGCGAAAACCACGATTATGGGCGAAAGCCGCCCGTAGACAAAATCCTTTCAGCTTCAAGGGTGTGCCCGGGTTTCAGGCTATGCTCGCAAGATGATGCTATTTCCGGATTTGCTCCACCTGCCCCATCAATTACGCCATCCCGAAGTGCGTGACCTGGCGTGGGTCATCCTCGCGCCGCCCATGCTGGACGGCACCCTGTGGCCACAGCGTCACCCGCTGGCCGGTAGCGACTGGGTGCAGACACCGCAGCGCCTGGAGCATTGGCTGCGGCAACTGGACCGGGACAGTTATGGCCTGCTGCAGTGGCTGGCCCAGGCCCGGACCCGGCGTCTGGGCCTGTATTACGAACGCCTCTGGCAATTCGCCGTGCAGCATGCCCCGGGCATTGAACTGATTGCCGCCAACATGCCGATTCGCCGCGAGGGGCACACCCTGGGTGAGCTGGACATGCTGCTGCGCGACCGCGACGGCGTGCATCACCTGGAACTGGCGATCAAGCTCTACCTCGGCCCGCAATCCGGCGACGGACACGACACTTCCCAGTGGCTGGGTCCGGGCTGCCACGACCGGCTCGACCGCAAACTGGCGCACCTGAGCAAGCACCAATTGCCGATTTCCGCTCGCCCCGAGAGCCGTGAAGTGCTGGCGGCACTGGATATCCAGGTGTTCAGCGCGCATTTGTGGCTGGGGGGTTACTTGCTGTACCCGTGGCCCGGGCAGGCTGCCTCGCCGGCGGGTGCCCATCCGCAGCATTTGCGCGGTCGCTGGTTGCATCAAAAGGATTGGCCGGCGTTGTTGGCCCAGAGCCCGCCCGGGCGCTGGCAACCCTTGCCCCGCCACGCCTGGCTGGCGCCGGCGCATTATTCGGCGGAGCACACCTGGAGCGCTGGCCAGATGCAGGCGTGGCTGGATGACCTGGACCCGTTGGCACCGGCACAACTGCTGGTGCGCCTGACGGAAAATGCCAATGGCGACTGGGAAGAGGCCGAGCGATTGTTCCTGGTGTCGGACCTTTGGCCGAATGTGCCGGGACAGGGTTGAGTCTTGCATTGTCTGATCCGGCCCCATCGTCGGAACGCCGCCCGGACCAAGCTCGCTCCTACACAATGACCATCAGACCTTCTTGTGCTGCTCGACCCATTGCCCATAGGCATTGATGAAATTTTGCAGGAACGGCCTTACCGACTCGGACAACTTGCCCGCCTCGTCGAATGCCGAACCGGCGTTCCCCAGATAGGCTTCCGGCTGCTGCATCATCGGCACATTCAGAAACACCATGGATTGACGCAGGTTGTGATTGGCACCAAACCCGCCGACGGCCCCCGGCGAAACACTGATAACGGCACCGGGCTTGCCGCTCCACGAACTCTTGCCATAAGGGCGAGAACCGACGTCAATCGCATTTTTCAACGGTGCCGGCACCGAACGGTTGTATTCCGGGGTCACGAACAACACCGCGTCGGATGAGCTCACCTGTTGTCGGAAAGTGCTGTAGGCTGCCGGCGGTGAAGCGCCATCGATGTCTTCGTTATAGAGCGGCAGATCGCCGATTTCGACGATGTTGAGCTTGAGATTGGCCGGCGCCAGCTCTATCAGGGCCCGTGCGACCTTGCGGTTGATCGATTCCTTTCTCAAGCTGCCGACCAGGACGGCGATCGTATAGACGTTGCTCATGGGGGATTCTCGACTGTCCGATAGGAAGAGCTTGTAGTTATAGATGACGATTCAAGCAGCGGGCGACTGAAAACGCCGTCCCTGACTATTTTTTTCCCGTAGGAAAACTTACCTCGCTCAAGTACGGTCTACAGTGCCGAAAATTGAGCGTTTTATCTCCAGAGGTTCCAAGCAGATGGCAGCAGTACTCGTCGGTCAGTTCCATGCAAGAGACGCGCAAGGCCGCATTTATTCGGTGCATGAGTTCCAGGACTCCACCCCGGCAGTAGACGGCTCAGGGCCTGTCACCACCTACAAGCTGGCCATTGGCGACCGCGTCAACAAGGTCGACGACAATGAGTTCATGCTGGTGCAAACCGGCGTGACCATTACCCGCGAACCGCAAATCGCCAGCGCTTCATAACCCGTCGTTATGAGCAGAAGTCATATGCGCGGACTTGGGGTAGGATTCAGCCACTGACTCCTCCACCTGCTGAACATGGACTTCATGCATGCGCTTACGCCATATCGAAGTGATCCAGGCGCTCCTGCAGACCGGTCACCTGGGCACCGCTGCCGAATGGCTGCAGCTGCCGGTGGCCGAAGTCGAGCGCTTGCTGCGCGACGCCGAGGATCAGTTGGGTTTCATGCTGTTCGCCAGTGTTCGCGGGCGTTTGCAGGCCACCCGTGAGGCTCGGGAACTGCAAATGGAAATTGCCCGGGTCTACGACGCGCTCGAACCCGTGCAGCGTCTGGCCAACAGCCTCAGGCAATACCTGGCGCCGCCGCTGCGCATCATCTGCACCCCGCCCCTGGCCAACCAATTGCTGCCACACAGCATCGCGACCCTGCGCCGACGTCTGCCCGATGCGCCTTGCACACTGCTGAGCCAGCCCACCCGCGACATCGTCAGAAGCCTGCTGCTGCGTGAAAGTGATCTTGGCCTGAGCCTGCATGATCCTGATCACGCCGATCTCGATTGCCAGGCGATTGCCCAGGGCAAACTTCAGTTGCTCGCCCCCCATGGCTGGCTGCAACCGAAACAGAAATACATTTCACTGCAGGATCTGGCCGGCCAATCGATGATCGGCCTGGAGGGACAGGACCCGCTGAGCCCGGCACTGGAAAACAAACTGCACGGCTTGCGCCCTGCTCCGGTGATTCAAACCCGGGTCCAGACGCATCAGATGATGCGCAGCATGGTCGAGGCCGGCGAAGGCCTGGCCATCGTCGACCCTTTCACCGCCCTCGGCGCCAAAGCCTCGGGACTGGACACCTGCCCGTTGGCGCCAGCCGTGCCGATCACTCTCTACGCCTTGTCGCTGAAAAACGTCGAACCGTCTCCGGCAGTTCAGGCACTGTTGGCTATCGTCACGGAACAAGCCGCGGCGATGCTGACGAACTGAACGGACTTTCCAGCGGATTTTCGAACAGTCGATACCAGAACAGCGCCACTTCGGCGGTGTTCGGGTCAATACCGCGATAGCGCAACTGGTCGATCCCGCCAATTACGTAACCGCAGCGTTCATAGAGCCGGCAGGCCCCCAGGTTGTTGTTCTGGGTTTCGAGCATGATGCCCGGGAGCTTTTTCTTGCGGCTCCAGAATTGCGCCACGTCCAGCAGGGCCTTGGCCACACCATGCCGTCGAGCCGGTGCATGCACCGCCAGTTCGTCGATATGGGCAAAGCCATTCCAGTTGGTACTGACCACCAGATGCCCCACGGGCTGGTCATCCAGATAGGCCATGAAAATCGCGCTGTCGGCCGCATTGCGAAAGCTGCTGAACTCCTCGGGGTCGATACCGTAACACTTGCGATAAGGCGTGATCGGGGTGACCGGCCACTGTGCTACCGGCTTGCCGATTTCGGCCGCACCGTAGGCCGCGACTTCAAAACTGAAATCACTGCCCCAGATGTAAGAGGCAAAACCCTCGTCGGCAACCCGTACCGACAACCCCGGGAAATTCGGATTTATAACCGGCTGCATACTGGGAAAGGTCCTCATTCCTTGATGCAATCGACGGTGTAGCACCGTCCACTGCCCTGATCTTCGTGTTGCAATCCGTGCACATCAGCAACGAACCCCGGAAAGCTGCTATCGAACGTGCGGGCAAACGCCAGGTAATCGATGATCGAGCGGGTCGACTCGGTAAAACGCTCGCCCGGCATGATCAGCGGAATGCCGGGTGGATACGGCACCAGCATCACTGCGGCGATCCGCCCGTCCAGCGCATCGATCGACACTGCTTCGACTTCACCTCGCACCAATTGATCATAGGCATCCGCCGGCTTCATCGCGACTTCCGGCAGTACGGTGTACATGCGTTTGAGGTGCCTGGCGGTGGCGTTGCTGCGATAACAGGCATGTAGCTGATCGCACAGATCACGCAGGCCCATGCCCTGATAGCGCGCGACATTCTCCTGCGCTACGCACGGCAGGCAACTGGCCAGACTGACGTTGGCGTCGTAGCTGCGCTTGAACTCCAGCAATTCGGTAAGCAGCGTGCTCCACTTGCCTTTGGTGATGCCCATGGAGAACAGCACCAGGAACGAATACAACCCGGTTTTCTCGACCACCAGGCCACGCTCCCAAAGGAACTTGCTGACCACCGCCGCCGGAATCCCGTGCTCACTGAGGGCACCACCGGCGGTCAGCCCCGGCATCACCAGCGTGACCTTGATCGGGTCGAGCAACACATAATCGTCGGTCACGCCGCCAAAGCCATGCCAGTCGGCATCGGGCTGCAGCAGCCAGTCCTCGGTGACGACCCGTTCGATGCCTTGCGCCGACGGCGGTTGCCAGATCGAAAACCACCAGTCATCCGCGGCAATGTGCTGGCGCAAATTGGCCAGCGCCCGGCGAAAACTCAGGGCTTCGTCGAACATTTCCTGCAACAGCGAACGCCCGGCCGGCCCTTCCATCATCGCCGAAGCCACATCCAGCGAGGCGATGATGCCGTACTGCGGTGAGGTCGAGATGTGCATCATGAAGGCTTCGTTGAAGCGATCCCGGTCCAGTTGCCGCGCGCCACCATCGCGCACGTGAATCATCGACGCCTGACTGAAAGCCGCCAGCAACTTGTGGGTGGAGTGGGTGGTAAACACCAACGGGCTGTCTTCATCACGGGACGTGCCCATGCCGTAGCGCCCGGCAAAAAACTCGTGAAACGCCGCATAGGCGTACCAGGCCTCGTCGAAGTGCAGCACCTCAACACTGTTGCCCAGTTGCTGCCTGATCAGTTCCGCGTTGTAGCAGAGGCCGTCATAGGTCGAATTGGTCACCACCGCGAGCCTGACCTTCGGCGAACGCCCCTTGGTCAGTGGACTGGCGTCGATCTTGGCCTGGATCGATTCGCGGCTGAACTCGCTCAGGGGAATCGGGCCAATGATCCCCAGTTCATTACGCTCCGGACACAAGTACAGCGGGATCGCGCCGGTCATGATGATCGAGTGCAGCACCGACTTGTGGCAATTGCGATCCACCAGCACCAGGTCATCGCGGGCAACCACCGAGTGCCAGACAATCTTGTTGGCCGTGGAGGTGCCATTGATCACGAAAAAGGTGTGATCGGCGCCGAAATTACGGGCTGCACGGGCCTCGGCTTCAGCCAGGGGACCGGTGTGATCGAGCAAGGAGCCGAGTTCAGGCACCGACACCGAAAGATCCGAGCGCAGGGTGTTTTCCCCGAAGAACTGGTGAAACGCCTGCCCGACCGGACTTTTGTGATACGCCACGCCACCGCCGTGACCGGGGGTGTGCCACGAATAGTTGGAATCCGCCGTGTGTTGCACCAACGCCTTGAAAAACGGCGGCAACAGGCCATCGAGGTATTTGCGCGCGGCGCGGGCCACCTGTCGGGCGAGAAAGGGCACCGTGTCTTCGAACAGGTAAAGGATGCCGCGCAACTGATTGAGCTCGGCCATGGCGTCGGCAGGCGCGTTTTCCAGGGTCACTGTTTCGCCCAGGGCGAAGATCGGCAGATCCGGTGCACGCACTCGCGCCAGACCGATCAGTTCGGCCATGTTTTGCAACAAATGGGAATGAGCGCTGGCGTCCTCAGAGGCAATCAACATGCAGGACAGGCCATGGTAAGTCGACGCCACCAATCGTCCTTCGGTGTAGTCCACCGCCGAAACGACGCTGAACCCTTCCTGCTCCAGCTCCCGGGCAATGCCCCGCACACGGTCGCCGGCAACGCTGTCGGACTTGATGTCGCGATGGACAATCAGGACCGGGAATTTCAAATCTTTATACATGGGGCTCAGCGTCCTGAGGCGGCAGACCAGAGCCTGCCAATCACCTCAGGGTAGAGTGTTGCGGCGGATGTGGCGAGCGGGATGCACCAACTTGTGGCGACCAGGGATCTTCCCTGTGGCGAGGGAGCTTGCTCCCGCTTGAGTGCGCAGCACTCACAAAATTTGCATTGACTGCAAAAAACCGGGGTCGCTTCGCAACCCAGCGGGAGCAAGCTCCCTCGCCACAAAGAGTACTCATTGGAAATGTGGAACTACGCCTGCGCTTCAGCCTCGGCCAACTGCACCCACAACGCCGGAGCACCCGCGGATTTGCCGATGATTTCCAGGCGCGCCGCGTGGCGGGTCAGGTCGTCTTCGCTGGCGCGGATGATGCGCGTCGGCTGGCGATCGGCTGGTAAACGGCGAATTTCGGTGGCCGAATTGTCCGCCCCTTCACCGGAGCCATTGCCATCGGAGGCGTTACCGGCCAGGGACAGACTGGTCTGCCCCCCGGTCATGGTCAGGTAGACGTCAGCGAGAATCTCGGAGTCGAGCAAGGCGCCGTGCAGTTCACGGCCGGAGTTGTCGACGCCATAGCGCTTGCACAAGGCGTCGAGGCTGTTGCGCTGCCCTGGGTGACGTTCCCGGGCCATCATCAGGGTATCGAGGATCGTGCAGTGCTGCGTGATGTCTGCGCGGTCCTGCTGCCCCATCAGGGCGAATTCGTTGTTGATGAAGCCAACGTCGAACGCCGCGTTGTGGATGATCAGCTGCGCGCCCTTGATGAACTCGAAGAACTCTTCGGCCACTTCGGCAAAACGCGGCTTGCCCACGAGGAACTCGTTGGTGATGCCGTGGACGCCGATGGCGCCCTCGTCACTCTCGCGGTCCGGTTGCAGGTACACGTGAAAGTGCCGGCCCGTCAGGCGTCGGCCGATCAACTCGACACAACCGATTTCGATAATCCGGTGGCCGTCGGTCACCGGCATGCCGGTGGTTTCGGTGTCGAGTACAACGGATCTGGTGGCCATCAGTGCTCAGCTCTCAATCGGTATTCGGGCAAAAGCCGCGATATTAACACGCTTGCCGGGGTCTTTCAGATACACCGTGTTGCCCCCATCGTCGGAGCGCCGCAACTCGGTGTATCGGTTGAACTCAATTCAGCTTTGCTTGTACCCGCGCACTTCATCCACGCCACGGTTGGCCAACTGGTCGGCCCGTTCGTTGCCGTGATGGCCAATGTGGCCGCGCACCCATTTCCAGGTGACCTTGTGGCGGTTGACCTGCTCGTCGAGCAACTTCCACAGGTCAGCGTTTTTTACAGGCTCCTTCGCCGCGGTTTTCCAGCCGCGCTTCTTCCAGTTGTCCATCCACTCGTTGATGCCTTTCATCACGTACTGGGAGTCGGTTACCAGCAGCACGTCGCAGGGACGCTTGAGCTCTTCCAGGCCACGGATCGCGCCCATCAGCTCCATGCGGTTGTTGGTGGTATTGGCTTCGCCGCCCCAGAGTTCCTTTTCGACGCCCTTGCACACCAGCAGCGCGCCCCAGCCGCCAGGGCCAGGGTTGCCCTTGCAGGCGCCGTCGGTGAACAGTTCTACGCTATCGCTCATGCCAGTCTATCCAGAAAATGCGCTGGCCCGCCGATCGCTGATCGACAACGGCCGAAGCCGGGGCAGGCCCGGCCGCAAATAAAAAGTATGTATTACGGTTCGATGTTGCGACGGTTGACCTTGGCCATCGGCAAAGGAATCAACTTGCCCATTGGCTCGCGCCGCTCCTGACGGAGCGGTCGCAGGCCCACCACGATCTTGCGCGCCACCAACAGATAGAAGCCGCCGCCCGACAGTTGCCAGTCACCGGCCTTGCGCTCCCAACCGGCCAGGCGGGTCTGCCATGCCGGTGACGCAAGGGGCGGACGATAGCACCCGAAGCGGCGTTTCTCCAGCGCGAAGCCCAGCAGGTTCAGCCAGTCCGCGACCCGTGACGGCGAAATGCAGCGCGCCTTGCGCAACGCATCCTGGGCAAACACATGCCGCAGGCCCCAACTGCTCCAGGGATTGATGCCAATGATCAGCAAATGCCCGCCGGGGCGTACGCTGCTGGCCGCCTCGCGAAGCAAACCGTGGGGCGACAGGCAGAAATCCAGACCATGCTGCAGCACCACCACGTCGGCAGCATGCTCGCTCAACGGCCAGGCCTGTTCCTCGCAGACGATCTCGACCCCCGGCAACGGCGCGCCCAGGCGCACATTACGCTGCACCTGCGGGGCTGACGGCGGGGTCTGGGCCGAGGGGCCGTAATGCACCAGATAACCACCAAAGAACCGCCCGAGCTCGTCTTCGAGCATGCGCCGCTCTTCGTCCAGCAGAAATTGCCCGATGGGACCGGCCAGCCACTCGCGGGCCGCGCTGATCAACGCCAGCCAGTCAGGATCAGCCTGTGCGAACGCTTTATCAGTCATTGCATTCTCCAACACGCCAGGAAGTTCTAAGATGCGCCAATGTTTTCCGCTTGGCGAATCCGACGATGATACAGATCACTGCCCTGCCCGCCTTCACCGACAACTACATCTGGTTGTTACAAGACCACGCCAGCAAGCGTTGCGCGGTCGTCGACCCGGGTGATGCCGCCCCGGTACAAACCTGGCTCGCGGCCAATCCGGGTTGGGTACTGAGTGATATTTTGATCACTCATCACCATCATGACCATGTCGGCGGCGTCGAGTTGCTGAAGAAAGCGACAAACGCGAAAGTCTATGGCCCGGCCAGCGAAAGAATCCCGGCGCGGGACGTTGCGCTCAAAGACAACGACAAGGTCAGTGTACTCGGCCTGGACTTCGATATCTTCACGGTCCCTGGCCACACCCTGGGGCATATCGCCTATTACCATCACGGCTTGCTGTTCTGCGGCGACACCTTGTTTGCCGCCGGCTGCGGGCGGTTGTTCGAAGGCACGCCACAGCAAATGTACAGCTCGCTGACACGCCTCGCTGCGTTGCCGGAAGACACACTGGTGTACTGCACCCACGAATACACCCTCGGCAATCTGAAGTTTGCGGCGGCCGTCGAACCGGACAATCCGCACACCGCCGAGCGCCTGGCCAAAGTCACCCGCCAACGGGAATCCGGGATCATGACGCTGCCGTCGACCCTGGCACTGGAAAAGCTCACAAACCCGTTTTTGCGCTCCGGTGAAACATCCGTTAAAGAAAAAGCGGACGAACGGACCGGCACCGATAACTCGGCGCCCGATATGGTTTTTGCTGCAATTCGAGCGTGGAAAGACACGTTCTAAAGGGGCTTCTCAAGATTGCAACAATTCTGAAAGGTTGACCGCGCAGGGTGCCCTTTCTAGAATCGCCCGACATTTTTGCCCGGAACTTACTTCCAGCCAATGTCGTCACCTATTCGCAAAGCCATCAGTTCAGACGCATTGACCCGCTTGGCTCAAGCCATTGCGGTGGCTGTGTCCGCCACCCTGGCGGGCTGTTCCAGCCATGCGCCGCAGACCGATGCGGCGCATACGTCGAACATCGCCGCGCGCGCCAAGCAGAAGCCGATCTGGCTCAGCGAAAAACCCAGCCCGCAAATTCCGCAGGACGTCTGGGAGCGTATGCGCCAGGGCTTCCAGTTGCAGGACGGGCTGGGCGTCAACCCGCGCATCGAGCAACAGCGCCTTTGGTTCGCCAGCAACCCATCTTTCCTCGAAAACGCCGGCGAACGTGGCAGCTTATACATTCATTACATCGTCGAACGCCTTGAAGAGCGCAACATGCCGCTGGAACTGGCACTGTTGCCAGTGATTGAAAGTGCCTACAACCCGATGGCCTATTCCCGGGCCGACGCGGTGGGTCTTTGGCAATTCATCCCCTCCACCGGGCGTTACTTCAACCTGCGTCAAACCCGTTTCTATGATGGCCGTCGCGACATCACCGCCTCGACCACCGCCGCGCTGGATTACCTGACCCGCCTGCACGACATGTTCAACGGCGACTGGATGCTGGCCCTGGCGGCCTACAACGCCGGCGAAGGCACCGTCAGCCGGGCCATCGAGCGCAACGAGCGTCTCGGCCTGCCGACCGACTACTGGAACCTGCCGCTGCCCGCCGAAACCCAGGCCTACGTGCCAAAGCTGCTGGCACTCTCGCAAGTGGTGATGGCACCGGAAGCCTACGGCGTGAACCTCAACCCGATCGCCAACGAACCCTACTTCCAGGTCGTCGAAATCAACCAGCGCATGGACCTGTCCAAAGTCGCTGAAGTCGCCAACATCGATGAAGACGAACTGTTCCAGCTCAATCCGGCCTTCAAGCAGCGCACCACCATCGACGGCCCGCAGCACCTGCTGGTGCCGACGTCCAAGGCGCAACTGCTGACCAGCAGCCTGCAGACCATGCGTCCTGAAGAGTTGATCAGCAAAAAATCGCTCAAGCCGGTCTTCGAAGGTGCCGACGACACCCAGGTCGCCAGTGTCAGACGCGCCTACCGGGTCAAGCGGGGTGACAACCTCGGCGCCATTGCCAAGGCCAACAACGTTGACGTGAAGGACCTGCAACGCTGGAACAAACTGACAGGCAAGAACCTCAAGCCCGGCCAGACCCTGGTCATGCAGGACACCGGCAAACGCAGCTCCGGGCGCGTCAACACCGTGATTGCAGCCAATACCAAAAAACAGCAGACCACGTACAAGGTCCAGCAAGGCGACTCGCTGTACATCGTGGCCAAGCGCTTCAACGTGGAGATGCAGCACCTCAAGCGCTGGAACCCGCGTGTCGGCCAGGCGCTGAAGCCTGGTCAGATGTTGACGGTGGCCAATCCGCATTAAAAAAAGCCCCTGAATTCAGGGGCTTTTTTATGGCGGGTCGCAAACCTGTAGGAGCTGGCTTGCCAGCGAAGGCGTCGGCACAGTCAACAACAGTGTGACGGTCAGATCGCTTTCGCTGGCAAGCCAGCTCCTACAGGATTGCGACCCGCCGATATTACGCATTAACCCCCCGTCTTTTTCCTGTCCATACAAGCTGTTACTGTACGATCCACAAAGCCCAAGCCGCCTGGATCGGATCCCCTATTTGAAGCGTCCCCTGCTCCTGTTCCTGATCAGCCTGGCGTTGAGTTCCACCGCAAGCGCGACGATCAGCGAAAGCCATGGTTATGCGCAGTTCGGCACGCTCAAGTACCCGGCCCGATTTACCCACTTCGACTGGGTCAACCCGCAAGCGCCCAAGGGCGGTACGTTGCGGGTGATGGCGTTTGGTACCTTCGATACGCTCAACCCGTACACCTTCAAGGGCACCAGCCCGGTCACCACAGCGAATTTCCTGCAATACGGCATCAACGAGCTCAACGAACCGCTGATGGTCGGCACCGGGCAGTACGCGCCGTCAGGTGACGAGCCCGCATCCAGCTATGGCCTGATTGCCCAGTCCGTGGAGTACAACGAGGACCGTAGCTGGGTGGTGTTCAACCTGCGCCCCGAAGCACGCTTCCATGACGGTACGGCGATCACCGCCTACGACGTCGCGTTCTCCTATCGCGTGCTGCTCAAGGAGGGCCATCCGCTGTACCGCACCAGCCTTCAGGAAGTACTGCGGGTCGACATTCTCAACTCGCAGAGAATCCGTTTCGTATTCAAGCGTGCCGGCAATCCGCTGCTGATCCTGCGCCTGGGTGAAATGCCGGTGCTGGCGCAGCACTACTGGAAAGGTCGCGACTTCAAGGCCACCACCTTCGAGCCGCCGTTGGGCAGCGGGCCCTATCGCATCACGTCGGTCACGCCAGGACGACAGATCGTCTTCGAACGGGTCAAGGATTACTGGGGCAAGGACCTGGCGGTCAATCGCGGCAAGTACAACTTCGACCGCATGGAAGTCGAGTTTTACCGCGACAGCGACGTGGCGTTCGAGGCGTTCAAGGCCGGTGAATTCGATATCTATATCGAGCATCAGGCGAAGAACTGGGACACTGGCTACAACTTCCCCGCCATACGCCGCGGTGAGGTAATCAAGGCACAGATTCCCCATCAGATCCCGACCCAGACCCAGGGCCTGTTCATGAACAGCCGGCGTCCGGCATTCTCGGACGCCAAGGTCCGTGAAGCGCTGGGGCTGATGTTCAACTTTGAATGGACCAACCGCACGCTGTTCAGCGGCGCCTACCATCGCGCCATGAGCTACTACCCCAACAGCGAATTCTCGGCCAGCGGTTTGCCGGTCGGGCACGAATGGCTGCTGCTCAAGCCTTATCGTGAACATCTGCCGGCCAGGCTCTTTACCGAGCCGTTCAGCCTGCCGCAGACCGATGGGCACGGCATCCCCCGGGAGACCTTGCGCAAAGCCCTTGGCCTGCTTGCCGAAGCCGGCTGGAAGCTCAATGGCCAGCGCATGCAAAATGCCACCGGGCAGCCCTTGCGACTGGAGTTGCTGCTGGTCAACCCGAACCTGGAGCGCATCCTCCAGCCTTACGTCGAGAACCTGGCCAGCATCGGCATCGACGCTCAACTGCGCACGGTCGATCGCGCGCAATACAAACAGCGCCTGGACCAGTTCGATTTCGACATGATTCTGATGACCCTCAACCAGACGCTCAGCCCGGGCCTGGAACAGTGGCAGTACTTTCATTCCAGCCAGGCCGGGGTCAAGGGCAGCAAAAACTACGCAGGCATAACCAACCCGGTGGTCGATCGTCTGCTCGAGCAGTTACTGGCGGCACAGACCCGCGATGAACAGGTCGCCGCCGGCAAGGCCCTCGACCGCGTGCTGCTGTGGCAGCACTACATCGTTCCCAACTGGTACCTCAATTATCACCGCCTGGCGTACCGCAATCGGCTCGCCTTCGTCACTACGCCGCCTTATACCCTGGGCCTTAACGCGTGGTGGCTGAAATCTTCGGAGAAAGATCAATGAAACCCATCCGCACCCTGCTCTTGCAGGCCAGCGGCCTGTTGTTCGCCGGGCTGGCCTGCGCCGCCCCGCAACATGCCTTGACTCTGTACAACGAGCCGCCGAAATACCCGGCCGACTTCAAACACTTCGATTACGTCAATCCCGACGCGCCCAAGGGCGGGATTTTCCGGCAGGCCGGTTTCGGCGGATTCGACAGCCTCAACCCGTTCATCAGCAAAGGCGTGCCAGCAGACGATATCAGCATGATCTACGACACCCTGGCCAAGCAGGGCCTGGACGAGCCGTTCTCCGAGTACGGCCTGATCGCCCGCCTGATCGAGAAAGCCCCGGACAACAGCTGGGTACGTTTCTACCTGCGCCCCGAAGCACGTTTCCACGACGGCCACCCGATCCGTGCCGAAGACGTGGTGTTCAGCTTCCAGATGCTGACCAAGGATGGCGCGCCGATGTACCGCGGCTACTACAACGACGTGGCCGAAGTGATCGCCGAAGACCCGCTGACCGTACTGTTCAAGTTCAAGCACACCAACAACCGCGAGCTGCCGCTGATCCTCGGCCAGTTGCCGGTGCTGCCCAAGCATTGGTGGGCCGACCGCGACTTCAACAAGGGCAACCTGGAGATCCCGCTGGGCAGCGGCCCGTACAAGGTCAGCGAAGTGAAGGCCGGACGCTCGGTGCGCTATGAACGCGTCAAGGATTACTGGGGCAAGGACTTGCCGGTCAATCGGGGGTTCTACAACTTCGACGTGATGACCACCGACTATTACCGCGACAACACCGTGGCCCTGGAAGCGCTCAAGGCCGGGCAGTTCGACTACTGGCTGGAAATGACCGCAAAAAACTGGGCCAATGCCTACAACACTCCGGCGGTCACCGAAGGTCGACTGGTCAAGGAACAGATTCCCAACGGTAATCCGACCGGTATGCAAGGTTTCGTCTTCAACCTGCGCCGCCCGGTGTTCCAGGATGTGCGCGTGCGCCAGGCCTTGTCGCTGTTGCTGGACTTCGAATGGACCAACAAGCAACTGTTCAACGGTGCCTATGTGCGTACCCGCAGTTACTTCGAGAACTCGGAAATGGCTGCCACTGGCCTGCCTGATGCCGAACAGTTGGCGATCCTCGAGCCGTTGCGCAGCAAGCTGGCGCCGCAAGTGTTCAGCGAAGCGTTCCAGAACCCGACCACCGACGGCAGCGGCATGATCCGCGCCCAGCAACGGCAAGCCTATCAACTGCTGCAAGAGGCCGGCTGGCGCATCGTCGATGACAAAATGGTCGATGCCACCGGCAAACCGGTGGTCATCGAATTCCTGTTGGCCCAGACCGAATTCGAACGGGTGCTGCTGCCGTTCAAGCGCAACCTCAGTGACCTGGGCATCGATCTGGTGATCCGCCGGGTCGACGTCTCGCAATACATCAACCGCGTGCGTTCCCGGGACTTCGACATGATCGTCGGCAGCTTCCCGCAGTCCAACTCGCCGGGGAACGAACAACGGGAGTTCTGGATGTCGGCCGCTGCCGACAAACCCGGCAGCCGCAATTCCATGGGCCTCAAAGACCCGGTGGTCGACCAACTGGTCGAGCAACTGATCAACGCCGATTCGCGCAACAGCCTGGTGGCCCACGCCCGCGCGCTGGACCGCGTTCTGCAATGGGGCTATTACGTAATACCCAACTGGCACATCAAGACCTGGCGCGTGGCGTACTGGAACCACATCGGCCATCCCAAGGTCTCGCCTAAATACGACATCGGCACGTCCACCTGGTGGGTCAAGCCCGATATCAAGCCGGCGCTGGAAGTCGAAACCACACTGCAGGCCGATCCTGCAGGCACGGAGTAATCAGATGCTGGCGTATATTTTTCGGCGACTGCTGCTGATCATTCCGACTCTTTTCGGCATCTTGCTGATCAACTTCGTGATCATCCAGGCCGCTCCGGGCGGGCCGGTGGAACAGATGATCGCCAAGCTCGAAGGCTTCGAAGGCGCCACCAGCCGCATCGCTGGCGGCGGCGCGGAAGTCTCGGTGGCAGGCTCGGCCTATCGCGGCGCCCAAGGCCTGGACCCGGCGCTGATCAAGGAAATCGAGCACATGTACGGCTTCGACAAATCGGCGCCGGAACGCCTGTGGATCATGGTCAAGAACTATGCGTCCCTGGATTTCGGCGACAGCTTCTTCCGCGACGCCAAGGTCATCGACCTGATCAAGGAAAAAATGCCGGTCTCGATCTCCCTGGGGCTGTGGAGCACACTGATCATGTACCTGGTGTCGATCCCGCTGGGGATCGCCAAGGCCAAGCGGCACGGCAGCCACTTCGACGTCTGGACCAGTTCGGCGATCATCGTCGGCTACGCGATCCCGGCGTTCCTGTTCGCGATCCTGTTGATCGTGGTGTTCGCCGGCGGCAGTTACCTGGACTGGTTCCCGTTGCGCGGGCTGACCTCGAACAACTTCGATGAACTGAGCATGGGCGGCAAGATCCTCGACTACTTCTGGCACCTGGCGCTGCCGGTGACCGCACTGGTGATCGGCAACTTCGCGACCATGACCCTGCTGACCAAGAACAGCTTCCTCGACGAAATCAACAAGCAGTACGTGATCACCGCCAGGGCCAAGGGCCTGACCAACCACCGCGTGCTGTACGGCCACGTGTTCCGCAATGCCATGCTACTGGTGATCGCCGGCTTCCCCTCGGCCCTCATCGGCATCTTTTTCACCGGCTCGTTGCTGGTGGAGGTGATCTTCTCCCTCGACGGCCTCGGCCTGATGAGTTTCGAAGCGGCGATCAACCGTGATTACCCGGTGGTGTTCGGCACGCTGTTCATCTTCACTTTGCTGGGGCTGGTGGTAAAACTGATCGGCGACCTCACCTATACCCTGGTCGATCCGCGCATCGACTTCGAAAGCCGGGAGCATTGAGATGAACCTGTCCCCTCTCAATCGCCGACGTTTCGAACTATTCAAGGCCAACAGGCGTGGCTGGTGGTCGCTGTGGCTGTTCCTGATCCTGTTTGGCGCCAGCCTGGGCGCCGAACTGATCGCCAACGACAAGCCGCTGGCGGTGCATTACGACAACAACTGGTACTTCCCGGCGCTCAAGCGCTACCCGGAAACCACCTTCGGCGGCGAATTCCCGCTGGAGGCCAATTACAAGAGTCCCTACATCCGCGAACTGCTCAAGGCCAAGGACGCCTGGGTGCTGTGGGCGCCGATTCCCTACAGTTACCAGAGCATCAACTACGACCTGAAAGTCCCGGCCCCGGCTCCGCCCTCGACGGACAACCTGCTGGGCACCGACGATCAGGGCCGCGATGTACTGGCCCGGGTGATCTACGGTTTTCGCATTTCGGTGCTGTTCGCCCTGACCCTGACCGTGCTCAGTTCGATCATCGGCGTGATCGCCGGGGCCTTGCAGGGTTTCTACGGTGGCTGGGTGGATCTGGCCGGGCAGCGCTTCCTGGAGATATGGTCCGGGCTGCCGGTGCTGTACCTGCTGATCATCCTCGCCAGTTTCGTGCAACCCAATTTCTGGTGGTTGCTGGGGATCATGCTGCTGTTCTCGTGGATGAGCCTGGTGGACGTGGTACGCGCCGAATTCCTGCGCGGGCGCAACCTGGAATACGTACGCGCCGCCCGCGCCCTGGGCATGCAGAACGGTGCGATCATGTTCCGCCACATTTTGCCCAACGCGATGGTCTCGACCATGACCTTCATGCCGTTCATCCTCACCGGCGCCATCGGCACATTGACCGCCCTGGACTTCCTCGGTTTCGGCCTGCCGGCGGGCAGCCCGTCCCTGGGTGAACTGGTGGCCCAGGGCAAATCCAACCTGCAGGCACCGTGGCTGGGCATCAGCGCCTTTGCGGTGCTGGCCTTGATGTTGAGTTTGCTGGTGTTCATCGGCGAGTCCGCTCGCGATGCCTTCGACCCGAGGAAGTGAAATGAATCAGGACAATCTGATCGAAGTGCGCGACCTGGCGGTCGACTTTGTCGTCGGCAATCGCTGCCAGCGAGCGGTCGAAGGTGTCAGCTTCGACATCAAGCGTGGTGAAACCCTGGCCTTGGTCGGCGAAAGCGGCTCCGGTAAATCGGTCACCGCACATTCGATCCTGCGCCTGCTGCCCTACCCGCTCGCCCGGCACCCGTCCGGCACCATCGAATATTCCGGGCAGAACCTGCTGGACCTGAAAGAAAAAACCATCCGTCACATTCGCGGCAACCGCATTGCGATGATCTTCCAGGAGCCGATGACCTCGCTCAACCCCCTGCACTCGATCGAAAAGCAGATCAACGAGGTGCTGGGCATCCACAAAGGCCTGACCGGCAAGGTCGCGACCAAACGCACCCTGCAGCTGCTGGAGATGGTCGGCATTCCCGACCCGCACAAGCGCCTCAAGGCCCTGCCCCACGAGCTGTCCGGCGGCCAGCGTCAGCGGGTGATGATCGCCATGGCCCTGGCCAACGAGCCGGAACTGCTGATCGCCGACGAGCCAACCACCGCGCTGGACGTGACCGTTCAGCTGAAAATCCTCGAATTGCTCAAGGAACTGCAGGCCAGATTAGGCATGGCGCTGCTGCTGATCAGCCACGATTTGAACCTTGTGCGAAGAATTGCGCATCGCGTATGTGTCATGCAGCAAGGTTGCATCGTCGAACAGGCATCGTGCGAAGAGCTGTTCCGCGCGCCGCAGCATCCGTACACTCGGGAACTGCTGGCAGCGGAGCCCGGCGGCAAGCCTGCAAGCAACGTGATCGGCCCGCCCTTGCTGGCGGTCGAGGACCTGAAAGTCTGGTTTCCGATCAAGAAAGGCCTGCTCAAGCGCACAGTGGATTACGTCAAGGCGGTCGACGGCATCAACTTCAGCCTGCCCCAGGGCCAGACCCTGGGGATCGTGGGCGAAAGCGGTTCCGGCAAATCGACCCTGGGCCTGGCGATTTTGCGCTTGATCGCCAGCAAAGGTGCGATTCGTTTTGAAGGCCAGCCGCTGGACTGCCTGACGCAGCAACAGGTCCGGCCGCTGCGGCGGGAGATGCAAGTGGTGTTTCAGGACCCGTTCGGCAGCCTGAGCCCACGGATGTGCGTGAACGACATCGTTGGCGAAGGCCTGCGCATCCACAAGATGGGCACCGCGGCGCAACAGGAACAAGCGATCATTGCAGCACTCAAGGAGGTAGGCCTGGATCCGGAAACCCGGCACCGCTACCCCCACGAATTTTCCGGCGGGCAACGGCAGAGAATCGCCATTGCCCGGGCATTGGTGTTAAAACCGGCGTTGATTTTGCTGGACGAGCCGACTTCGGCCCTCGACCGCACCGTACAACGCCAGGTAGTGGAGCTTTTGCGTTCGCTGCAAACCAAGTACAACCTGACGTATCTGTTTATCAGCCATGACCTGGCTGTGGTGAAAGCGCTGAGCCACCAGTTGATGGTGGTCAAGCATGGCCAAGTGGTCGAACAGGGGGACGCGCAAAGCATTTTTGCCGCCCCCCGACATCCGTATACACAGCAGTTGCTGGAAGCCGCTTTTCTGGCTCCGGCCACTGCGCAATAACCTGAAAAGAGGAGCAACACATGGGTTTTCTCGCCGGTAAGCGCGTCCTGATCGTCGGTGTCGCCAGCAAGCTGTCCATCGCATCCGGCATCGCTGCCGCCATGCATCGCGAGGGCGCTGAGCTTGCCTTCACTTATCAGAACGACAAACTCAAGGGTCGTGTCGAAGAGTTCGCACAAGGCTGGGGGTCGAACCCCGAGCTGTGCTTCCCGTGCGACGTGGCCAGCGATGAAGAAATCGCCAAGGTCTTCGAAGCACTGAGCAAGAAGTGGGACGGCCTGGACTGCATCGTGCACTCCGTAGGCTTCGCACCGGGCGACCAACTGGACGGCGACTTCACCGAAGCCACCACCCGTGAAGGTTTCCGCATCGCTCACGACATCAGCGCCTACAGCTTCGTGGCCCTGGCCAAGGCTGGCCGCGAAATGATGAAAGGCCGCAACGGCAGCCTGCTGACCCTGTCGTACCTGGGCGCCGAGCGCACCATGCCGAACTACAACGTCATGGGCATGGCCAAGGCTTCCCTGGAAGCCGGCGTACGTTACCTGGCCGGCTCCCTGGGCCCGGAAGGCACACGCGTCAACTGTGTATCGGCCGGTCCCATCCGCACCCTCGCCGCTTCCGGCATCAAGAACTTCCGCAAGATGCTGGCCGCCAACGAAGCGCAAACCCCGCTGCGTCGCAACGTCACCATCGAAGAAGTCGGCAACGCCGGCGCCTTCCTGTGCTCGGACCTGGCGTCCGGCATCAGCGGTGAAATCATGTACGTGGACGGTGGCTTCAACACCACGGCCATGGGCAGCCTCGAAGAGTAATCTTCGGTCAGCCTGATAAAGAACCCGCCTCTTCACCGGCGGGTTTTTTATGGCCTGCGATTTCCCTGCCCGATGCAGCCCCTCTGTAGGAGCGAGCTTGCTCGCGAAAAACCCGGGCACGCCGCGTTCA
This sequence comes from Pseudomonas sp. A-B-19, assembly GCF_019947515.1. Classification (NCBI taxonomy): domain Bacteria; kingdom Pseudomonadati; phylum Pseudomonadota; class Gammaproteobacteria; order Pseudomonadales; family Pseudomonadaceae; genus Pseudomonas; species Pseudomonas sp. A-B-19. Next base: position 26,526 of record NZ_JAGYGN010000013.1, read on the forward strand.
TCCAGACTGCGCGCGTTATCGTTGACGACCTTCGCGAGCAAGCTCGCTCCTACAGGGGGCTGTGTTGTTTCAGACATTGCGCAAACAACTGCTGAATCGGCTGCATCCGCTGGCTGTAGCGCTGCAACAGCACGATCTCCCGATAAAAAGTCAGTTCACCCAGCGGGACGATCCGCACCCCTGCTCCATGCTCAAGCCATAATCCGGCTTCGGGCAGCAATGACACGCCTAACCCACACTCGACCATTTTCACGATGGCCTCCAGTTCATCCAGCTCCAGGGCCACATGCACCTCGATCTTCTGTTCGCGCAGAAACCGCGTCACCAGCCGCCCGCCAAACGAATTGCGGTCGTAGCGCACATGCGGGTGCTGGGCGAGCAGTCGCAACGGATCATCGCTGTCCAGATCCGCCGGTACGATGAGCACGAACGGTTCCCGGCGAATCACCTGCGCGAACAACTCCTTGGGCAACTCGAACGGCGGTTTGATCAGGATCGCCAGGTCCACTTCTCCGGTGTCCACCTGACTCAGCAGATTCAGTGACACCCCGGGCACCAGCTTGGGTTCCAGCAAGGGCGCCTGTTGGCGCAATTTCAACAATGCCTGGGGCAGCAGGCCAGTCTGGGCGGTGGCCACCGCGCCGATTTTCAGTTCGCCACGGTACTCACTGACATCATCACTGACGGCCATGCGGCTGAAGGTTTCGAGTATCTCCCTGGCCATCGGCAACGCGCGCTGCCCCGCCGCATTGAGCAGCGCCTGACGCCCGGTGCGGTCGAACAGACGGATGCCCAGCGCCTGTTCCAGGTTGCGAATCTGCGCGCTGACCGCCGATTGTGTCAGGCCGATGTGCATGCCGGCCGCAGCGAAGGTGCCGTGGCGCGCCACGGCGATAAAGGTTTTCAGTTCTCGCAGCATGGCGACCTCGATTGATCGAAATAATTTGAGCTCGATGCAAAAATTATCGTCTTTCAATCAAAAATCACAGGACTAAACTCAACACGTCCACACCCGCCAACGAGGTTCTCCTGATGCAACTGTCCCCATTTCACTTGGCCATCCCGGTCTACGACTTGCCGGCCGCCCGACAATTCTATGGTTCAGTGCTGGATCTGGAAGAAGGTCGCTCCAGCGATCATTGGGTGGATTTCAATTTCTTCGGTCATCAACTGGTGATTCACCTGGCACCGAAAACCCCTTCGCAGGAAGCCGCGCACACCAATGCCGTCGATGGTCACGATGTGCCGGTGCCGCATTTTGGCGTGGTGCTCGGGATGGCGGAATGGGAGGCGCTGGCCGCACGATTGAAGTCGCTGGGGACTCGCTTCGTGATCGAGCCAGGCATTCGTTTTCAGGGGCTGGTGGGTGAACAGGCGACGATGTTTCTGTTTGATCCTTGCGGCAATGCGCTGGAGTTCAAGGCGTTCAAGGACATTGGGCAGTTGTTTGCCAAGTGAACGTTGTGGTGCCTGTTCGGACCTCTTCGCGGGCAAGCTCGCTCCCACAGGTTTTTGTGAACGCCACAAATCCACTGTGGGAGCGAGCTTGCTCGCGATGAGGCCCGCCAACCCAACTGCGATCTAACGGCTCATCACCCGCTCGGCCTCACCCAGCAGCTCCTCGATCGAGTCATGAACAACGGGGTCATATTCGACCTGGGTAACACTGAACCGAATGTCATAACTGCGATGCGCCGTGGCGTTGCGCTCATCGAGAATCTCATTGAGCCGGGCCTTGATCGCCTCAATCTCCACGACGCTGGAACCGGTCAGCAATGCCACGAACCGGTCGCCTTCGAGTCGGCCGACCACATCGCTTTCACGAAAACCGATACGCAGGACATCGGCGAACGTCTTGAGTGCATCGTCACCTTTGGTCCGGCCATACAGATAGCAGATGTGTTTGAATTCATCGAGGGTGAAGTACAGCAGCGTCGCCGACGTCTCCAGTTCCCGGCAAGCCTCCAGCCCGAGCCGGGCCAGTTCGGTGAAACCATGGCGATTGGACAGCAGCGTCAGCTCGTCCATGCTCGCCATCTGCACCCCCGCCAGCTCTTGCTCGGCCTGACGCGCCAGATCCCGCAGCCGTTCACGTTCTTGCTGTGGCGTGAGCAACGGGTTCGCGGATCGACCCGATTTGCCCGCTTTACCTGAAATCAACATCGTTCACTCCTTGGCGGATATGTTCATTAGAGTCGCCCATGCCCGCATTGACTCCCTGTTAGCGTGCCGCTGGTCAGCTACCCGCCACCGGACACGGCCCTCCTGCATCGGCCCAGCGCTTGAACCGGGTGACGAAGATATCGTGTGGTACCGGCACCGGCGCGCGATTGCCGCCCGGATTCCAGCCCCACAGCACCAGTTTGTCGTCGCTGACGTGTTTGATCAGCGCGGCGAAGTCCCGGTCGCCGTTGCTGGAGCGATCCTTGATCATCGCGCACAGCCGGTCGGCCGGGAGGCCAATCCAGGCCATCCGCTGTGCTGCCGGCGGCAGGCTCCAGTGTGGCGCCCCCGGCGGCGCGTGCGGACCGTAACTGGCCGGCGGATTGCTTTGCCCATGGCACGTTGCACAGGGCAACCCGGCCGAGCCCTTGCCGTCCATGCCGCGCACGACATTCATCGCGTGGGGCACGCCGGCATCGAATTGCAGCGGCGAATCACCGGGAATGTGGCAGTTCTGGCAACGCGGGCTCTGGAAGACTTTCTGCACGGTGTCGAACGCCTGCAAGGCCTCGCGGTCTTCGGCGAACACGTGCGATGCGTAGGCGATGAGACAGATCAGGATCACCGTCCCAAGCAACCAGTGATGTCGTTTCATCTCACACTCCCGACAGCTGCAACGGCAACTCCCGCAGGCGCTGCCCGGTCAGGGCAAACACTGCATTGGCCACCGCCGGTGCCGTGGGCGGCACACCGGCTTCGCCGATACCGCCGGGTTTGTCGCTGCCGGGTACGATATGCACTTCGACCACCGGCATTTCGTTGAGCCGCAGCACCTGATAGTCGTGATAGTTGGACTGCACCACCTGCCCGTCCTTGAGCGTCAGCTTACTGTGCAAGGCGAAGCTGAGGCCAAAGGTGATGCACGATTCCATCTGCGCGGCGACGCTCTGCGGGTTCACCGCAATGCCGCAGTCCACCGCACACACCACCCGATGCACGCGGATGGCGAGGTTGTCCTGGGACACCTCGGCCACCTGGGCCACGTAGCTGCCGAACGACTCATGCACCGCCACACCCAATGCATGGCCGTCCGGCAGCGGCGCGGTCCAGTTGGCCTTCTCCACCGCGAGGTTCAGCACACCGAGGTGACGCGGATGGTCCTTGAGCAAGGTGCGTCGATATTCCACCGGATCCTTGCCGGCCGCCGTGGCCAGTTCATCGATCAGCGATTCCATGACAAACGCCGTGTGGGTGTGCCCCACCGAACGCAGCCACAACACGCTGATCCCGGTTTGCGGTGAGTGCAGTTCGATCTGGTGATTGGCCAGTCCTTCGAAGTAAGGGCTGTCGGCCACGCCTTCGACGGAGGTCTTGTCGATCCCGTCCTTGACCATCCTCGCTTCAAGGGAAGTCCCGGCCATGATCGACTGTCCGACCAGCACATGCTTCCATGCCAGCGGCAGGCCGTCGGCCCCCAGCCCGATACGCGCATGGTGCAGGAACGCCGAGCGGTAATAGCCACCGCGGATGTCATCTTCCCGCGCCCATACGGTTTTCACCGGTGCACCGGCGGCCTTGGCGACGTACACCGCTTCGCTGACGAAGTCCGAGGTCGGGTTGGCCCGGCGCCCGAAGCCGCCACCGAGAAACTCGGTATGGATCTCGACCTGTTCGGGTTTGAGCCCGGTGATTTTCCCGGCGACCATTTGGTCCAGGGTCTGGAACTGGGTGCCGGTCCAGATTTCGCACTTGTCCTTGGTGATGCTCACCGTGCAGTTCAGTGGCTCCATCGGCGCGTGCGCCAGATAAGGCACGCTGTATTCAGCGTCAATCGTCTTGGCCGCTTTCGCCAGCGCAGCCTGGGTATCACCGGCCTGACCGGCGTTCAGGCCGGGGGTAGCGGCGAGTTTGCGGAAGTTTTCCAGCAGCGCCTGGCTATTGAGCCCGGCATTCGGCCCCGGGTTCCACTCGATTTTCAGCGCATCGCGCCCCAGCTTCGCCGCCCAGAAATGATCGGCGATCACCGCGATGCCGGTCGGCACTTGCACCACTTTGTGCACGCCCGGAATCGCCAGCGCTTCGGCGCCTTCAAAGGATTTGACGCTGCCGCCGAAGGTGGGTGAACGGGCGACCATCGCTGTCATCAGCCCGTCGAACTGCACATCCATGCCGAATTTCGCCCGGCCAGTGATTTTCTCCGGCGTGTCCAGACGCTGGGTGGGTTTACCGATCAGCCGCCAGTCTTTGGCGTCCTTGAGTTTGATCGAGGCCGGGTCCGGCCGTGGCAATTGCCCGGCGTCATCGGCCAACTCGCCATAAGTTGCACGATGCTCACCGGCAATGACTACGCCCGATTCGGTATGAATCTCGGATGGAGCGACATTGAAGCGCTTGGCCGCCGCGTCGATCAGCATCAAGCGTGCCGCCGCGCCGGCCTGTCGATAGCGGTCGAATTCCATCCAGGTCGAGGTCGAACCACCAGTGATCTGCATCCCGCCAAACCCGGGCATGCCGTAATCGGCGGCCGATGCCGGGGAATGCTCGACGCGGATTTTCGACCAGTCGGCGTCGAGTTCTTCGGCGATCAGCATGGTCAGGCCGGTCCAGATGCCCTGGCCCATTTCCGAATGGCCGAGCAACACGGTGACGCTGTTGTCATTGCCAATGCGCAGGAAGGCGTTGGGCGCAAACACATTGCCCTGGTTCTCTGCGCCCATGGCGAACCGATGAGCGCCAGGAATGACAAAGGCGACCACCAGTCCACTACCCAGCAACGCACTGCCCTTGAGAAAACCACGGCGCGATAACGCGTTGATGCTGTTCATGGCCACCTCAACCCAGCTCGGCGGCGCGCTTGACCGCCGCGCGAATGCGCGGGTAAGTGCCGCAGCGGCAGATGTTGCCGGACAGCGCCTGATCGATGTCGCTGTCGGTCGGTTTCGGAGTTTTCGCCAGCAACGCCGCCGCCGACATGATCTGCCCGGACTGGCAGTAACCACACTGGACCACGTCGAGTTCTGCCCAGGCCTGTTGCACCGGGTGCGAACCGTCCGCGGACAGGCCTTCGATGGTGAGAATCTTCTGTCCATGGGCCACGGCGGTGGCCGGTGTGATGCAAGAGCGTAGCGGAGCGCCATCGACGTGCACGGTGCAGGCCCCGCATTGGGCTATGCCACAACCGAATTTGGTGCCGGTGAGGTGGGCGACATCGCGCAAGACCCAGAGCAGCGGCATGTCGGCGGGGACATCCAGCTCCTGATCCTGGCCATTGATGTTCAGGGTCAGCATGGCGCAATTCCTCAGACTCACAGTGATCTGAAGGGGCGTCGCTGCAGCCTTGTACAACCTGCGCGCGCCTCGGGTTATCCCTTCAGCTAAGCGCAGATTTGCCGGCAGACCGTGGTGCATCGACCACCGGTCATCAAAAGGCCGCCTCGATGGGCGGCCATGGGGCCATTTTCTCGATCTACGGTACGACCGAGCGACCACAGGCTGACTACGCTGAAAGTCCGGGACATGCGTAACCTGCAGAGGAGTTGGCACCATGCTACATGTACAAAAACTCACACCCTGCCTGTGGTTCGACGATCAGGCCGAAGAGGCCGCGAAATTCTATTGTTCGATCTTCGATCATTCGAAAATCACTGCCGTCACCTACTACGGCCACGCCGGTTTCGAGCTCCATGGCCGGCCGGAAGGTTCGGTCATGACCGTCAGCTTCGAACTCGACGGGCAGAGTTTCACCGGTCTCAACGGCGGGCCGTCATTCAAGTTCAATGAGGCGGTGTCGTTTCAGGTCAATTGCCTGACCCAGGAAGAAGTCGACCATTACTGGGGCAACCTGTCGGCCGGTGGCGCGCCCGAGGCCCAGCAATGCGGTTGGCTCAAGGACAAGTTCGGGCTGTCATGGCAGATCGTGCCCGTGGCAATGATGGACATGATCAAAGACCCCGACACGAAAAAATCCCAACGGGCCATGCAGGCGATGATGCAGATGAAAAAACTCGATATTGCGGCATTGCAGCGCGCCTTCGACGGCGAGAGCTAATACACTCGGGCACTGACCTGCCCAGGAGTGAGCATGAAGCACGCCGTTGCCAAAAACGCCGACAAGGCCCCGCGCTTCTGGCGCGATGACGCCCTGCCCTTCATCGAAGCCCGCTCCATCGCCGACGGGCGCGAAGTCTGCTACACCCGGCATGCCCACGAACACTTCTCCATCGGGGCGATCACCGCCGGACGCAGCACCTATCTCCATGAGCAGTCGGCGTTCGAGGTCAGCGTCGGTACCGTCGTACTGATGAACCCTGGCGACGTCCATGCCTGCAACCCGATCGAAGACCAATCCTGGTCGTACCTGATGCTGTACGTCGACACGCCGTGGCTGACCGATTTGCAGCATCAGCTCGGGTTCAGCGATGACGCTGCGTTTCGCCGGTTTTCGGTCACCCATACGCGGGATGCCCGTCTGTTTGCAGGCCTCAACGATTTGTATGAGGTGCTGGTCGATCCGCAACAGGACGTCTTGCGCAAACAAAGCCTGGCGGTGGAGTTCTTCAGCGAAGTGCAATTGCAGCTCAACCCGGTAGCACAGCCGCTGCGCGAGCCCAACTTCAAACTGGAACGCGCTGCCGAATATATCCGCGACAACTGTACACACCAGCTCAAGCTCGAAGACATTTGCGCGGCGGCACAACTGTCACCGTCCTACCTGATACGGGCGTTCAAACTACATTTCGGCATGACGCCCCACGCGTTCCTGGTCAACCGGCGCATCCAGTACGCCCAGGATCAACTGCGCAGCGGCAAACTGATCGCGGACGTGGCACTGGAAGCGGGGTTCGCCGATCAGGCGCATTTTCAACGGACATTCAAACAGCACCTGGCGGCGACGCCGGGGCAGTATCGGGGGGGAGGCACTGGCTGAGTCTGTGGCCCGACTGAATCTGTGGTTTGGTTGAGTCTGTGGCCTGACTGAGTCTGTGGCTTGGTTGAGTCTGTGGCGAGGGAGCTTGCTCCCGCTCGGCGGCGAAGCCGTCGCAAATCCTGCATGCAAGATTTATCTGAAGGAAAGCGGGGGCCGCTTCGCAGCCCAGCGGGAGCAAGCTCCCTCGCCACAAAAGCTGTAACTTCGCCACAGAATTTGTAGTGACCGCCGTTACGGCAGCAACAGATACACCGCACTCACTACCAGCAACAACGCCATCGCTCGATTGAACAGACGCATCCCCGCCGCATTGTTCAGAAAACCGCTCAAAAACGTCCCGGCATAAGCCCAGCTACCGACCGACACATAACAGATCACCAGATAAATCGCCGCGAACTGCCACACCAGCCGTGCCTCGCCATCAGCAACAAACGCGCCCATGCCGGCCACGCAGGCCAGCCAGGCCTTCGGGTTGAGCCATTGCATGATGGCGCCATACAGCATCGACGGGGCCTGGGCCGCTTCCCGGGCTTGCACCTGCCCGTTGTCAGCCGCCAGCTTGAAGGCCATGTACAGCAGAAAAGCCACGCCCGCCCATTGCACCCCCTGCGTCAGCGCCGGCCAGCGTTGCAACAATTCATGCAAGCCCAACCCCATCAGCACCAGCAGCAAGACAAACCCCAGCGTAGCCCCCGCCACATGGCGCTGGCTGGCCCTGAAGCCGAACCGGGCGCCCGAACTCAGCGCCACGATATTGACCGGCCCCGGCGTGATCGAGGCGACCAGCGCAAACGCCGCCATGGACATCATCAGACTCATTGCACACCTTCTTCCATCGAGTTGAACAAGGCCCTCAAGGTAAAGAGCCGAGCGGCTCGCGTATTGAAGAAAACTGCCCTGTATCGCTATGACCTTGTATCGCTATGACCCTGTATTTCTATGAGTAGTAACCCACGACGCTTTTCACTTTGGTCAATGCAACACGCAGCGAGTCCATGTCCACGGAGCCCAATGCCAGGCGGATCGCGTGGGGCACATGGGTTGATATCGCAAAGGGCTCGGCCGGCGATACCGACACCTGTTCGCGCATCAGCGCCATGGCGATCTGGTCAGCGCGGGCGTCCTCCGCCAATGGCAGCCAGATGAAATAAGAGTTCGGGTGACTGATGGTCCTGAGCCCTGCCAGCACCTCGCGAGCCAGGGCTTGCCGGGCCTGGGCGTCCGCGCGTTTTTGCGCCTCAAGCTGGCTGACAGTGCCATCGTCGAGCCAGGCCGTGGCGATGGCGGTCATCACGCCGGGGGTGTTCCAGGTGGTCGCCATGACGGTGCGCTCGAAGGCAGCGATCCATTGCGCGGGTGCGGCAATGAAGCCAACGCGCAGCCCGGTGGCGATATTCTTCGACAGACCGGACACGTACACCGTCCGCTCAGGCGCCAATTCGGCCAGCGGTGGCGGTACGTTTTCGGCCAGAAACGCGTAGGCGGCGTCCTCGATGATCGTCAGGTCATGCCGACGCGCGATCGCCACCAACTGCTCACGCTGATCGAGGTCCATCACCCAGCCCAAGGGGTTATGCAAGGTCGGCATCGAGTAGACGGCCCGTACCGAACGGCTGCGGCAGAGTTTTTCCAGGGCGGGCAGGTCAGGCCCGGTATCCGTGACCGGAATCGGCAAGACCTCCAGATGCAGGGTTTCGGCCAGCGTCTTGAAGCCGGGATAGGTCAGCGCATCGGCGGCGATCACATCGCCGGGCTTGAGCAGCGTCATCATCGCCACCGCCAGGCCATGCTGGGCGCCGCTGACGATCAACACCTGCCCGGCCGGCACGCTCAGCCCGCGGTCAAGCAGATGACGCGCGACCGAAGCCCGCTCATGCAGGCGCCCCGCGTGAGGCTGATAGCGCAGAAGGGATTCCAGGTCACCGGACAACGCCAACTGACGCAAGGCAGCACGCAGCAGGTCGGCCTGACCGGGCAAGGACGGGTAGTTGAAATTCAGGTCGATCATCCCCGCCGCCACCACGTGCTGGGAGATGCCCTGCCCCGGCGGCAGCGAAGTTTCCCTGACAAAGGTCCCGCGACCGGTTTCGCCGCTGACCAGCCCCATGCCTTCCAGTTCGGCATACACCCGGCTGGCGGTGACCAGCGCCAAACCGTGCTCGGCGGCCAGTTGCCGGTGAGTCGGCAGGCGCGTGCCAGGCGGCAATCGCCCGCAACGGATGTCGGCAGCAAAGGCATCCACCAGGGTTTTGTAGCGGGATCGAGGCATGTCGAGATGTATCCATGACAATTTTTTGATTGTATCGATAGTCGCTCATACGATGAGTTTCGTGCAATCAGCCAATGAGCGTAAGCCAAATGGAACGGACCTCGAACCTGCAACACCAGACGCTGGAAAACAGCACCGGCGGCTGGATCAACGGCCTGATCGGCGTGGTCATTTTCAGCGGCTCGCTGCCGGCGACACGGGTGGCGGTGCTGGAGTTCGATCCGCTGTTCCTGACGGTCGCCCGCGCGACCATCGCCGCGATCCTGGCGCTGTGCCTGCTGGGGTTATTCAAGGAAAAACGTCCGGTGCGCCAGCAACTGATACCGCTGCTCATCGTTGCCATGGGCGTGGTCATCGGTTTCCCGTTGCTGACAGCGCTGGCACTGCAATACGTGACGTCCGCGCACTCCATCGTCTTCGTCGGCCTGCTGCCTCTGGCGACGGCGGTGTTCGGCGTCCTGCGCGGCGGCGAGCGGCCACGGGCGGCATTCTGGATTTTCTCGGTGCTGGGCAGTTTGCTGGTGGTCGGGTTTGCCCTGTCCCAAGGCCTGACCGCCTCCCCGCAAGGCGACATTCTGATGCTGCTGGCCATCCTCGCCTGCGGCCTGGGTTATGCCGAGGGCGCGAAGCTGTCGCGCACGCTCGGTGGCTGGCAGGTGATTTGCTGGGCGCTGGTGCTGTCGCTGCCGGTCGTGGCGGCGCTGAGCTGGATGCGTATGCCGGCTTCGTTCACCGGCATCAGCACGCCGGCCTGGTTCAGCCTGGCTTACGTCTCGCTGTTCAGCATGCTGATCGGTTTCGTGTTCTGGTATCGCGGACTGGCCCAAGGGGGCATCGCCGCCGTTGGACAATTGCAGCTGCTTCAGCCGTTTTTCGGGCTTTCCCTGGCCGCCACCCTGCTGCATGAGCATGTGAGCCTCGGCATGCTGGGTGTCACCGTTGCCGTGATCCTTTGCGTCGCCGGGGCGAAAAAATTCGCCAGATAGCCCGGCGTAGCAAGCAAACAATCACTCCCCGTTCAGCGCATCGATGATAGGGCAAGCGGCTCCGTCGCCTGCATCGCATTGCCGCACCAGTTCGCCAAGCACCTGCTGCATTGCACCAAGGTCGGCCATCTTTTTCTCGATCATGCCCATCTTTCGCACGGCCAGCGCCCGGGTCTCGCTACAAGCGCGGGCCGCATCCAGTGTCAGCAGTGTGCCCACCTCATCCAGGGTGAATCCCAGCGCCTGTGCCCGTTTGATAAAGCGCAGCCGCTTGACCTGCTCCGGTAGATAGTAGCGATAACCAGCGAGCGGTTTTGGCGGCTCATCCAGCAAGCCGCGTCGCTGGTAATAGCGAATAGTCTCGATGTTCACTCCGGCAGCTTCCGCCAATTTGCCGATACTCATTGCCATCGCTATCACACCCCCCTTGATTCTGTACTTGGGTACGGAGTGTAAAGTGACTCTAGGTTAGACCGATTCAATGGAGAAGACGATGGTTCAACCAATCGGCAAGGGGACGAATGCCGGCGATCCCTCCACCGTGCACAAATGAGGCCGCCATGAGAGCCATCATCCTGGAATCCGTGTTGACCTGCCCCCACTGCAATTTCGCCAAGCGCGAAGCCATGCCCACAGATGCTTGCCAGTTTTTCTACGAATGTGGCAATTGCAGGACTCTGCTGCGTCCAAATCCCGGTGACTGCTGTGTGTTCTGCTCGTTTGGCTCGATGAAGTGTCCGCCGATCCAGGAGCGGCGCGGATGCTGTGGCATCGGGACGGACGCTCCCCCACACGTGGGGAAGCCCGTTTTTGGGGGGAGAGGTAGGGGCAGGAAGTAGCCGGAACGTAGTGCTAAAGGCCCAAGGCTTGCGGCCAAACGTCTTTTACTCAAATGGCCTGATTATTGCTCTATTGCTCATAGGAGCTCCCAATTTACCAGGCACCCATGTAAAAGCAGCGGTTATGGGAGGTGTGTCATGTGGAATCAGCCTCTGATGCTTATGATGATCTACCTTACGATCACCCTCAGCATCGGCTGGTTGTGGTCCATTGCTATCCTGTATTGGCTTTGATCCAGGGGAAAAGTGAATCACTACCTGATTTTATAAACACAAATGGCTGGCAGCTTCACGCACTGAGGAAGTCAGTCAACCAAAATCGAGGTTCTCGAGGAGAGACTGTTTTACTCGTTCAACCTGAAGATCACATCCCCGCCAATCACCTTCTGCGCAGCATTGATCAGTGCCTCGATCTGAACGCCCCCCTGGAGTCGAAGAAAATTTCCACCTTGTTTGGTGAAGTATCTGCCGCCCATCGACGGGATAATAAGTGTAGACATAAATAGCAAGATTTTACTGTATGGATAAACATATTGCATACAGTCATTGTTTAAGGTAAGTAAAAAGTGCCTTGGCGGGACTTGCAGGGAGCATCTGCAGGGACCGCGACCGGGCTGGATGTTGACGCATCCAGCCCTGGTCGCTCTTTTCCACTTCGGTGCCGAGACCACGTTGGCGCAGGCCGTCAGAGCCATCCCAAGGGTCATGGATTTTTTCCAAAAAAAACCCGCGCAAGGCGGGCAAGAAAGTAAGGAGCCTGAGGGGATCAAGCGGCACGAGTGTAGACCATCAATCCCATAGCGTGACCTGTTCCTGTGCAGCAGCGGTTTCGGTGCGGCTGATGGCTCGTCGTGCCTGAGGGATTCGTTTTTTTGTGGTCGATTGCTTTGCGGTCCGAAATTCGCTGTCGATTTTCCGGTGGAGGCCACCCGTGACGCGATCTATGCTGCGCCCATGAACCTACATAGAACGTTGCTTCCACTCCGTGCCGAAATGGTTCGCGCCATGCTCGAGCGAGACACCTCCTACGAGGGCGTGTTCTTCACGGCGGTCAAGACCACAGGCATCTTCTGCCGCCCCGGTTGCACCGCCCGCAGCCCGAAGCCTGCGAACGTCGAGTTCTTTGCCAGCGCCGAACAGTGCCTGGCGGCGGGTTACCGCGCCTGCCTGCGCTGCAAGCCGATGGACACCGCCGCCAGCGCGCCGGACTGGGTGCAGAAACTGTTCAAATCGATAGACGCCGACCCGGAACAGCGCTGGACCGACGCCCATCTGTTGGCCGAAGGCATCGAACCGCTGAAACTGCGCCGCTGGTTCAAGCAGCATTTCGGCATGACCTTCCACGCGTGGCTGCGCGCCCGGCGCCTGGGCATGGCGCTGGGCGGGATCAAACAGGGCGACTCCATCGACGACGTTGCTTTCGATTCCGGCTACGAGTCCCTGAGCGGTTTTCGCGATGCCTTCCAGAAGTCGTTTCACGTCACTCCAGGCCGTGCGGCCAACAGCGAGCCTTTGCTGTTCACGCGCCTGACCACACCGTTGGGGCCGATGATCGCCATGGCCGAACGGCGAGGGCTGGTACTGCTGGAGTTTCTCGATCAGGCATCGCTGAATCCGGCGGTCGACGCGCTGCAGAACCGTTTCGGATATGCCGTGGCGCCGGGACACAACGTTCATTTGCAGCAGATCGAAGCGCAATTGTCCGCGTATTTCGCCGGCATCCTCACTGAGTTCAGCGTTGCCCTGCACATGCCCGGCAGCGAGTTCTCCCGCCGGGTCTGGGCTGAACTGGCGAAGATCCCTTACGGCCGGACCACCACCTACGGCGCCATCGCGGCGAGCCTGGGCAAGCCCGGTGCCAGCCGCGCAGTGGGCCTGGCCAACGGGCATAACCGCTTATCGATTGTCGTGCCATGCCACCGCGTGATCGGCGCCGACGGCTCGTTGACCGGCTACGCTGGAGGCCAGCCGCGCAAGGCGTTTTTGCTCAGGCTGGAGAACGCGGCGATGCAGCTCACGGAGCAACTGGCGCTCTGATCCCCCACGTCTATTTCATAAGGAAGGAAGCTCGATGGACAGGCTCGACAATCAACTGCACCAACTGCATCACGAGGGCTTGCTGATCCTCACCAACGTCGCCGATGCCGCCGGGGCGCGGCTGGTGGAGCAACTGGGCAACAAGGCCGTGGCCACCAGCAGCGCGGCGGTGGCCTGGGTGCATGGCTACCCGGACGGCAACACCTTGCCCCTTGAACGCCTGGTCTCGACCGTCGAGTCGATTGCCCGGGTCATCTCGGTGCCGCTGACGGTGGACATCGAAGCGGGGTATTCCGATGACCTGGAACGGGTGGCCCAGGTGGTTGATGCGGTGATCGCCGCCGGCGCTGTCGGGATCAATATCGAAGACGGCTCCTCACCGCCGGAGTTGCTGGTACGCAAGATTGAAACCGCCCGCCAGGTGGCCGATCGCCGTAACGTGAACCTGTTTATCAATGCGCGCACCGATGTCTACCTGCGGGGCCTGGTACCTGCCGAAGATCGCGTCGCCGAAACCCTCAGGCGCGCCGCGCTGTATCAGGCGGCCGGGGCCAATGGCCTGTTTGCGGCGGGCGTTACCGCCGAGTACGAGATCAAGGCGCTGTGCCAAGGCACCTCGCTGCCACTGAATGTGCTGGGATTCCCCGGCCTGCCGGCCCCCGAAGTGCTCGAGGCACTGGGCGTACGCCGGCTGACCGCAGGTTCGGGCATCGCCGAATTCCTCTACGGTGCCATGGCCTGCATAGCCAAAAGCTTTATGCAAACCGGCAAGCTCGACACCCACAACCTGAAGGCCTTCACCTATGGCGAAGTGAACGCCCTGTTGAAACCGTCCGGGAAAGCCTGAGCCCATGTCTGACGGCTATCGGGCGGCCAGTGAGTTCCTGGCCGCCATCGATGACGACTGGCGCCGCCACATCGACGCCATCGGTCCGTGCCTGCACCAGCCGCATGCGGCGCGTGATCCGTATGAGTCGCTGGTACGGGCGATTGCCTATCAGCAACTGCATGCCAGGGCCGGCGATGCGATTGTCGGCCGGCTGCTGGCGTTGTTCGGTACGGATTCGTTTCCCAGGCCTGAACAGATCGTCGCGACAGATTTCGACCAACTGCGCAGTTGCGGCTTTTCCGCGAGCAAGATCGCGACCATTCAGGGCATCGCCCAGGCGTCGCTGGCCGGCGTGGTACCGGATTACGCCACGGCGCTGGCCATGGACGATGAAGCGCTGATCGAACGTCTGATCACGCTGCGCGGTGTGGGCCGCTGGACCGTGGAGATGCTGCTGATCTACAGCCTGGAGCGGCCGGATATCCTGCCGGCCGATGACTTTGGCGTGCGTGAGGGTTATCGACGGCTCAAGGGCCTGGAGGTGCAGCCGACGCGCAAGCAGATGATCGAGATCGGCTCGGCGTGGAGCCCTTATCGGACGGTAGCTTCCTGGTATTTGTGGCGGGTGCCCGGGCGGTAGACCGCGTTATCGTTCTTCGCTGCGATGCGGCGACCCGACAAGCCAGCTCACAGGCCTTATGTCGAACACAAAACCCGTAGGAGCTGGCTTGCCAGCGAAGGGGCCAACCCATTCACCACCAATGCAACGGCCTATCACGCTTGCTGATCAATGATGACTCTCCCCGGAGCCCGGCGCATGTTGAATACCCGACCGCAGGGATTCGCCAGCGCGACACACTCCAACAGATCAACTCGACCTCAGCCTTCAAACGCTGGGCAGGCTTCGAAGTCACCCTGACGGTCTAGGCTGTACCGGGTACGTTCAAGATAGCCGGAGGCTCTCATGCAACTCGAAGGTTCCTGCCATTGCGGCGCGGTGTCGTTCAGTTTGACCAGCGCCCACCCCTACCCTTACCAGCGCTGCTACTGCTCGATCTGCCGCAAGACCCAGGGCGGGGGCGGTTATGCGATCAACCTCGGGGGCGATGCCGCCAGCCTCAGGGTCCGCGGGCGCAAGCACATCGCGATCTACCATGCACGGATCAAGGAAGAAGGCGACAAACGCGCCCACAGCAGCACCGCCGAGCGGCATTTCTGCTCAGTCTGCGGCTCGGGTCTGTGGTTGTTCAGCCCGGAGTGGCCGGAGTTGATTCACCCGTTCGCTTCGGCCATCGATACACCACTGCCGGTGCCGCCGGAGCACACGCACCTGATGCTCGGCTCGAAGGCGCCCTGGGTGGAAGTCCAGGTCCTGCCCGGCGATAAACAGTTCGACGAATATCCCGAAGAGTCCATCGCCCAATGGCATGAACGGCTGGGTGTGAGCCGTTAGCTTTGTCCTGCTGATGGTCCCTTCGCAAAAACAACACCGAATAATCAGGCCGCTGCCGGCACACCACTATGAAAGCGGAACTCCACGTCGGGCGATTCGATCAGTTCCTGTTCGGCGGCGCGGACCTTGTCGATCACCTGGGCGATGTCCTTGGCGTCCCCATATTGATAAGCCAGCTTCAGGTAACCCTGGAAATGCCGGGCCTCGCTCTTGAGCAGACCGAAATAGAACTTGCCCAGTTCTTCGTCCAGATGCGGCACCAGCGCTTCGAAACGCTCGCAACTGCGGGCCTCGATGAACGCCCCCACCACCAATGTGTCTACCAGTTTCACCGGCTCGTGACTGCGTACCACCTTGCGCAGCCCCGAGGCGTAACGCCCGGCGGACAGCTGGCGCAGTTCGATCTTGCGGCGTTTCATCAGGCGCATGACCTGTTCGTGGTGCACCAGCTCTTCCCGGGCCAGGCGCGACATCATGTTGATCAGGTCGACGTGGGAGTGATACTTGGCGATCAGGCTCAACGCGGTGCTGGCGGCCTTGAATTCGCAGTTCTTGTGGTCGATCAGCAGGGTTTCCTGATCGGCCAGCGCGGCCTGGATCCAGCCGTCGGGGGTGCGGCAGCCAAGGAACTCGTGAATTTCGGGAAGGATCATGGGGCTCACGGACTAATAGGTTCAAACGAAGGGCGCCGATTATACCGGCCTGCCCATAGACCACCAGTCTGCCAACCGTTGATATGCGTCAACTCCCCGAATCGCACACAACAACTATAGTTGTGCAACGCCATGCTTTTTTTATTTTCAGGAGATCGCGCTCATGCAATCCGTACGCAGCATTCTGGTGGTCATCGACCCCGAACACTCCGAAAGCCTGGCGCTCAAACGGGCCAAGCTGATTGCTGGCGTGACCCAGGCGCATCTGCACCTTCTGGTGTGCGACCCCAAGCATGATCACAGCGGCATGCTGGGCGTGCTCAAGGCCGCTTTAGTGGAGGACGGTTACAATGTCACCACCGAGCAGGCCTGGAACAAGAGCCTGCACGAAACCATCATCGATGTGCAGCAGGCGGAAGGTTGCGGCCTGGTGATCAAGCAACACTTTCCCGACAGCGCACTGAAAAAGGCCCTGCTGACACCCGAGGACTGGAAACTGCTGCGCCAATGCCCTTCCCCGGTACTGCTGGTAAAAACCGCTGGCTCGTGGAAAGACAAAGTGATCCTGGCAGCCGTCGACGTCGGCAACACCGACCTGGAACACCGCCACCTGCACGACACTATCATCGATCATGGTTATGACATCGCAACCCTGGCCAAGGCCCACTTGCACGTAGTCAGTGCCCACCCGTCGCCGATGCTGTCGGCGGCCGACCCGACGTTTCAACTCAGCGAAACCATCGAGGCGCGCTATCGCGAGCAATGCAAGTCGTTCCAGGCTGAATTCGACATCGACGATGATCACCTGCACATCGAGGAGGGCCCGCCGGACGTGCTGATTCCGTTCATGGCGCACAAGCTGCAGGCGGCAGTGACGGTGATCGGTACCGTAGCGCGTAGCGGGTTGTCGGGGGTGTTGATCGGTAATACGGCGGAAGTGGTACTCGATTCGGTCGAGAGCGATGTGCTGGTGCTCAAGCCGCAGGAGATTGAGGATCATCTGGAGGAAATTGCCGGCAACCATTGAGATTTTTGGCGCCTGTGAAATCGCCTTCGCTGGCAAGCCAGCTCCTACAGGTCTTGCACCGTCCTGCAGGAGCTGGCTTGCCAGCGAAGCTTTTGACGGTCAGCCGCCAAAAACATCCTTGAGGAACCCCGGCGCAATGTAGCGCTGGTAATGGGCCTCGGAGAGCAGGAAAAATTCCCGATCGATGGCATCGCGCAATTCCGGCAGATTCCACTCGCGAAACTCCGGCAGCAACACCATCCCGTAGGCTTCCAGGTTATTGATCACCCGCGCGCCCCGGGCGATCAACTGGTAGGCCCAGCAATATTCCGACTGATGGGGCACGAAGCGGATCTTGCGTTGCTCCAGCTGCATTCGGAGCAGCGCCGGATCGAAAATCTCCACCTTGGCAGCCATCACCTGGGACAGCAACTGCTCAAGACGCAGCCATACCGCGCGCTTTTCTTGCTCGTTGTAACCGTTCCAGTGGATCACTTCGTGGTGGAAACGCTTGCAGCCACGGCACACCAGGTCACCGTAGACAGTGGAGCAAAGGCCGACGCACGGCGTCTTGATGGTCTGATTGGGCATAGATAGGCAAAACGCGAAAAAGCAGAACAGGCCGGCATGTTAGCCCTTTGTCGGCCATTGATCACCCCTCAAAGTTCAAGGCCTTGGGGGAATCGGGGTTTGCCGGCGGCCTCCACCAAAGTCCAATAAAACCTGACTTACCTTTAATTTTTTTTTGCCGTAGAATCAGCCTGCCTTTTTAGGCGCCAATGTCCGTTAGAAGCTGTTTTCAAAGCGTCACGAGCACAGTCGTTCCTTCAGAGCGGTGTTGGCGAGGGGTTTTTCCAGCGGGGAAAAGCCCAACGCCAACCCTCATCAGCTCCCGTTCTGCAGGCGTAAAACTTTGAAAGCAGCTTCTGTAAGGAATTGTCGGCAATTCTGGCTAAGTGGCTCACAACGCCATGCAGCGCATGAGTACGGCAATTTCGGGATGAGCGTCCCGGACACCCATTTGGGACCACTGATGAGGGTAATACTGTGCTTGAAGCCTACCGCAAACATATCGAAGAGCGCGCAGCACTGGGTATCGTTCCCCAGCCGCTAAACGCCGAACAAACTGCAGGCCTGGTCGAGCTGCTGAAAAATCCCCCGGCTGGCGAAGAAGCATTCCTCGTTGACCTGATCACCAATCGCGTTCCGCCAGGCGTGGACGAAGCAGCCTATGTCAAGGCCGGTTTCCTGTCCGCCATCGCCAAAGGCGAAGCCAAATCCCCCCTGATCGACAAGAAGCGCGCTGTTGAACTGCTCGGCACCATGCAGGGCGGCTACAACATCGTGACGCTGGTAAACCTGCTGGACGACGCCGAACTGGCGCCAGTGGCTGCCGAAGAACTCAAGCACACCCTGCTGATGTTCGATGCCTTCCACGACGTCGCTGAAAAAGCCAAGAGCGGTAATGTTCACGCCAAGGGCGTGCTGCAATCCTGGGCTGACGGCGAGTGGTTCGTGAAGCGCCCGACCCTGGCCGACAAGATCAGCCTGCGCGTGTTCAAGGTCACCGGCGAAACCAACACCGACGACCTGTCCCCTGCCCCTGATGCCTGGTCCCGTCCGGACATCCCGCTGCACGCCCTGGCCATGCTGAAAATGGCTCGCGACGGCATCGTGCCGGACGAGCAAGGCGTCACCGGCCCGATGAAGCAGATCGAAGAAATGCGCAACGCCGGCTTCCCGATCGCCTACGTCGGCGACGTGGTCGGTACCGGTTCTTCGCGTAAATCGGCGACCAACTCCGTACTGTGGTTCTTCGGCGACGACGTTCCTTACGTGCCGAACAAGCGTGCCGGCGGTTTCTGCTTCGGCAGCAAGATCGCTCCGATCTTCTACAACACCATGGAAGATGCCGGCGCACTGCCAATCGAATTCGACGTATCCAACATGCACATGGGCGACGTGATCGATCTGTACCCGCATGCTGGCAAAGTCTGCAAGCACGGCACTGACGAAGTCCTGACCACCTTCGAAATGAAGACCCCGGTCCTGTTGGACGAAGTGCGCGCTGGCGGCCGTATTCCGCTGATCATCGGCCGTGGCCTGACCGAGAAGGCTCGCGCCGAGCTGGGTCTGCCACCTTCGACCCTGTTCAAGAAACCTGAAGCACCGGCTGAAAGCACCAAGGGTTTCACCCTGGCGCAGAAAATGGTCGGCAAGGCTTGCGGCGTGACCGGCGTTCGTCCGGGCACCTACTGCGAACCGAAGATGACCACCGTCGGCTCCCAGGACACCACCGGTCCAATGACCCGTGACGAACTGAAAGACCTGGCGTGCCTGGGCTTCTCGACCGACCTGGTGATGCAGTCCTTCTGCCACACCGCGGCCTATCCAAAGCCGATCGACGTGACCACCCACCACACCCTGCCTGACTTCATCATGACCCGCGGCGGCGTTTCCCTGCGCCCGGGCGACGGCATCATCCACTCGTGGCTGAACCGCATGCTGCTGCCAGACACCGTCGGTACCGGTGGTGACTCCCACACCCGTTTCCCGATCGGCATCTCGTTCCCGGCCGGTTCCGGCCTGGTCGCGTTCGCCGCAGCCACTGGCGTCATGCCGCTGGACATGCCTGAGTCGATCCTGGTTCGCTTCAAAGGCGAACTGCAGCCAGGCGTCACCCTGCGTGACCTGGTTCACGCCATTCCTTACTACGCGATCCAGGCTGGCCTGCTGACCGTAGAGAAGAAAGGCAAGAAGAACGCCTTCTCCGGTCGCATCCTGGAGATCGAAGGTCTGCCTAAGCTGACCGTCGAGCAAGCGTTCGAACTGTCTGACGCCTCGGCCGAACGTTCGGCTGCCGGTTGCACCATCCAGCTGTCCAAAGAGTCGATTGCCGAATACCTGCAGTCCAACATCACCCTGCTGCGCTGGATGATCGGCGAAGGCTACGGCGATGCACGTACTCTGGAACGTCGCGCTCAAGCGATGGAAGCCTGGCTGGCCAACCCTGAGCTGCTGCAAGCGGACAAGGACGCCGAATACGCCGAAGTCATCGAGATCGACCTGGCCGACATCAAGGAGCCTGTGCTCTGCGCGCCGAACGACCCGGATGACGCTCGCCTGCTCTCCAGCGTTGCTGGCGAGAAGATCGACGAAGTGTTCATCGGTTCGTGCATGACCAACATCGGTCACTTCCGCGCCGCCGGTAAACTGCTGGAGCAGGTCAAGGGTCAGCTGCCAACCCGTCTGTGGCTGTCGCCGCCGACCAAGATGGACGCTCACCAGCTGACCGAAGAAGGCTACTACGGCATCTACGGCAAGGCCGGCGCACGCATGGAAATGCCAGGCTGCTCGCTGTGCATGGGTAACCAGGCACGTGTAGAGCCGAACTCGACTGTCGTGTCGACGTCGACCCGTAACTTCCCGAACCGTCTGGGTGACGGCGCGAACGTCTACCTGGCTTCGGCCGAGCTGGCGTCCGTGGCCTCCATCCTGGGTCGCCTGCCGACCGTCGAGGAGTACATGGAATACGCTGGCAAGATCGACAGCATGGCGGCCGATGTCTACCGCTACCTGTCCTTCGACCAGATTGCCGAGTTCCGTGAAGCTGCTGCGAACGCCAACATCCCGGTCGTTCAAGCTTAACGTTGCAACGCAATGAAAAACGCCGCCCATCGTGAGATGGGCGGCGTTTTTTTATGCCTTCTCCCACAGGTTATGCGCCAGCCTTCAGGGCATGCTGCACCGCCCCGTCCACACTCAGACCACTCAGAATCACACCGCTGGATTGCACCTGCGCCAACGCCGTTTGCGCGTCGTCCTTCAGGCGCGCCAGAATCAGCCGCTTACCCTCTTGATGCACCCGCACGAAAAACTCCTGCAACGCCTCGATGCTGGTGCCATCCAGATCTGGCGATTCCTCAAGACTTAGAATTACCGTATGAATCGGCGTTTGCGAATGCCGGATCAGACGCAAGGCCCCACCCAGAATCCGCTCGACGTTGGCAAAGAACAACGCTTCCCCCGGTCGCACAATCAGCACGCCAGGCACGGCTTGCGCCGTTGGATGGCGTTGCAGGTCGACAAAGTCGTGACCGCCATCGATGCGTCCCAGGATCTGTATATCCGCCGCCGACATCTGCTTGAGCATCAGCAACACACTGATCGCCACCGACACCAGCAAGCCATCCAGCACCCCCAGCACCAACACCGCACCCACGGCGCAGATCACCAGCAAGCGGTCTCGGCGCCAGATGAAATAGCGTCCCAGCGGCTGCAGGCTCAAGCCTCGCCCCAGGGCATGGATGACGATGGCGGCGAGGATCGGTTCCGGGGTCAGGGCGATATAAGGCAACACCGTCAGCACGATGAGCAGCACCACCAGCGCCGCCACGATACCGGCCAGGCGCGAAGTGGCACCCGCCGCCTCATTGGCCGACGAGGCCGAATACCCCGCTCCCGCCGGCATGCCGTGGAACAGACCGGACAGCAGGTTGGAAGCCCCCAGGGCCAGCAGGTCGCGGTTCGAGTTGACCCGGTCGCGATGTTTTAGAGCAAAAGAACTGATCGAGCCGTAGGACTCCGCATACAGAATCATCACCATGGCGAACGCCAATTCCCCCAGACGCAGCCAGTCGGCAAACGGCAGTACCGGCAGCTCAGGCACCTCCAGGCTCAGGTCGATCACGCCGATCAGCTTCACGCCATAGGCCGGCAGGGCCAGCCACTGCCCCGCCGCAATGCCGATCACCACCACCAACAAACCTCCCGGCAAGCGCCGAAACCGCGCAAATAGCCATAACAAGGCCAATGCCACGCTGCCGACGCCAGCCGCCACCCAGTTCCACTGCGGCAGTTGCTCCAGCAATTGCGGCAGCAAGCGCACCAGATTGGCATTGGTCAAATGCACGCCGACCACGCTGGCGACCTGTTTGAGAATGATGGTCAGCGCCAGGCCAAAGGCAAACCCGCGCAACACCGGCTTGGCGATGAACGAGGTCACACTGCCGAGCTTGAACAGCCCGGCCAGCAAGAAAAACGCCCCGGTCACCAGCACCAGGCCGATGGCCAGGGTTGAGCGCAACTGAGGGTCGCCATTGGCCAGGGTGGCGGTCGCGGCGGCCAGCACGGCGGCGGAAGATGAAGTGGCCGAGACAATCGCAAAGCGGCTGGTGCCAAACAGGCCATAACACAGCAACCCGGCAAACAGGGCGATCAGCCCGGCCTGGGGCGCCAGTGCGGCGATGCTGGAATAGGCGACCGCTTCGGGCAGCAGCAGGCCGGCAATCGACAAACCCGCCAGCAGGTCCTGCCAGCGATTGGGTTGCTCGGTGGGGTTAGCGTTTGGGGCGCTCGACAATCCAGTGTCTCCAGGCGAAAAAAAACCGCTGCACGTATCGCGTGCAGCGGCCACTGTAGCTGAAAATCAAAAGATCGCAGCCTTCGGCAGCTCCTGCGCTGACCGAGTACATCCGCGGGTGCCCCCGATCCCTGTAGGAGCTGCCGCAGGCTGCGATCTCTTGATCTTTGACCTCAGGCAGTCAGCGAGTAGATCAACGCCGTGATCGCTACCAGGCCCACCGCCGTCACGAAGACGTTGGACGCCTGGCCGCGATAGCGCGCCATCGCCGGCACCTTGCGGATGGCGTACATCGGCATCAGGAACAGGATCGCCGCGATCACCGGGCCACCCAGGGTTTCAATCATGCCGAGGATGCTCGGGTTGAGCGTGGCGACGATCCAGCAAACCACCAACATGAAGGCGGCGGTCATGCGGTCCAGGGCCTTGGCCGACGGACGCTTGCCGCTCTTGACGATCAGGCCCTTGAGGCCTTCGCTGGCGCCGATGTAGTGCCCCAGGAACGACTTGGAAATGGCCACGAAGGCAATCAACGGCGCTGCAAAGGCGATGGTCGGGTTGCTGAAGTGGTTGGCCAGGTACGACAGGATCGACAGGTTCTGCGCCTTGGCTTCAGCCAGTTGCGCTGGCGACAGGGTCAGCACGCAACTGAAGACGAAGAACAGCACCATCACCACCATCAGCAGGTGGGCGCGGGACAGGATCTGCGAGCTGCGCTCCTCGGCGTGCTCGCCGTAGCGACGCTTCTGGTCCACGGCGAACGCCGAGATGATCGGCGAATGGTTGAACGAGAACACCATCACCGGAATCGCCAGCCACATCGTGTGCAGCAACGCCGAAGGCGCCGGTACGCTGCTGGCGGTGGCCAGGATCCCGCCGTTCCAGTGCGGAACCAGGTACACCGCCAGGAACAGCAGCGCGACAATGAACGGGTAGACCATCAGGCTCATGGCCTTGACGATCAATTGCTCACCGCAACGTACCACTGCCAGCAGGCCGAGGATCAGCACCAGCGACAGCACGGCGCGCGGTGGCGGCATGATGTGCAGTTGATGCTCGAGGAAACTGCCCACGGTATTGGTCAGCGCCACGCTGTAGATCAGCAGGATCGGGAAAATCGCGAAGAAATAAAGCAAGGTGATCAGGGCACCGGCCTTGATGCCGAAATGCTCTTCCACCACTTCGGTGATGTCGGCGCCTTCGCGACCGGACAGCACGAAACGGGTCAGCCCGCGGTGTGCGTAGAACGTCATCGGGAACGCCAGCAACGCCAGGATCAGCAGCGGCCAGAATCCGCCCAGGCCTGCGTTGATCGGCAAAAACAGGGTTCCGGCACCAATCGCCGTGCCAAACAGGCCCAGCATCCAGGTGGTGTCTTGGCGATTCCAGCTCGACAGCGTCGCTGGTGTCGCGTCTACATAGCGTTCGTTAACGCTATTGGCCTGATCATTCATCCGGTGGGATCTCCACATTCCGGTCACTTGCCACCCGGTCAGGACGCGTCGGAATACCCGACAGGCGGCGCCCTGGCCGGAACAGGGGCGCGATTCTGGAGGATTAGTTAGCAGAAGCAAAGACTTAGGTGAGGAACGGTGGTACCAGATAGCCGAAGATCCCCTGTGGGAGCGAGCTTGCTCGCGATGGCTTTGGCACATCCAACAACTATTTGACTGACACACCGCTATCGCGAGCAAGCTCGCTCCCACAAGGAATTGCGGTGTTTTCGAGGCTACGTTTCATCGCCAGATGGTATCCGTCACTTGATAAAGGTCCAACGCAATGTATTTTTAACTGACCTGTGTCCCCCTCGGAGTCTTCCCATGCCACTGGTTCGCGTCGACATCAAAAAACATCAGGACCCTACCCACGCCAAGCGCATCGGCCAACTGATCTACGCGGCCATGCACAGCACCATCGGCGTGCCGGAGAACGATAATTTTCAGATACTCGCCGAACACGATGCGCAGCATTTCATCTTTGATCCCGGTTATCTGGGTATCAACCGCACGGACCAGTTGGTGGTGATCCAGATCACCATGAGCGAAGGCCGGACCGTCGAGCAGAAAAAAAACCTCTACAAAACCATCGCCGAAAGCCTTCATGCAGAGCTCGCGGTGCGTCTGGAGGACATTTTCATTAATCTGGTGGAAGTGAAAAAAGAGAACTGGTCGTTTGGCAACGGGATTGCCCAGTACGCCCTCTGAAGTTCAACCTGCAGACCCGAGAGAGCCCCATGCCCGTAACCGTTCTGGTACTGGTTGAAACCATCAATGATTACCTGCCCATCCTCGAACATCAGGGCTTCCATCTGATTCTGGCCCCGACGCCCGCCGAGCGCACCGAGGCCATCGCCCGCCACGCCGGGCAGATCGATGCCGTCCTCACTCGCGGCCCATTGGGGCTGTATGCCGATGAAATCGCCGCGCTGCCCCACCTCAAGATCATCTGCGTGCTCGGCGCCGGCTATGAACACGTCGACCTGCAGGCCGCCGCCGACCGGGGTATCACCGTCACCAATGGCGCCGGAGTCAACGCCTCGTCCGTCGCCGACCATGCCATGGCGCTGCTGCTGTCGCTGGTGCGCGACATACCCCGCTGTGATGCGGCCGTACGACGCGGCGAGTGGCCGAAGATCATGCGCCCTTCCCTCGCTGGCAAACGCCTGGGCATCCTTGGCCTCGGCGCGGTCGGCATGGCCATCGCCAAACGCGCCAGCGCCGGTTTCGACATGAGCATTGGTTACCACAATCGCCAGCTGCGCAGCGATGTGCCCTACACCTACTGCTCGACCCTGACTGAACTTGCGCACACGTCGGACTTCCTGATCGTCGCCACGCCCGGCGGTCCGGCCACCAGGCATCTGGTCAATCACCAGGTGCTCGAAGCCTTGGGCCCCAAGGGGTTTATCGTCAACATCGCCCGGGCCAGTGTGATGGCCACCGCTGACCTGATCAGCGCCCTGGAGCAACGCCGGATCGCCGGTGCCGCGCTGGATGTGTTCGACGCCGAACCGAAGGTGCCGGATGCGCTCAAGACCCTGAGCAACGTGATCCTCTCGCCCCATGTCGCCGGGCTGTCTCCGGAAGCCGCCCAAGGTACTGTCGAACTGGTGGGCAAGAACCTCGTGGCGTTTTTCTCCAATCAACCGGTACTGACGCCGATCGACTTGCCACCCGCCACGAGCCATGTCGCCCAGTGACGGCGATTCAAACAGCTGTATCAAAAACAATGATTGGCCGGCAACACGCTCACCTATAAGAGCCGTTCGCGGTTGTGGGCGTGTCATGTGCGCATTAGATTAGCCAATAGTTTCAGGCCTCCAGAATAAGCAGAAGGGATAAGCATGGCGCTTAATGACCAGTCCACCCGTATCCGCACCGGCGAAGAACTCGATGCCAGCCTGATCGATCCGTACCTCAAGGCCCATATTCCGGGGCTCAGCGGTTTGCCGCGGATCAGCCAGTTTCCGGGCGGCGCTTCCAACCTCACCTACCTGCTGGAATACCCCGAACAGGAATTCGTCCTGCGTCGACCGCCCTTCGGCCACAAGTCCAAGTCGGCCCACGACATGGGCCGTGAATTCCGCATCCTCAATCAACTGCGCGACGGTTTTCCGTACTGCCCGAAAGCCTATGTGCACTGCACTGACGAATCGGTGATCGGTGCCGAGTTCTATGTCATGGAACGGGTCAATGGCATCATCCTGCGCTCGGACCTGCCGCCGGAGCTGGGCCTGGATCCGGCGAAAACCCAAGCCTTGTGCAAGAGTTTCATCGACAAGTTCGTCGAACTGCACCGCGTCGATTACAACGCCTACGGCCTGGGTGATCTGGGCAAACCCGAAGGTTACGTGGCGCGGCAAATCAAAGGCTGGAGCGACCGCTACGAAAAAGCCCTGACCCCCGATGCGCCACAATGGCAAACGGTCAAAGCCTGGCTCAACGACAAGATGCCGGCCGACCATCCGGTTTCCAGCATCGTGCACAACGACTACCGCTTCGACAACGTGATCCTCGACACGAACAACCCGATGAAGATCATCGGCGTGCTCGACTGGGAACTGACCACCCTGGGCGATCCGCTGATGGACCTGGGCAACACCCTCGCCTACTGGATCGAAGCCGATGATCCAGCGCCGGTGCAGATGATGCGTCGCCAGCCAAGCCACGCGCCGGGCATGCTGACCCGCCGCGAGTTCGTCGACTACTACGCCGAACGTTCGGGCATCCGCATCGACAATTTCGACTTCTACTACACCTACGGCCTGTTCCGCCTGGCCGGCATCGTGCAGCAGATCTACTACCGCTTCTACCACGGCCAGACCCAGGACAAACGCTTCGCGCAGTTCATCCACATGAACAAGCTGCTGGAGCAGATGAGCTTGCAGGTCATCCAGAAATCCAGCCTCTGAGCCCGATTCGGTTCGATTACACACAATCCCCTGTAGGAGCGAGCTTGCTCGCGAAGGTCGTAAACGATAACGCGAGCCTACTGACCAAACGCAGCAAATCCACCTCCACCGAACAGCATTGGCCTCTACCCCGGCATTCGACTGCATAACAAGACTCTTTATAAGGGAATCCCATGTCCAAGACTCAGTTGTTCGACCTCGACGGCAAGATCGCTTTCGTCTCCGGCGCCAGCCGTGGCATCGGCGAAGCCATCGCCAAACTGCTCGCCCAGCAAGGCGCCCACGTGATCGTCTCCAGCCGTAAACTCGAAGGCTGCCAACACGTGGCCGACGCGATCATCGCCGCCGGCGGCAAGGCCACCGCCATCGCCTGCCACATCGGCGAAATGGAACAGATCAGCCAGGTCTTCGCCGGCATCAAGCAACAGTTCGGCCGCCTCGACATTCTGGTCAACAACGCCGCGACCAACCCGCAATTCTGCAACGTGCTGGACACCGACCTCGGCGCCTTCCAGAAAACCGTCGACGTGAACATCCGCGGCTACTTCTTCATGTCGGTCGAAGCCGGCAAACTGATGCGCGAAAACGGCGGCGGCAGCATCATCAACGTCGCCTCGATCAACGGTGTTTCGCCGGGGATCTTCCAGGGCATCTACTCGGTGACCAAGGCGGCAGTGATCAACATGACCAAGGTGTTTGCCAAGGAGTGTGCGCAGTTCGGGATTCGTTGCAATGCATTGCTGCCGGGGTTGACGGACACCAAATTCGCTTCGGCACTGGTGAAGAATGAGGCAATCCTGAATACCGCACTGGCGCAGATTCCGTTGAAGCGCGTGGCGGATCCGAGTGAGATGGCGGGGGCAGTGCTTTATCTGGCGAGTGATGCGTCGAGTTATACGACTGGGATTTCGTTGAATGTGGATGGGGGGTTCCTATCCTGATTCAGTAGTTTGATGCAAAGAGAGGCAGCGATTGCTGCCTCGATTGACCGGCGATTAGTGATCGACACATTTTTTGTCCCCCCCCCCAGAACCGGTGCGCAAAATCCACCCACCTGGCACAAAAATAAAGATCCGCGAATCATTTATGGCCCGGCCGTTGGCATTTGCACCTTATCGCTGCCCCTTGGGCCGCCACTCTTTCGAGAATCCCCCCCGCTCCCGCGCCCAGACAATCGCTTCATTGCGGCTGTGCACATTGAGTTTGGAATACAGCGCCGCCACATGGTTTCGCACCGTATACGGTGCGAGTTTCAGGCGCGCGGCGATTTCCTTGTCGGCCCGGCCTTCACAGATCAGGCCCAGCACTTCGCGCTCACGGGCAGTCAGGTCGGTGAAGGGCATACGGGGCCACTTCGGTGAATTGACGTCCTTCACCCTGGCCAGTTTTTCGATCAGCGTACGGCTGAACCATGAGGCGTCCTTCATCGCTTCCTCGATGGCCGACACCAGTTCCAGCTCGGTGCGCCTGCGCTCGGTGATGTCCACCAGCACCAGCAGATAGCAGGGGTTGTCCTGAATGTTCACCGTGTCCGCCGACACGGTGCAATCGATCAGCCCGGCGTCTTTTCTGCGCACGCGCACATCGATGCGGTCCAGACTGCCGGTTTTCTCCAGCGCGGCGAACAGCCAGATGCGCGCGTTTTTGTCATCGATGAAATCGATCTGCGCAATGCTGACCCCAAGCACTTCCTCACTGGGATAGCCGAGGGTATCGAGGAACGCTTCATTGACATCCAGCACCCGTTGATCAGCCGCGCCACACAGCAGAATCGGCACCGGGGACAGGCGAAACGCTGTGGCGAAGCGTTGCTCGGCGCTGACCCGGTCGGTGACATCGTCCATGATCAACACCAGCGATTCCGGTTTGCCATGGCTGTCGGTCAATACCAGGCCGCGCACGCGGTGGACCCAGGCACGCCCTTCGTCCGCCGCCGAGGACACCTCCACCAGCACATCGCTGAACGTCTCGCCACGGGCCACACGGTTGATCGGATAGCTGTCGGCTGGCACCCCATGGTTGTTGCAATGGCGCAAGGCGAAGCGTTTGGCATAAGCCTCGGCGTTGGCACCCAGATCGCCGACTTGCGAGACACCGTGCATGGCCAGCGCCGCCTCGTTGGCCCACAGGATGCTCTGGTCGGGGTCCAGCAGAATCACCCCGTCGGACAGGCCGGCGATGATTTGCTGCAGCTGACGGCGATTGGTTTCGGTGGTCAGGACGTCCTGGCTCATAGGATCTCCACGCGTGCAGCGGCGCAGTCATGCGCCGGTCTGTGAAGATTACGACCACGGGCGTTCATGATCGTGCAGTTGTGTCTGCGTAGGAGCTGCCGCAGGCTGCGATCTTTTGACTTTCAGGCTGCCGATTGACTGGCAATCGTCGCCGAAGCCGCCAGCATCGCCCGCAACAGCACCGCACACCCCGCCGCCAGGTCATCCGGCGCGGCGTTTTCGATTTCGTTGTGGCTGATGCCGCCTTCGCACGGCACGAAGATCATCCCGGCCGGGCCGAGTTCGGCGAGGAAGATCGCGTCGTGCCCGGCGCCGCTGACGATGTCCATGTGTGACAGGCCCAGACCCTGGGCGGCGCCGCGCACCGCTTCGACGCAGCCCTTGTCGAAATACAGCGGCGGGAAGTCGGCCGTTGGCGTGAGCTCGAAGGTCAGGCCGTGTTCTTCGCAGGTGGTTTCGATCACTTCGCGCACTTCGGCGATCATCGAGTCCAGACGCGCCGGTTCCAGATGGCGGAAGTCCAGGGTCATGCGCACTTCGCCGGGGATGACATTGCGCGAGCCGGGATAGGCTTGCAGGCAACCGACAGTGCCACAGGCATGGGGTTGATGGCTGAGGGCGGCGCGGTTGAGCGCACCGACGATCACTGCGGCACCGACCAGGGCGTCCTTGCGCAGGTGCATCGGGGTCGGGCCGGCATGGGCTTCGACGCCGCGCAGTTTCAGGTCGAACCATTTCTGCCCGAGGGCGCCCATCACCACGCCGATGGTCTTGCGTTCGTCTTCCAGGATCGGGCCTTGCTCGATGTGGGCTTCGAAATAAGCGCCCACGGCATGGCCGGTGACCTGACGTGGACCGGCGTAACCGATGGCGTTCAATGCCTGCCCCACGGTCACGCCATCGGCATCGACCTTGGCCAGTGTTTCCTCAAGGGTGAATTTCTCGGCGAACACGCCGGAACCCATCATGCACGGCGCGAAGCGCGAGCCCTCTTCGTTGGTCCAGACCACCACTTCCAGCGGCGCTTCGGTTTCGATGTTCAAGTCATTGAGGGTGCGCAGCACTTCGACGCCGGCCAATACACCAAAGCAACCATCGAACTTGCCGCCAGTGGGCTGGGTATCGATGTGGCTGCCGGTCATCACCGGCGGCAGGTCGGGATTGCGCCCGGCTCGACGGGCGAAGATATTGCCGACGGCGTCGATGCTGACGGTGCAGCCGGCATCGCTACACCACTTGACGAAAATGTCCCGGGCCTGGCGGTCGAGGTCGGTCAAGGCCAGGCGACACACGCCGCCCTTGACCGTGGCGCCGAGCCTGGCCAGCTCCATGAGCGATTGCCACAGGCGGTCGCGGTTGATGTGCTGATGGCTGGACTGCAGAACGTCGACGGCCGCGTTCATGATGATCTCCTCAGGCTGTTCTTATGGATTTTTTCAGGCAGTTCTTCGGTGAATTTGAGATCGTCTTCGCTGCGATGCGGCGATCCGACAAGCCAGCTCCTACAGGGGGCTGCGTTTCTAATGTAGGAGCTGGCTTGCCAGCGAAGGGGCCATTCGCTACACCGCAGATTTCGCGACAGACGGGCTGGGCCGCATCACACTCAACCCGTAATAAATAACCCCACCCAGCGCCGAACCGGTAAACCAGCCATAGCTGTAGAACCAGCTGAACGCATCGCTGCCCAGGGACAGCAGCGTCAACACCACCGGCACGCCGAAGGCCAGGAAACCGCTCCAGTTCCACGCTGGGTACACGTCATCGCGGTACAGGCCGGCAAGGTCCAGTTGCTGTTTCTTGATCAGGAAATAGTCCACCACCATGATCCCGGCGATCGGCCCCAGCAGGCTCGAATACCCCAGCAACCAGTTGGAATAGACGGTTTCCAGACTGACGTCCGAGACGATCAGGTCGAGTTTTTTCAGTAGCTCATGGGCCATCAATCCCAACCCCACCAGACCGGTAAGGATCACCGCTTTGGTGCGGTTGATGGCCTTGGGTGCGATGTTCTGGAAGTCATTGGTCGGCGACACGATGTTGGCTGCGGTATTGGTCGACAGCGTGGCGATGATGATCAGCGCCATCGCGATTGCCACCCAGACCGGGCTCTGGATATGACCGATCAGGGTCACCGGATCGGACACCGTCACCCCCACCAATTTCACCGAGGCGGCGGTCATCACCACGCCCAGGGACGCGAACAGGAACATGGTCAGCGGCAACCCGATGATCTGCCCGACGATCTGGTCCTTCTGGCTTTTTGCGTAGCGACTGAAGTCCGGAATGTTCAGTGACAACGTGGCCCAGAAGCCGACCATCGCCGTCAGCCCGGCGGCAAAGTAGCTGGCCACGCCTGCACCTTCGGGGCGCTTGGCCGGAATCGCCAGCAATTCGTTCATCGACACATTGGGCATGGCCCAGACCAGCAGGCCCGCGCCCACCAGCACCAACAGTGGCGCCGACAGGGTTTCCAGCCATTTGATCGACTCGGCACCGCGAATCACCACCCACAGGTTCAGCGCCCAGAACACCATGAAACCGATGACCTCGCCGGTGCCGCCCAGGGATTTCCAGCCCTCGAACACCGAGCCGAGAAACAGGTGAATCGCCAGCCCGCCGAACATCGTCTGGATGCCGAACCAGCCGCACGCCACCAGGGCGCGAATCAGGCACGGAATGTTGGAACCGAGCACGCCGAAGGACGAGCGCAGCAATACCGGAAAGGGAATGCCGTACTTGGTGCCGGGAAAGGCGTTAAGCGTCAGGGGAATCAATACGATGATGTTGGCGAACAGGATCGCCAGCAGCGCTTCGCCGACGGTCAGGCCAAAATACGCGGTCAGCACACCGCCGAGGGTGTAGGTCGGCACGCAGATCGCCATGCCCACCCATAACGCTGTGATGTGCCATTTGTTCCAGGTGCGTTCGTGCACCTTGGTCGGTGCAATGTCGTGGTTGTAACGGGGACTGTCGAGGACATCGCTGCCGGCTTCCAGCTCAAACAAGCCGTCGCGTTCGGTCACTTGCGATCTGATCTGTTGCATGGCCGCTCCACTGTTCTTTTGATTATTGTTGCTCATCAGGGGCTGGCGGCATCAATAAACGTGCCGAGTGCCCCGATCAAGCATCGGGCAGTTCCATAAACACATTGCAACCAACTGATGTTTATCGGTTTTATTCACCGTCTCGACTATTTGTCCTGTCACTCAGGCCGAATGCCAGGCAAGTTGTCGAATCAGTCAGGACTCAATCTGGTGCGTTGATCTTTTTTTCAATGGCTGCGCATCAACCATAGACCATACTCAAACAGCTGATTTCACATAAGAAATCTTGACTATTTTTCGATCCTGTCAAGTGCGTCAAAATGGTGAGCGGCCTCACCATTTTGGTGACAGCTATATTTATTCGTTAAATATCAAACAGTTAATTACTGAATAAGCTTATAAAAAATATTCTTGCCGATTCGGATAAGTGCAGCTAGCGTTTAATCCTGACAGCGTTGACAGGATTGATTCTGTGCGAGCTGTTCTGAATAAAACATCTAGAACCGGCAGAAGCCGGTCATTGCCTGCGAGGAACTCGGAATGTCTCTGTTGATCCGTGGCGCCACCGTTGTTACCCATGATGAAAGTTATCGCGCCGATGTGTATTGCGCAGACGGCGTGATCAAGGCCATCGGCGAAAACCTCGATGTTCCTGCAGACGCCGAGGTGCTCGACGGCAGCGGCCAATACCTGATGCCCGGCGGCATCGACCCGCACACCCACATGCAACTGCCGTTCATGGGCACCGTGGCCAGCGAAGACTTTTTCAGCGGCACGGCGGCGGGACTGGCCGGCGGCACCACCTCGATCATCGACTTCGTGATTCCCAATCCGCAGCAATCCTTGCTCGAAGCCTTCCATCAGTGGCGCGGCTGGGCCCAGAAGTCCGCGTCGGATTACGGTTTTCACGTCGCCATTACCTGGTGGAGCGAACAGGTCCGCGAGGAAATGGCCGAGCTGGTCAGCCAGCATGGCGTCAACAGCTTCAAGCATTTCATGGCCTACAAGAACGCAATCATGGCCGCTGATGACACCCTGGTGGCGAGTTTCGAACGCTGCCTGGAGCTGGGCGCGGTGCCGACCGTTCACGCGGAAAACGGGGAGCTGGTGTATCACCTGCAACGCAAGCTGATGGCCCAGGGCATCACCGGGCCGGAAGCCCACCCACTGTCGCGGCCGTCACAGGTCGAAGGCGAGGCCGCGAGCCGGGCGATCCGCATCGCCGAAACCCTGGGCACGCCGCTGTACCTGGTCCACGTCTCGACCAAGGAAGCGCTGGACGAAATCACCTACGCCCGGGGCAAGGGCCAGCCGGTGTACGGCGAAGTGCTGGCCGGGCACCTGTTGCTGGACGACAGCGTCTACCGCCATCCGGACTGGCAAACCGCCGCCGGTTACGTGATGAGCCCGCCGTTCCGCCCTCGCGGCCATCAAGAGGCGCTCTGGCATGGCCTGCAATCGGGCAACCTGCACACCACCGCCACTGACCACTGTTGCTTCTGCGCCGAGCAAAAAGCCGCTGGCCGCGACGACTTCAGCAAGATCCCCAATGGAACCGCCGGCATCGAAGACCGCATGGCGGTGCTGTGGGATGAAGGGGTGAACAGTGGACGCTTTTCGATGCAGCAATTCGTCGCACTGACGTCCACCAACACGGCGAAGATCTTCAACCTCTACCCACGCAAAGGCGCGATCCGCGTCGGTGCCGATGCCGACCTGGTGCTGTGGGACCCGCAGGGCACCCGGACCATTTCCGCCAGGACCCACCATCAGCAGGTGGACTTCAACATCTTCGAAGGCAAGACCGTGCGCGGCGTGCCCAGCCACACCATCAGCCAGGGCCGCGTGGTCTGGGCCGACGGCGACCTGCGGGCCGAGCGCGGGGCCGGACGCTACATCGAACGGCCGGCGTACCCGGCGGTGTTTGATTTGCTGAGCAAGCGGGCTGAGTTGCACAAGCCGACGGCTGTGAAACGCTGAAATCGAGGCCTTCGGCCTTCGCTGGCAAGCCAGCTCCTACAAGGGAAATGCATTCCAACCTGTAGGAGCTGGCTTGCCAGCGAAGGGGCCGGTACAGACAACACAAAAAACAATGCCCATTCAGAGGCAGCACCTCAAATAACCGTGAGGCCAAAACCGTGATCAAGACCCTGGACCACCTCCCGCATCCCGTTGAGAATGCGGCCGCCCTCGCCGGCCATTTCACCGATCTGGCGCCGCCGCTCAACGAGCGCCAGGCGCACCTGGAGGCCTCGCGCTGCCTGTACTGCTACGACGCGCCCTGCGTGAATGCCTGCCCGAGCGAGATCGACATTCCCTCGTTCATCCGCAACATTGCGCAGGACAATGTGCAAGGTGCCGCGCAGAAAATCCTTTCGGCCAACATCCTCGGCGGCAGTTGCGCCCGGGTGTGCCCGACGGAAATTCTTTGCCAGCAAGCCTGCGTGCGCAACAACGCTCACGAATGCGCGCCGGTCATGATCGGCCTGTTGCAACGCTACGCCGTGGACAACGCCCACTTCAGTGCTCACCCCTTCCAGCGTGCTGCCGCCACCGGCAAACGCATCGCCGTGGTCGGTGCCGGTCCGGCCGGTTTGTCCTGCGCCCACCGCAGCGCCATGCACGGGCATGATGTGGTGATCTTCGAGGCACGGGAAAAGGCTGGCGGCCTCAACGAATACGGGATCGCCAAATACAAACTGGTGGATGACTACGCACAACAGGAGCTTGAGTTCCTGTTGCAGATTGGCGGGATCGAAATCCGTCACGGGCACAAGCTCGGAGAGAACCTGACCCTCAGCGAACTGCATCAACAGTTCGATGCGGTGTTCCTCGGCCTCGGGCTCAACGCCAGCAAACAGCTGGGTCTGGCCCACGAAGACGCGCCCGGCCTGCTCGCCGCCACCGACTACATCCGCGAACTGCGCCAGGCCGATGACCTGACCCAACTGCCCCTGGCCGATCATTGCATTGTCCTCGGCGCGGGCAACACCGCCATCGACATGGCGGTGCAAATGGCCCGCCTCGGTGCCCACGACGTGAATCTGGTGTACCGCCGTGGTACCGAAGACATGGGCGCCACCCATCACGAACAGGAGATTGCCAAGACCAATCAGGTGCGGCTGATGACCTGGGCACAACCGGAAGCAGTACTGCTCGATGACCACGGCCGCGTGCGCGGCATGCGTTTTGCCCGCACCCACCTGGTGGACGGTCGCCTGCAAACCACCGGTGAAACCTTCGAACTGGCCGCCGACGCGATCTTCAAGGCCATCGGCCAGGCTTTCGACGGCAGCGCCCTCAGCGATCCGCTGGCCCGTGAGCTCAAGCGCCAGGGTGAGCGCATCGAAGTCGATGAAAACCTGCGCACCAGCATCCCCGGCGTGTATGCCGGTGGCGACTGCACCAGCCTCGACCAGGACCTCACCGTGCAAGCGGTGCAGCATGGCAAACGCGCCGCCGAGGCGATCAACGCTCAACTGATGCTCAATGTGGAGGCTGCGTAAATGGCCGATCTGTCGATTGTCTTCGCCGGCATCAAAGCACCCAACCCATTCTGGCTGGCCTCCGCGCCGCCGACCGACAAGGCGTACAATGTGGTCCGCGCCTTCGAGGCCGGCTGGGGCGGCGTGGTCTGGAAAACCCTGGGTGAAGACCCGGCGGCGGTGAACGTGTCGTCGCGCTACTCGGCGCACTTCGGAGCGAACCGGGAGGTTCTGGGTTTTAACAACATCGAGCTGATCACCGACCGCTCACTGGAGATCAACCTGCGGGAAATCACCCAGGTCAAAAAGGACTGGCCAGACCGTGCGCTGATCGTGTCGTTGATGGTGCCCTGCGTCGAGGAGTCCTGGAAAAACATCCTGGCGCTGGTGGAGGCCACCGGTGCCGACGGCATCGAACTGAACTTCGGTTGCCCCCACGGCATGCCGGAACGCGGCATGGGCGCGGCGGTCGGCCAGGTGCCGGAATACGTGGAACAGGTCACCCGCTGGTGCAAGACGTATTGCTCGTTGCCGGTGATCGTCAAGCTCACGCCGAACATCACCGACATCCGCGTCGCCGCCCGCGCCGCCCACCGTGGCGGTGCCGATGCGGTGTCGTTGATCAACACCATCAACTCGATCACCAGCGTCAACCTTGAGCGCATGGTGGCCAACCCCATGGTCGGCAGCCAAAGCACCCATGGCGGTTATTGTGGTTCGGCCGTCAAGCCGATTGCCTTGAACATGGTCGCCGAAATCGCCCGTGATCCGCAGACCCAGGGCCTGCCGATCAGCGGCATCGGTGGTATCGGCAACTGGCGCGATGCTGCGGAATTCATCGCGCTGGGCAGCGGCGCGGTGCAGGTGTGCACGGCGGCGATGCTGCATGGTTTCCGGATTGTCGAGGACATGAAGGACGGTTTGTCACGCTGGATGGACAGTCAGGGCTACGCCAGCATCTCGGAATTTTCCGGCCGCGCGGTGGGCAACACCACGGACTGGAAGTACCTGGACA
The DNA here is from genome assembly GCF_019947515.1 of Pseudomonas sp. A-B-19. NCBI lineage: Bacteria > Pseudomonadati > Pseudomonadota > Gammaproteobacteria > Pseudomonadales > Pseudomonadaceae > Pseudomonas > Pseudomonas sp. A-B-19. The sequence continues at coordinate 63,239 of NZ_JAGYGN010000013.1, forward strand.
TCAACTATCAGGTGATCGCAAAAATCGATCAGGACGCGTGCATCGGTTGCGGTCGTTGCCATATCGCTTGCGAGGACACTTCGCACCAGGCCGTGGCCAGCCTCAAGCAAGCGGATGGCACGCACAAATACCAGGTGATCGATGAGGAGTGTGTGGGCTGCAACCTGTGCCAGATCACCTGCCCGGTGCAGGACTGTATCGAGATGGTGCCGGTGGAGACTGGCAAGCCGTTTCTGGACTGGAATCATGATCCGAGGAATCCGTATCACGTCAGCCCTTGAGGTTTTCAGCGCCTGAAATGACGCCATCGCGAGCAAGCTCGCTCCCACAGTGTTTTATGTCGTACACAAATCCTGTGTACACCAGAGATACCTGTGGGAGCGAGCTTGCTCGCGATGAGGCCAGCAGCCATACCACCCAGCCTCAAGGCTCCAACCCGATCCCCCGCAAAATCACACTGGTCACCGTCTGCACCGCCCTTTCGAACTGCATGTCCGACAGCGGCTGGTGGTCATTGAGAATATTCACCTGGTGATCGAAGTCGGCATAGTGCTGGGTCGAGGCCCAGATCATGTACAGCAGGCTCGACGGCTCCACCGGCAGGATGCGTTTGTCGTCCACCCACTGGCGGATTTTCGCTTCCTTCATCTTGGCCCAGTCATACAGGCTCGCGTCCAGCGCTGCGCCGAGGGTCGGCGCGCCATGGATGATTTCGTTGGCCCAGACTTTCGAACCATAGGGCCGGCTGCGGGAATGGTTCATCTTGGCGCGAATATAGCTGCTGAGCACCACACGCGGGTCATCGAACATCTCGAAGCACAGGGCGTCCTGCTTCCAGACCTCCAGCAAGTCGAACAGCACCGCGCTGTACAGCTCGGTCTTGGTGCTGAAGTAGTAGTGCAGGTTGGAACGCGGCAGTTGCACCTCGGCGGCGATGTCGGCCATGGCGGTGCTGCCGAAGCCCTTTTCAGCGAAGACCTTTTCCGCCCCCAGCAGAATTTTTTCGACGTTACTGCGACGAATCTCGATCTTGTGATTGCCCATGCGGATCCCCGACAACAACGTTGAGCAAGACTAGCATTCGCTCTGGACCGCGGCGACAGAGGAAAACGAAACTTCGTACAGCCGCTGTCGTAACGCTAAACTCTGCGCACTTGGAAACTGCCTGAGGTACCCACGATGCCGATCAAGAAAACCCTGACCGTCGCTGCCCTGCTCGGCTCGCTGCTCGCCGCTTCTTCGGTGTTGGCCCACGCCCACCTGAAAAGCCAGACACCGGCCGCCGACAGCACCGTGACCGCGCCAACGCAATTGCGCCTGGTGTTCTCCGAAGGTGTCGAGGCCAGTTTCACCAAAGTCATGCTGACCCGGGATGGCGCACCGGTGGAGGTCAAAGCGCTGACCACCGAAGGCAGCGATAAAAAGACCCTGATCGTCACCCCGGCCGCGCCGTTGACCGCAGGCGCCTATAAAGTCGAATGGCACGCCGTGTCGGTCGACACCCACAAAAGCGAGGGTGCCTACGCCTTCAAGGTTGGCCAGTAATTCATGGCGAGCGCGCTGGTGCTGTGCCGCTTCCTGCATTTCATCGTGGTGTTGATGCTGTTCGGGGCCTGGGTGTTCAGGCCATTGCTATCAGATGGCGAAAACGCACTGGATCAGCGCCTGACACGCACCTCCCGCTGGCTGGCCGTGATCGCGCTGGCCAGCGGGGTCTGCTGGTTGATGCTGATTACCGCGAGCATGGCCGGGGCCTGGGACGCAGCCTTCGATCCGCCGACCCTGGGCCTGGTACTGGGCAACACTTTTTTCGGCCAGGTCTGGCGCTGGCATATGCTGATCAACCTGCTGTTGCTGGTCTTGCTGCTGACCCCACTGCGCGCCAGCCTTGCGCTGCGCCTGATCCTCAGCGGTCTGCTGCTGGCCACCCTGGCCCCGGTCGGCCACGGTGCCATGCTCGATGGCACCGCAGGGCATTTGCTGATCCTCAATCAACTCATTCACTTGATCTGCGTGGGTGCCTGGCTCGGTGGCTTGATGCTGCTGGTGATGATTCTGCGACAGCCTACGGGGCATTCGATCCGCCGGATGTTGCAGCGCTTCAGCGGCGTTGGTTACGGGTTGGTCGCCGGGTTGCTGATCACCGGGCTGATCAATGTACGGGTGCTCACCGGGGGGTTCTGGCCGACGCCATTGTTCAGCGGATTCGCCTTGATCCTGTTGATCAAGGCGTTGTTGGTGGCCTCGATGTTGGGCCTGGCGTTGTTCAATCGGCTGCGCATCGATGACTGCGAGCAGCGTCTGAAAGCATTGCGCACCAGCGTGATGCTGGAGTGGATGCTGGGGCTTGGTGCAGTGGCGGCGGTCTCGCTGCTGGGCACCCTGCCCCCGATGATTTCCACCTGAACCCACCCCCCTGTAGGAGCTGGCTTGCCAGCGAAAGCGCACTTTCAGACACACTAGTAGTGGCTGGCAGAACGTCTTCGCTGGCAAGCCAGCTCCTACAGGTTCTTCGGAAGTCGGTCTGACGCAAGTCATCGTATAACTTCCGATTGACAACCCGCAAAAATCCCGTAAATATCGCCCCCAATGTTGTACGACGACGTATGACAATAATAAAAACAAGAAACAAGGGAGCGTCACAGTGAGCAAGCTCGTCCGCAATTTCTCCGCCCGTTCTTCGCGTCCAGATTTTATCCGTCGTCATACCCTGAGCCTGATCGGCTGCAGCGGCCTGGCTCTCGTCCTGCCTATCACCTGCCAGGCCGAAGGTTTCACCGACGACGCCAAGGCCACGCTGAACCTGCGCAACGCCTACATCAACCGCAACTACATCAACCCGGCCTACCCCCAGGGCAAGGCTGAAGAGTGGACACAAAACTTCATTCTCGACGCCCGCTCCGGTTTCACCCAGGGCACCGTGGGTTTCGGTGTCGATGTACTGGGCCTGTACTCGCAGAAGCTCGATGGTGGCAAGGGCACCGGTGGCACGCAACTGTTGCCGATCCACGACGACGGCCGCCCCGCCGACAATTTCGGTCGGCTCGGCGTGGCGCTCAAAGGCAAGATTTCGAAAACCGAATTGAAGGTCGGCGAATGGATGCCGGTACTGCCGATCCTGCGTTCCGACGATGGCCGCTCACTGCCGCAGACCTTCCAGGGCGCGCAAGTGACGTCCAGCGAAATCAGTGGCCTGACGCTCTACGGCGGTCAATTCCAGCAAAACAGCCCGCGTAACGACGCGAGCATGGAAGACATGTTCATGAACGGCAAAGCGGCGTTCACCTCGGACCGTTTCAATTTCGGCGGCGGTGAATATGCGTTCAATGACAAACACACGCAGGTCGGCGTCTGGTATTCGGAGCTCAGCGATATTTACCAGCAGCAATACTTCAACCTGACCCACAGCCAGCCCCTCGGCGACTGGACCCTGGGCGCTAACCTGGGCTATTTCATCGGCAAGGAAGACGGCAACGCCAAGGCCGGTGACCTCGACAACAAGACCGCGTTCGCCCTGCTCTCGGCCAAGCATGGCGGCAACACCTTCTACGTCGGCCTGCAAAAACTCACCGGTGACGACGTCTGGATGCGGGTCAACGGCACCAGCGGCGGCACCCTGGCCAACGACAGCTACAACTCAAGCTACGACAACGCCAGGGAGCAATCCTGGCAAGTACGCCACGACTATAATTTCGTCGCCCTCGGCATTCCCGGCCTGACCCTGATGAACCGCTACATCAGTGGCGACAACGTGCACACCGGCGCCATCACCGACGGCAAGGAATGGGGCCGCGAATCCGAACTGGCCTACACGGTGCAAAGCGGTCCGCTGAAAAACCTCAACGTGAAATGGCGTAACGCGAGCATCCGCAAGAACTTCAGCACCAACGAATTCGATGAGAACCGGGTGTTCATCAGCTATCCGATTTCGTTGTTGTAACCCGCAAGGTTCAACACACCCCCTGTAGGAGCTGGCTTGCCAGCGAAAGCGTCAGGTCAGCCGCCGCAGATGTTGAATGAGCCACCGTCTTCGCTGGCAAGCCAGCTCCTACAGAGATTGTGTTGACCCTCCGTCATGTTCAACCAATGTCGCGTTGACAAGAACCGGAAACCCTAACGATACTTTGATTTAGTCGTACGACAACCTACAACAAACATATAACAACAACCGCGTGTCCAGGATTCCCATGACGACCACAGCAACCACCCGCCCCCCTTTCAACCGCCTGCTGCTGACCGGCGCCGCCGGTGGCCTCGGGAAAGTCCTGCGCGAAAGCCTGCGCCCTTACGCCAATGTGATTCGCCTGTCGGACATCGCCGACATTGCACCAGCCATCGATGACCGCGAAGAAGTCGTGCCGTGTGACCTCGCCGACAAGCAGGCGGTGCATCGACTGGTCGAAGGCGTGGACGCGATCCTGCACTTCGGCGGCGTGTCGACCGAGCGCTCGTTCGAAGAGATCCTCGGCGCCAACATCTGCGGCGTGTTCCACATCTACGAAGCCGCGCGCCGCCATGGCGTGAAGCGGGTGATCTTCGCCAGTTCCAACCATGTGATCGGCTTCTACAGGCAGGACGAAGTCATCGATGCACACTCCCCTCGCCGCCCGGACAGCTACTACGGCTTGTCCAAGTCCTATGGCGAAGACATGGCCACGTTCTACTTCGACCGCTATGGCATCGAGACCGTCAGCGTGCGCATCGGCTCGTCGTTCCCGGAGCCGCACAATCGCCGGATGATGAGCACCTGGCTGAGCTTCGGCGACCTGACCCGACTGCTCGAGCGCGCCTTGTACACGCCGAATGTCGGCCACACCGTGGTCTACGGCATGTCCGACAACAAGGACATCTGGTGGGACAACCGCTACGCCACGGCCCTGGGTTTTGCCCCGCAGGACAGCTCCGAAGTGTTCCGCGAAAAAGTTGAAGCCCAACCGATGCCCGCCGCCGACGACCCGGCGCGGCTGTATCAGGGCGGCGCCTTCTGCGCAGCCGGCCCGTTCGGTGACTGAGCCTTCGCGCCCCGCTTGAACCCACAACAAAAACCAAGGGAATGAGTCGCCATGCAAGCCCAATTGATTGTCGACGCCCGCAACGCCGTCGGTGAAAGCCCGGTCTGGGTACCTGAAGAAAACGCACTGTACTGGGTCGATATTCCCGCCGGAAGTTTACAGCGCTGGAGTGCCGATTCCGGCCTGGTGGATGCCTGGAAAACCCCGGAGATGCTCGCTTGCATTACACGTCATCGCGATGGCGGCTGGGTCGCCGGTATGCAGAGCGGGTTCTTCCGCCTGCATCCGTGCAACGACGGCAGCCTCGACAGTGAACAACTGGCCCAGGTCGACCATGCCCGTACCGACATGCGCTTGAACGATGGCCGCTGCGATCGTCAGGGACGCTTCTGGGCCGGCAGCATGGTGCTGGACATGGGCGCCAACGCCGCCGACGGTGCCTTGTATCGCTACAGCGCCGGGCAGCGCGGGCCGCTCGAGGCCCGACTGAGCGGGTTCATCGTGCCCAACGGCCTGGGCTTCAGCCCGGACGGGCGCACGATGTACCTGTCCGACTCCCATCCCCAGGTCCAGCAGATCTGGGCTTTCGACTACGACATCGAAACCGGTACGCCTTCGAATCGCCGTGTATTCGTCGACATGAACCAGCACGAAGGTCGCCCCGATGGCGCCGCGGTCGACGCCGATGGCTGCTACTGGATTTGCGCCAATGACGCAGGCTTGATCCACCGTTTTACCCCCGACGGCCGACTCGACCGCTCCCTCGCCGTCCCGGTGAAAAAACCCACCATGTGCGCCTTCGGTGGCCCTCGACTGGACACGCTGTTCGTGACCTCGATCCGCCCCGGCGACGACCATGACCCGCAATCCCTGGCCGGTGGCGTGTTCGCCCTCGACCCCGGCGTCAAAGGTTTACCCGAACCCCGTTTCAACGACTGAGCAACCTCAACGCAAAAGCGCTCCTGCTGCATCGCTGTGCCTTGAATATAAAAACAACAAAACTGGAGACACCCCCATGGATTTCAAACGCACCTTGCTCGCCGCCGCACTCCCCCTCACTGCATCATTCGCCTTCATTTTCAGCAGTGCCGCCCAGGCGCTGGAAATCAAATTCGCCGACATCCACCCCGCCGGTTACCCGACCGTGGTGGCTGAAGAGCAGCTGGGTAAAACCCTGGTGGCCGACAGCAACGGCGCGCTGACCTTCAAGATGTTCGCCGGCGGTGTACTCGGCTCGGAAAAGGAAGTGGTCGAACAGGCCCAGGTCGGCGCCGTGCAGATGGCCCGGGTCAGCCTCGGCATCGTTGGCCCGGTGGTGCCGGACGTGAACGTGTTCAACATGCCCTTCGTGTTTCGCGACCAGGCGCATATGCGCAAGGTCATCGACGGTGAAATCGGCGACGAAATCCTCGACAAGATCACCCACTCCGATTTCAACCTGGTCGCCCTGGCCTGGATGGACGGCGGCACGCGCAACCTCTACACCAAGAAACCGGTGCGCAGCATCGAAGACCTCAAGGGCATGAAAATCCGCGTGCAAGGCAACCCGATGTTCATCGAAACCATCAACGCCATGGGCGGCAACGGCATCGCGATGGATACCGGCGAAATCTTCAGCGCCTTGCAGACCGGCGTGATCGACGGCGCGGAAAACAACCCGCCGACCCTGCTCGAACACAACCACTACCAGAACGCCAAGTACTACAGCCTGACCGGTCACCTGATCCTGCCCGAGCCGATCGTGATGTCGAAAATCACCTGGGACAAACTCACCCCACAGCAGCAAGCCCTGGTGAAGAAAACCGCCAAGGCGGCCCAGGCCCAGGAACGCACTCTGTGGGATGCAAAATCGGCCAGCAGCGAAGAGAAACTCAAGGCCGCCGGCGTCGAGTTCATCACCGTCGACAAGAAACCTTTCTACGAAGCGACCGCCTCGATCCGCGAAAAATACGGCGCGCCCTACGCCGACCTGATCAAGCGTATCGAAGCCGTTCAGTAACCCTCCCTGCATTCAAGAAAGGCCCGGCGCCGCTGACGTTGATGTACGTCCGTGCGCGCCCGGTTACGGTGCAACCCGATGAAGAATCTGCTGCTAGGCATCAATGACAAGCTCTACATGACCTGTATCTGGGTCGCCGGGCTCTCCGTTCTGGCCATTGCATTAATCATTCCCTGGGGCGTGTTCGCCCGTTACGTACTCGGCACCGGCTCAAGCTGGCCAGAGCCCACGGCGATTCTGCTGATGATGGTGTTCACCTTCATCGGCGCTGCCGCCAGCTACCGCTCCGGCTCGCACATGGCGGTGGCGATGCTCACCGACCGCCTGCCGCCGCACCTGCGCAAGGCCGCGGCCATTGTGGCGCAACTGCTGATGGCAACGATCTGCCTGTTCATGGCCATCTGGGGCAGCAAGCTGTGCCTGTCGACCTGGAACCAGTTCATGAGCGCCCTGCCGACTCTGCGCGTGGGCATCACCTACATGCCGATTCCGGTTGGCGGCATGCTGACGCTGGTGTTTGTCCTGGAAAAACTCTTGCTCGGTGACCAGAGCAACCGTCGGGTCGTGCGTTTCGACCTCGTTGAAGAAAACGAAGGGGCTGCCTGAATGGACGCTTTTATTCTGTTGGGCAGTTTTATCGCGTTGATCCTGATCGGCATGCCGGTCGCCTACGCCCTGGGGTTTGCCGCACTGATCGGTGCGTGGTGGATCGATATCCCGTTCCAGGCGCTGATGATTCAGGTGGCCGGAGGCGTGAACAAGTTCTCCCTGTTGGCCATCCCGTTCTTCGTCCTGGCCGGCGCGATCATGGCCGAGGGCGGCATGTCCCGGCGCCTGGTGGCGTTCGCGGGGGTGCTGGTGGGCTTCGTGCGCGGCGGCTTGTCGCTGGTCAACATCATGGCCTCGACCTTCTTTGGCGCGATCTCCGGTTCCTCGGTGGCGGACACCGCCTCGGTCGGTTCGGTGCTGATTCCGGAAATGGAACGCCGTGGTTATCCCCGGGAATTCGCCACGGCGGTGACCGTCAGCGGTTCGGTGCAAGCGCTGCTGACACCGCCCAGCCACAACTCGGTGCTCTACTCCCTGGCCGCCGGCGGCACGGTGTCGATTGCCTCGCTGTTCATGGCCGGCGTGGTACCGGGCCTGTTGATGAGCGCGTGCCTGATGGTGCTGTGCCTGATCTTCGCGAAAAAGCGCGACTACCCCAAGGGTGAAGTCATTCCGATGCGCGAAGCGCTGAAGATCTGCGGCGAAGCGCTGTGGGGCCTGATGGCGATGGTGATCATCCTCGGCGGCATTCTGTCGGGCATTTTCACCGCGACCGAGTCGGCGGCCATTGCCGTGCTGTGGTCGTTCTTCGTGACCATGTTCATCTACCGCGACTACAAGTGGAGCGAGCTGCCGAAACTGATGCACCGCACGGTGCGGACGATTTCGATCGTGATGATCCTGATCGGCTTCGCCGCCAGCTTCGGCTACATCATGACCCTGATGCAGATCCCGGCGAAGATCACCACGCTGTTCCTGACCCTGTCGGACAACCGCTACGTGATCCTGATGTGCATCAACGTCATGCTGCTGTTACTGGGCACCGTGATGGACATGGCGCCGCTGATCCTGATCCTTACACCGATCCTGATGCCGGTGATTCTCGGCATAGGCGTGGACCCGGTGCAGTTCGGCATGATCATGCTGGTGAACCTGGGCATCGGCCTGATCACACCACCCGTGGGTGCGGTACTGTTCGTGGGGTCGGCGGTGGGCAAGGTCAGTATCGAATCCACCGTGAAGGCCCTGCTGCCGTTCTATGGCGTGCTGTTCCTGGTGCTGTTGGCCGTGACCTACATTCCGGCAATCTCACTGTGGTTGCCGCATCTGGTGTTGTGAAGTTCAAGGCAAGGGAGGCGCATCCTCCCTTGCCACCACCCTTTTTGAAGCAGGTCAACATGTCGCTAACACTGATCGAACTCGAAGACGAACTCACCCACCTCACCCTCGCCCCGCAACTGGGCGGCAGCATCGTCAACTGGACCGTACGCGGCACTGGCCAGCCCTTGCTGCGCCACGCCGATGAGCACGCCCTGAACACCGGCCTGCCTGGCAAGCTCGGCTGCTTTCCCTTGGTTCCCTGGTCCAACCGCATCGCCAATGGCGGTTTCGATTGCCCCGATGGCTGGCTGGCATTGGCGCCCAACAGTCGCACTGATCCCCTGCCGATTCACGGCAGCGCCTGGCAGCAGCCTTGGGAGGTGGTTTCACAATCGGAAAATGAAGTGGTCCTGCAACTCGACAGCACACCCCCCTTCGCTTATCGCGCCCGGCAACGTTTCCATTTGCGCGCGGGCAAGCTGAGCATCGAACTGCACGTCATGCACCTGGCTGAACACGCTGCATGGCATGGCCTGGGACTGCATCCATATCTGCCGCGCACCGCAAACACCCGACTACAGGCACCGGCCCGGCACGTGTGGTTGTGCGACGGGGCAAAACTGCCGACAGAACTCAGCGCCTTGCCAGTTGAGTGGGATTTCCGGCAACTGAAGGCATTGCCCGAAGCGCTGGTGGACAACGGTTTCTGTGAATGGGACGGTCACTGCCTGATCGAGCAAGCGGATCTTGGTTACGCACTCGAATGCCAGGCCACCGGCAGCGACTACTACCTGCTCTACTGCCCCGTGGGCCTGGGGTTTTTCTGCATCGAACCGGTGAGCCACCCGGTCAACGCGCACCACCTGCCCGGTCGGCCAGGCTTGCGTTTGCTGGAACAGGGTCAATCCACCGAACTGGGTTTCACGCTACAGTATCGGCCGCTTCAGGCAGAGGCCCCCAACAGTTGACTCAACACCGCGCGCAACTTGCCGGGCTTCACCGGTTTGTTCAGCAAAGGCGCGTTAAGCCGCTGCAATGCACGCCGACAATGGTCGGTGCGATCGGCAGTAATGATCACCGCGGGAATGTTCTGGTGAAAATGCTCGCGCAAATGTCGCACCACGTCACAGCCGACCACGCCGTGGTCGAGATGATAGTCCGCGAGAATCAGCTCCGGCGCCTGCCCCCGTAGCGCCGCCAGCGCAGCCGCTTCATCGGTGGCAACCAGAACGTCGCAGCCCCACTGCCCGAGCAACGCGCCCATGCTGTCGAGGATGCTCACTTCGTTGTCGATCACCAGTAAACGGCGGCCCGGCAGCGGGTTGCCGGTGCCCGGTTGTGGCACCGCCTGGCTCACGGGCAACGGAACCTCGTCGGAGATCGGCACTTCGATGCTGAACATCGAACCGTGCCCCGGCAACGAGTACACGCCGATTTTATAACCAAGGATCTTGGCGATGCGCTCGACGATCGCCAGCCCCAGTCCCACGCCCTTGCGGTCGGCGGCGCGGCCGACGTCCAGCTGGTTGAACTCGAGGAAGATCGAATCGAGCCGGTCGGCGGCGATGCCACGCCCGGTGTCCCAGACCTCCAGGCGCAACATCTCACCCCGACGCCTTGCCGCCAGCAGGATGCTGCCTTCGTCGGTGTAGCGGCAGGCATTGCTGAGGAAATTGCGCAGGATCCGCGTCATCAGGCGCAAGTCGGTGCTGATGGCGCAATCGACCATACGCACCCGCAGGTTCAAGCCGGCCGCCTGGGCAACGGACTGAAACTCCGAGACCAACGGCCCGAGCAGTTCGTCGAGGCGGTACGAGGCGATGTCCGGCTTGACCGCAGCTTGATCGAGCCGGGAAATGTCGAGCAGATCCGTCAGCAGGTCTTCAGCCCCTTCCAGGGCCTGGTGAGTGCGTTCCACCAGCAGCTGTTCAGCTTGCGGCAATTGGCGTTCGCGCAAGGTCGAAATCAGCAACCGCGCGGCGTTCAGCGGTTGCAACAGGTCGTGACTGGCGGCGGCGAGGTATTTGTCCTTGCTGTGGTTGGCCGCTTCGGCGGCATCGCGGGCGACGCGCAAGGCCTGGGCGATCTGTTTACGCTGGGTGATCTGCTGCTGAAGATTACGGTTGGCTTCGAGCAATTCATTGGTGCGCGCGACGACGCGCAGCTCCAGCTCGTCATTGAGTTGCTGCAGGCGTTGCTGGGCCAGTTTGCGCTCGGTGATATCGGAAACGAACCCTTCCACCAGCCCTTCCTGGCCGGGCTTGAGCAGCAGGTTCATCAACACATCCAGGTAACTGCCGTCCTTGCGGCGCAAGCGGGTTTCATAGCCGTGCAGGCTGCGCTGCTGCCTGAGGATTTCGCCGATGGTTTCCAGCTCCTGCGCGCCGTCGACGAACAGGGTGCTGGCAAGGTCGGTCAGGGAGAACAGCACCTCCTGTGCGTCCTGATAGCCAAGCATGCGCGCCAGCGCCGGGTTGGCGGCGCGCATGCCATCGTGCAGGCTGGCCTGGAAGATCCCGTGCACCGCGTTTTCGAACAGCCACTTGTAGCGGTTACGCTCGGCTTCCAGATCATCCAGGCGCGCGGCCAGTTCCGGGTAATGACTCTTGCGCGCCGAATGGCTGCCCAGCCCCAGCAGCCCGGCCAGGGCCCGTTGCTGTTCGTCAGAGGGCTTCGCCATAGACGACCTCGACATCACGCTGGCTGGACTCGCGCGGGTTGGTCAGGATGCACGGATCGTGCATCGCATGCTGCGACAGGAACGGAATGTCCGAGGTCCGCACGCCATGCAGACCGAGGGTTTCGTGAAAGCCGATGGCGTGCTTGAGGGCGATCAGGTGTTCGACCAGACGCCCGCAGATCTGCCGGTGATTCAGGCCCCGGCAGTCGATGCCAAAGGTCTCGGCGATCACCTTGAAGCGCTCCGGTGCCGAGTTGTAATTGAAGGCCACCACATGCTCGACCAGCACCGCGTTGCACAGGCCGTGGGGCAGGTCGAGAAAGCCGCCGAGGCTGTGGGACATGGCATGCACGGCGCCCAGGATGGCGTTGGAGAACGCAAGCCCCGCCTGCATGCTGCCGAGCATGATTTTCTCGCGCAGGGCGATGTCGCTCGGGTTGGCGATCATTTGCACCAGGTTGCCATTGATCAGGCGCATTGCCTCCAGCGCGTGGGGGTCGGTCAGCGGCCCGTGGCCGGTGGACACGAAGGCTTCGATGGCATGCACCAACGCGTCGATGCCGGTACAGGCCGACAGGAACGGATCCATGCTCAGGGTGGTTTCCGGGTCGATCAGCGAAACGTCCGGCACCACGGCCTTGCTGACGATGGAGAACTTCATGCGTTCCTGCTGGTTGGAAATGATCACGAATTGCGAGACGTCGGCCGAGGTGCCGGCGGTGGTCGGAATCAGGATCAGCGGCGGGCTGGGCACGCGGATGGTGTCCACGCCCTCGAATTCGAGAATGCTGCGGCCATGGGCGACGACGATGCCGATGCCTTTGCCGCAGTCCATCGGGCTGCCGCCTCCGACGGCGACGATCACGTCGCAGTGGTTTTCCCGGTACAGCTCGGCGCCACGCATCACCTCTTCGACCCGTGGGTTCGGTGAAACGTCGGTGTACAGGCAATATTCGATGCCCAGGGCTTGCAGGCTGGCTTCGACATCGGCGACCCAACCGGCGGCAATCACACCGGGGTCACTGACCACCAGGACCTTGCGCGCGCCAAAGGTCTTGGCGTAGTTGCCGACACTGTGCCGGCTACCGGCACCGAAGATGATTTCAGGCGAAACGAATTTACGCAGCTGGTTGAGACTCTGGCTCATTGGAAAGCCTGTTTTTATTGTTTTGGAAGGTAGAAACCACACTAAACCATCCAGCTGCGAATGCAATCAGACCAATGGGTAGCACATTCAAGTTCACCGCCGCACACTGTAGGAGCGAGCTTGCTCGCTCCTACAGGGGATATGTGTCACCAGACTAGCCGCGATAGATCAGCTGAGAGGCTTTCGCATTGCGCAGCGTCAGGTGCTCCATCCCCAACCCCGGTGCCTCTGCTTCCTCGCGGGCCTTGAGGATCACGCCGTGGTGAGGCGACTTGCTGCACACCGGGTCGGCATTGGCGGCATCGCCGGTCAGCATGAAGGCCTGGCAGCGGCATCCTCCCAGGTCCTTGTGCTTTTCGTCGCAGGAGCGGCACGGCTCCTTCATCCAGTCATCGCCGCGAAAACGATTGAAGCCGAGCGAGTCGTTCCAGATGTGCGAGAGGCTGTGCTCGCGCACATTGGGAAACTGCACAGGCAATTGCCGGGCGCTGTGGCAAGGCAGCGCCGTGCCGTCGGGGGTGATGTCGAGAAACAGGTTGGCCCAGCCATTCATGCAGGTCTTGGGACGTTCCTCGTAGTAGTCCGGGGTGACGAAGATCAGCTTGCACGGGTGGCCCTGGGCTTCGAGACGCTGGCGATAGTCGTTGGTGATGCGTTCGGCACGCTGCAATTGCTCGCGTGTAGGCAACAGCCCGACGCGATTCAGTTCGGCCCAGCCGTAGAATTGGCAGGTGGCCAACTCGACAAAATCCGCCTCCAGCTCCAGGCACAGCTCGATGATCTGCGCGATCCGGTCAATGTTGTGCCGATGGGTGACGAAGTTCAGCACCATCGGATAGCCTTGGGCTTTCACCGCGCGGGCCATCGCGAGTTTCTGCGCAAAGGCCTTGCGCGAGCCGGCGAGCATGTTGTTCACCGCCTCGTCGGCAGCCTGGAAGCTGATCTGGATATGGTCCAGCCCGGCCACCTTGAAGTCGCGCACCTTCTGCTCGGTCAGGCCGATACCCGAGGTGATCAGGTTGGTGTAGTAGCCCATGTCCCGGGCAGCCTTGATCAACTCGGCGAGGTCCTGACGTACCAGCGGCTCGCCACCGGAAAACCCCAGTTGCGCGGCGCCCATGTCCCGCGCTTCGCGGAATACGCGAATCCACTCTTGCGTGCTCAGCTCCTCGCCGTGCCGGGCAAAGTCCAGCGGGTTGGAGCAATAGGGGCATTGCAGCGGACAGCGGTAGGTCAGCTCGGCGAGCAGCCACAATGGCGGTCCGGGCGGCGTCTCACTCGATCCAGAACTGCGCATGGGCCACCTCCAGAAACGCCAGCACGTCTTCGTCGATCCCCGGTACGCCGGGGAAATCCGCACTCAATCGCTCAATGATCGCCGCCACGCTGCGCTGGCCATCCACCAGGTCGAGAATCTGTCCGGCACTGGCGTTGAGCTTGATCATGCCTTCGGGGTACAGCAGCACGTGGCAGTCCTGACGGGGTTCCCATTGCAGGCGAAAGCCGCGGCGCAAGGCCGGTGACTGCTGGCGATCGATCAGGCTCACAGGGCGATCCCCCGGTGCCAGACGTTGTCGTCGGTGACCGTGTGATACGGCGGGCGTGCAAGCTCGTAGGCCATGCTCATGGCATCGAGCATGCTCCACAGCACGTCGAGCTTGAATTGCAGAATCTGCAGCATGCGTTGTTGCCCCTCGGCCGTCACGTAGTGCGCCAGGGTGATGCGCAAGCCATGCTCGACATCGCGCCGTGCCTGGCTCAGGCGCGTGCGGAAGTAGTCATAGCCGGCGACGTCGATCCACGGGTAATGGGTGGGCCAGGCGTCGAGCCGCGACTGATGGATCTGGGGAGCAAAGAGTTCGGTCAGCGAACTGCTGGCCGCTTCCTGCCAGCAGGCGCGACGGGCGAAATTGACGTAGGCGTCCACCGCAAAACGCACCCCGGGCAGCACCAGTTCCTGGGAGAGGATCTGTTCGCGATCCAGGCCCACGGCTTCGCCCAGGCGCAGCCAGGCTTCGATACCACCTTCGCTGCCGGGGACGCCGTCGTGGTCGAGAATCCGTTGCAGCCACTCCCGGCGCACGTCACGGTCCGGGCAGTTGGCGAGAATCGCGGCGTCCTTGAGCGGAATGTTGATCTGATAGTAGAAGCGATTGGCGACCCAGCCCCGGATCTGTTCGCGGCTGGCGCGGCCGGCGTACATGGCCTGGTGGAAGGGATGGTGGATGTGGTAGTAGGCGCCCTTGGCGCGCAGGGCGGCTTCGAATTCGCTGGGGGACATTGCGTTGTCAGTCATTTTGTTCTCCGGGAATTTTTGCGGTGCCCGCGCCGGCCCTATCGCGAGCAAGCTCGCTCCCACAGGTGCTCGGTGGGAGCACAAATTTCATGTACAGCAGAAATCCATTGTGGGAGCGAGCTTGCTCGCGAAGGGGCCAGCCGCTATAGCTCAATACTCATGCCGTCATAAGCCACTTCAATCCCCCGCCGCTCCAGCAACGCCCGCTCGGCGGAGTCTTCATCGAGGATCGGATTGGTGTTGTTGACGTGGATCAGCACCTTGCGCTGGCGAGGGAAGGCTTCCAGCACTTCCAGCATCCCGCCGGGGCCGCTTTGCGGGAGGTGCCCCATTTCGCTGCCCAGGCTCTGGCCGACTTCGCAGATACGCATTTCGTCGTCGCGCCACAGGGTGCCGTCCAGCAGCAGGCAATCGGCACGCTGCATCCAGCCCAGCACTTCGTCGTCGATTTTGCCAAGCCCCGGGGCATAGAACAGCGAGGCGCCGTTGCGCAGGTCTTCGATGAACAGGCCTATGGTGTCGCCCGGTTGCGGGTTGCCACGATTGGGCGAATACGGCGGTGCGTTGCTCACCAAGGGAATCGCGCGAAATTGCAAATATTCGCAGGCCGGGATGCTGAACGGCTGGCGCTCGAGGCCGACCGGTTGCCAGTGCAATCCACCGTTCCAGTGCTCAAGCATGTTGAACAACGGGAAACCACTGCTCAGGTCCTGATGCACGCGCTCGGTGCACCACACCGCATGCGGGCAGCCTTCACGCAGGCTGAGCAAACCGGTGCAATGGTCGATCTGGCTGTCCAGCAACACGATGCCGGCGATGGCGCTGTCACGCAGGCGCCGCGCCGGTTGCATGGGCGCAAAACTCTCGAGTTGCGCGCGGATGTCCGGTGACGCGTTGCACAGCACCCACTCCACGCCGTCGTCGCTCAGGGCGATCGACGACTGCGTACGGCGCTGGGCACGCAGGCTGCCATTGCGCACACCGGCGCACTGGCGGCAGTTGCAGTTCCACTGCGGGAAACCACCGCCAGCGGCGGAACCGAGAACGCGGATATGCATGGCAGATGCTCCAGAAGGCAGGCCCGGCCAACGCAGCGGCTGGCCGGGTGATCAATCAACGGTTGGCGAAATACATCGTCACTTCGAAGCCAATGCGCAGATCGGTAAACGCGGGTTTAGTCCACATGGGTCATTCCTCTTCTTGTGCCGGGTGATTCCGGTAGAGCCATTAATGCACGGGGCGATGAGGGCCCGAATGCTACTTTCGAAGGAGCTTAGGGGGTGATTTGGTAGGGGGGGGTTGCACAAATTCTGTACACACCAAAAACCAATGTGGGAGCGAGCTTGCTCGCGATGACGGAGCAACAGTCAACCGAGATGTCGAATGTGCTGGCCTCATCGCGAGCAAGCTCGCTCCCACAGGTTATGCGTCGTGCTTAAGGAATCAGAAGAACCCCAGCGGATTGATGTCGTAGCTCACCAGCAGGTTTTTGGTCTGTTGGTAATGATCGAGCATCATCTTGTGGTTTTCCCGACCGACGCCGGACTTCTTGTAGCCACCGAACGCGGCGTGTGCCGGGTACAGGTGGTAACAGTTGGTCCACACGCGCCCGGCCTTGATCGCCCGGCCCATGCGGTAGGCGCGGTTGATGTCGCGGGTCCACAGGCCGGCACCGAGGCCGAACTCGCTGTCGTTGGCGATGGCCAGGGCTTCGGCTTCGTCCTTGAAGGTGGTGACGCCCACCACCGGGCCGAAGATTTCTTCCTGGAACACACGCATCTTGTTGTGACCCTTGAGCAGGGTCGGCTGGATGTAATAGCCGCTGGACAGGTCGCCCTCCAGTCGTTCGGCCGCGCCGCCGGTGAGCAGCTCGGCGCCCTCCTCCTGGGCAATGGTCAGGTACGAGAGGATCTTGTCGTATTGTTGCTCGGACGCCTGGGCGCCGACCATGGTCTCGGTGTCCAGCGGGTTGCCGCGCTTGATCTTGACGATCTTCTTCATCACTTCGGCCATGAACGGCTCGTAGATCGACTCCTGCACCAGCGCCCGGGACGGACAGGTGCAGACTTCGCCCTGGTTGAAGAACGCCAGCACCAGGCCTTCGGCGGCTTTTTCGATGAACGCAGGTTCCGCGTTCATGATGTCTTCGAAGAAGATGTTCGGCGACTTGCCGCCCAGCTCGACGGTGCTCGGGATGATGTTCTCGGCGGCACAATGCATGATGTGCGCACCCACCGGGGTCGAGCCGGTGAAGGCGATCTTGGCGATGCGCTTGCTGGTGGCCAGGGCTTCGCCGGCTTCGCGACCGAAGCCCTGGACGATGTTCAGCACGCCCGCCGGCAGCAGATCGGCGATGAGCTCAGCGAAGACCATGATCGACAGCGGCGTTTGCTCAGCAGGCTTGAGCACGATGCAGTTACCGGCGGCGAGGGCCGGGGCGAGTTTCCAGGCGGCCATCAGCAGCGGGAAGTTCCACGGAATGATCTGCCCGACCACGCCCAGGGGCTCATGGAAGTGATAGGCCGTGGTCAGTTCGTTGATCTCGGCGGCCCCGCCTTCCTGGGCGCGGATGCAGCCGGCGAAGTAACGGAAGTGGTCGGCCGCCAGCGGCACGTCGGCGTTCAGGGTTTCGCGCACGGCCTTGCCGTTGTCCCAGGTTTCGGTGACGGCCAGCACCTCAAGGTTCTGTTCGATGCGGTCGGCGATTTTCAGCAGCACCAGGGAGCGATCCTGGGCCGAGGTCTTGCCCCAGGCATCCGCGGCGGCATGGGCGGCGTCGAGGGCCTTGTCGATGTCGGCGGCGCTGGAGCGCGGGAACTCGGCGATCACTTCACCGGTGACCGGCGAGGTGTTGGTGAAGTACTCGCCATTGATCGGAGCGACGAACTCGCCGCCGATGAAGTTGCCGTAGCGCGGCTTGAAGGTAATGACGGCGCCTGGGGTTCCGGGTTGTGCGTAGATCATGGTGGGCCTCTGTCTGGGTCGATGCCTGTCGTACTGACAGGCGATGAGCCGATACTAGAGAGCCCCGCGTGCCAGACGAATGCATCGTTGGCAGGAGGGGCTCTCGTTATTTGGTAGTAGGAGCCGGCTTGCCGGCGAAGGCGTCTTCATTGGCGATGCATGTCTGAAGGGCCTATTCGCTGGCAAGCCAGCTCCTACAAGGTATGTTGCGTCCCCTCAGTGCTTGGCCACCAGGTCCTTGGGCAGCTTGAAGGTCCAGAGCATGCCGCCCTGGTTGAAGTCCTTGATGCGCTTGGCCACTTCACCGCCCCACAGCGGTACCGCGCCGCCCCAGCCGGAGAGCACCGAGACGTACTGTTCGCCGTCCATTTCCCAGGTCACGGGCGAGCCGAGCACGCCGGAGCCGGTCTGGAACTCCCAGACCTTCTCGCCGGTCTTGGCGTTGAACGCCTGCAGGAAGCCTTCCGGCGTGCCGGTGAACACCAGGTTGCCCTTGGTGGTCAGCACCCCGCCCCACAGCGGCGCGTAGTTCTTGTGGCGCCAGACTTCCTTGCCGGTTTTCGGGTCGATGGCCCGCAGCACGCCGATGTAGTCTTCGTTCAACGGTTTGATGGTGAAACCGGCCCCGAGGAACGCCGCGCCTTTTTTGTAGGCGATGCCTTCGTTCCAGATGTCCATGCCCCACTCGTTGGACGGCACATAGAACAGCCCGGTGTCTTGGTTGTAAGCCATCGGCATCCAGTTTTTCGCACCGAGGAACGCCGGCGCCACGAACACCGAACTGCCCTTGACTTCCGAGCCCGGGGCGCCGGGACGGCTGGCCTCGTTGTAGATAGGCCGGCCGTTCTTATCCAGGCCGGTGGCCCAGGTGATCTTGTCCACGAACGGGAAGCCACGGATGAATTTGCCGTTGGTGCGGTCCAGCACGTAGAAGAAGCCGTTACGGTCGGCCGTGGCCGCCGCCTTGATTTCCTTGCCGCCTTCGCTGTAGTTGAACGACACCAGCTCGTTCACGCCGTCGTAGTCCCAACCGTCGTGGGGTGTGCTCTGGAAGTGCCACTTGATGGTGCCGTCGTCCGGGTTGAGCGCCAGACGCGATGAGGAGTAGAGGTTGTCGCCAGGGCGCAGGTGCGAGTTCCACGGCGCCGGGTTGCCGGTGCCGAACAGCAGCAGGTTGGTTTCCGGGTCGTAATAGCCGCCAAGCCAAGGGGCCGCACCGCCGGTCTTCCACAGATCGCCCGGCCAGGTCTTGCCCGCCTCGCCGCCGGAGATGCCGTTCTCCACGGCTTTGCCGTCCTTGTAGACGTAGCCCATATGGCCTTCGACCGTCGGCCGGGTCCACAACAGGTCACCGTTTTTCGGGTCGTAGGCCTCGATCTTGCCCACCACGCCGAACTCGCCACCGGCCACGCCGGTAATCAGCTTGCCGTTGATCACCAGCGGCGCGGCGCTGATCGAGTAGCCTTCCTTGTGGTCGGCGACTTTCTTGCTCCACACCACCTTGCCGGTGTCCTTGTTCAGCGCCACGAGCTTGGCGTCGAGGGTGCCGAAGATCACCAGGTCGCCATACAGCGCGACGCCACGGTTGATCACGTCGCAGCAGGGACGGATGTCATCGGGCAGGCGCGCGTCGTATTGCCAGAGTTTCTTGCCGGTACGCGCATCCACGGCGAATACGCGGGAGTAGGAACCGGTCATGTACATCACACCGTCCTTGACCATCGGCTGCGCTTGCTGGCCACGCTGTTTTTCACCGCCAAAGGAAAACGCCCACGCCGGCCGCAGTTCCTTGACGTTGTCGACGTTGAGAATATCCAGCGGGCTGTAGCGCTGACCCTGAACGCCGAGGCCGTTGGTCACGATCTGTTCCGGGTTCTTCGGGTCCTGGAGAATGTCCTGGTCGGAAACCCCGGCCAATGCCTGGCCGGACAACAGCATGGCACTGAGCAGCAGGCTCAGGACGAAGGGCTGGCGACGTGCGGGTTGAGTCATGACGGCTTCCTCTGCGGATTGTTGTTATGTCCGGGATATTTTCCCGGTCTGGTGCAGATTCTTGAGCGCCACCGCCCTGGCAACAATTGCCCGCAATGAGGAGATTGCTAGTTCCTTGGTACAGGGTGGGAGGAGATGAGCAGCGGATTTTGTGCCAGACGAAAATCCCCTGTGGGAGCGAGCTTGCTCGCGATGAGGCCCTGACCGTCAACATTGATGTCGGCTGATACGACGCCATCGCGAGCAAGCTCGCTCCCACAGGGGGTCTGTGTTTGCTCACTTTTGTACGGCAGAATCCACCCGCGTCATCCGCTCGCGCTCGTAGCGCGGGTACAGATGGCTGACGCTGCGGATCAGCTCATAACGGCTCAGGTTGATCCCGGCGAAGCGTTCGGGGATGGGGCTGCGGATCATCTCGGCCATGTCGCTGCCATTGGCCGCGCCGTCGCGCATGAGCTGATCGAGCCAGGTCAGGTAATCGCGCATTTGCTCGAAGGGTTGTGGATCGCTCGCCACCGGGCCGTGGCCGGGTACGACCAGCGTCCAGGGCAAGCCTTGCAGGGTCGCGATGTCCGCCAGCCACACGGACAGCCCTGGACTGTTGGGGGTAGTCAGGGCCCGTTGATAAAACACCAGGTCCCCGGCAAACAGCACGCCGGTTTGCTGGTCGAGAATAGCCAGATCCGCGCCCGTATGCCCACCCAGGCTCAGCAGACGCAGATCGTGATTCCCAAAACTTTTCACGCCGGGTGTCAGCGTCTGGGTCGGCAGCACCACTTCGGTGCCACGCATCCAGTCACCCACCATGCGGTACATATTCTCGGCCATGGCATCGCCTTGCCGGTGCAACAGCTCGGTGGTGCCGGCCAAGGCGCCGATCGGCACGTCGCTGAAGGCCTGATTGCCCAGCACATGGTCCGGGTGGTGATGGGTCAGCAAGACCTCGATCACCGGTTTATCAGTGGTGGCGGCAATGGCCTTGCGCATCGCTTCGCCGTAACGCCTGGACGGCCCGGTGTCGATCACCACCACACCGCGTTCAGTGACGATGAACGCGGTGTTGACGATGTTGCCGCCATTGGCCTTGGCGAAATTATCGGTACTGCCTTCCAGCAGCCAGGTGTCCTGGGCGATCTGCCGGGGCTTGAGCGAGTACTCGAGATCGGCCAGGGCCGGCAGACTGACGCTTAACACCATCAACAGGATCCAGCGCATGCCACGCTCCTTGGGGTCGCGTTTCTTGGGGTCACGCTTCTTTGGCTCAGAGTATCGACGCATCGAACTCATTACCGCTGTTGTCCCGCAGCAGCAGGCGCGTTTGCCCTGCTCCTTCGACGTCGAAGGCCAGGTTGGGGTTTTCGCTGACCGCAGGGAACAGCTCCAGCCGGGCCAGCACTTGCTCGTTTTGGTCGCGCAACTCGGCATGGTTGATGAAAAATTCCGGAATGCCGCTGACCATGCCGTTGTCCATGGGATGGGCCACCTGCAAACGCAAGCGGCTGAATTCACCCCGGGGATAACGCCCGCCGAGCACTTCGCCGATGTGCTCCTCCCAGCCCGGCTGGCTGCGTACCACGCTCGGCGCGGTGCAGCCGCCACCTGCCGCGTCGATCAGGGTCGAACCGACATGCCATACGCCGTCGCGGGTCAACACCGCCGCGCGCAAGGGCGTGGCCTGTTCGATGCGAATGCGCAACGACAGCCAGGGCAAAACCGAATTCAGCGGCTGGAAGTCGACGATTTTCGGCAACGGGTTCAGCTCGGCCCAGGCGAGGATCTTCACCACTTCGCCCTTGAATGCCCGGGCGTCGATTTCCAGCGGCACCTGCCGGGCATCTTCGGCAAACGGC
This sequence comes from Pseudomonas sp. A-B-19, assembly GCF_019947515.1. Lineage (NCBI taxonomy): Bacteria > Pseudomonadati > Pseudomonadota > Gammaproteobacteria > Pseudomonadales > Pseudomonadaceae > Pseudomonas > Pseudomonas sp. A-B-19. The sequence continues at coordinate 85,048 of NZ_JAGYGN010000013.1, forward strand.
GGCGCCAGCAACTTGACCCGATCATCGAAAACGAACGGCGCATTGCCCAGAAACCGCTGCTGATAGAAGGCCCACATCACCGATGGCACCGGGTCTTTGCCGGGATCGATTTCGGCGGCCTGTGCCGCCAGGCTTAACCAGCAGGCCAACAGACAACTCCCTCGCCATTTCATCGCCTGCTCCTTATTGATACATCTCGGGCACGTCGTAACGCAGGCCGTAATGGCCGTAGATGGTCTTCACCGCGCCCTCGCGGATCAGGCCTTCGAGCGCCTCTTCCACGGCATAGGCCAGTTGGCGATTGCTTTCGTGCACCGCCATGCCGATTTCCCAAAGCTGCTTGCCCATGTTCGGGTAGGCATTCTCCGCCAGTGCCACTTGCGGGTCGGCCGCTTCATGGACCTGCCAGTCGATCTCGCCGCGCATGGCCATCACCGCGTCGACCTCACCGGCCTTCATCGCGGTAAACGCCTGGGGCACGCCGGGATAGTGATGGGTCTTGCCGGCGAGCATGCCGTTGAACACCGAGGTCAGGTAGAACGACGGCACGCTGTCGACTTCGACACCGATCGGGTGTTGCTCGAACACCGCAACGCTGGCGACCTTGTCCAGTCGCCGGCGGTCATAGGCCACCTGCCATTGTTCGTTTTGATACGGACCGAACATCACCACTTGACCGTTGACCAGCTCGCCGAACTCGTTGCGCTTCTGCGCGTAGTCGCGGTCATAGGGCACGCGCATCATCAGGTCAGCCAGTTGCTGGTTGTGCAAGGCACTGGCACGCCAGATGTAATCGCGCAGGTCGTCGTCGAGCTTTTCCCCGGCCGGTGCCCAGATCAGCGTCAGGCGCACGCCGAGCGCCTTGGCCAGGGCTTCGGCAAGTTCGACATCGACACCCTGGGGCTTTCCGGCGCTTTCAAAGCTGTAGGGGGCGAAGTCCTTGTAGACCGCCACCTTCAGCTCCCCGGCGGCGATCATTTCGTCGTAGTTGCGAACCTGCGCCTGCGCCGCCTGGCAGCACAGCCACAGAGCGCTGATCAACACCGCGAGCAGGCGCATGGGTCACTCCTCGACGTGCACGGTGTCCAGATAAGTGCGCACCGCCCACAGGGCTTCCTGGCTCAGGTAGTCGGCCATCTTCGGCATGTACACCCGACCGTCGCGCACCGCGCCATGGCGCACCCGTTCGGCGAACCATTCATCGCCCGCCTCACCGACATCGAGCATGCGCAAGTCGGGGGCGATACCACCGGACTTGGCTTCCAGGCCGTGACAGGCCGCGCAGTTCTGGGTGTAGGCCGAAGAGCCGATCTCCACTGCCTTGTCGTGTTCCGGAGCAGTGCGATACGGGTTCACCGCGGCCCAGCCGTCGGCATCGAGTTGCACACCGGCATCCTTGATCGGGGTCAGCCCCGGGGTGGCCACGGCTTGTGGCACCACGTTGCCGTGGGCCCAGACGGAACCTGCGCTGATCAGACCGGCCAATAGCCCGGTCACGAGCAAGGCGTTGCGTTTTGTTGTCATTGTTATGCCCTCTGGGTTGCACGCAAAACCTCTTGGCAGAGGCTATGGCAGCCATCTTAAAAACGGCATCGCACTCACCCCATGCTGCTTTGGTGGTCGCCACCTAGTCCCTTGGTAGTAAGGCGCCGGATGGACACCACCGGTACTTTCTGCATATTTGCTCAGCCTCACCGGCTTTCTATGCTGGCGCTAACGGTCATGGAGAGCCTTATGCGCCAGCTTGCCCCTTACGCCCTGATCTACCTGCTGGCGATTGCCTGCGCCGCCGGCCTGGCCACCCGGAGCCAGGCCGCGGACGCCCCCTTGCAGGTGCGCATCGGCTATCTGGGTTATCGCCCCGACCCAGGCCCGCTGCTGTCGAACGTCATTCCCGAACCCACCGATGCCGGGCTGCGCGGCGCCGAACTGGCGATCACCGACAGCAACAGCACCGGGCGTTTTCTCAATCACGGCTACAGCCTGGTCAGCGCCAACGTCGACAGCCCCGAGGCCTTGCTCGAAGCGGCGAAGACTCAGCACGAACAAGGCCTGCGCCTGTTTGTGGTGAATGCCCCCGCCACCAGCCTGCGCCAATTGAGTGCCGCCCTGCCCGACAGCCTGCTGTTCAACGCCGGTAGCCCGGACGACAACCTGCGCACCACCGATTGCCTGCCGAACGTGCTGCACACCTTGCCGAGCCGGGCGATGCTCGCCGATGCACTGGCGCAGTTTCTGGTGCTGCGCAAATGGCAACGGGCGCTGCTGATTGTCGGCCCGACCCCGGACGATCAAGCCTATGCCGCTGCCCTGCGCCGCGCCGCCAAGCGCTTCGGCTTGCAACTGGTGGCGGAAAAACCCTGGAGCTTCGATAACGACCAACGCCGCAGCGCCCAGGCGGACATGCCGCTGTTTACCCAGACCACCGAGTACGACGTGGTACTGGTGGCCGATGAACGTGGCGACTTTGGCGAATACGTGCCCTACCAGACCTGGTACCCGCGTCCGGTCGCCGGCACCCAGGGCCTGACCCCGGTGGGCTGGCACAAGACCGTGGAAACCTATGGCGCCGCGCAGCTGCAAAAACGCTTCGAAGCCCTGACCGGGCGCTGGATGAATGACCGCGACTTCGCCGCCTGGATGGCCGTGCGCAGTATCGCCAGCGCCGTGAGCAAACTGCGCCAGGCCGAACCTATGGCGATCCGTACGCTGGACATCAGCGACCAGTTGCCCCTCGACGGTTTCAAGGGCCGCAAGCTCAGCTATCGGCCGTGGAACGGCCAGTTGCGCCAGCCGATCCCTATCGTGCAACCCAGGGCGCTGGTCAGCACCTCGCCCCAGGACGGTTTTCTGCACCCGTTCAACGAGATGGACAGCCTGGGTTACGACAAGTCCGAGGTCAGCTGCCGCTTTCCCTGATCCGATAATCACAACAACAAGGAATCCGCCATGCGCCGCACCCTGCTCTCTTGCACTTTGCTGCTCGCCGCTGGCCATGCCGTTGCCAGCACTGCCTGGGTCTCCAACGAAAAGGACAACAGCCTGAGCCTGATCGACCTGCAGACCCTGCAAGTCACCGACACCCTGCCCGTCGGCCAGCGCCCCCGCGGCCTGCTGCTGTCCCATGACAACAAGCTGTTGTACATCTGCGCCAGTGACTCGGACCGGGTCCAGGTGATGGACGTGGCCACGCGCAAGATCATCAAGGAACTGCCCTCGGGCAAGGACCCCGAGCAATTCGCCCTGCACCCCAACAATCGCTGGTTGTACGTTTCCAACGAAGACGATGCACTGGTCACGGTGATCGACACCGACACCTCGAAGGTCCTCGGCCAGATCAACGTCGGCGTCGAACCCGAAGGCATGGCGGTGAGCCCCGACGGCAAGTGGGCGGTCAATACCAGCGAAACCACCAACATGCTGCACTGGATCGACACCAGCACCCAGACCCTGGCCGACAGCACCCTGGTGGACCAGCGCCCGCGCTTCGTCGAGTTCTCCCCCGATGGCGCACAGCTCTGGGCCTCTGCGGAAATCGGCGGCACCGTGACCATTCTCGATGTGGCCAGCCGCACCGTGCTCAAGACCCTGAACTTTCAGATCAAGGGCGTGCACCCGGACAAGGTGCAACCGGTGGGCATCAAGCTCAGCGCCGATGGAAAATACGCTTTCGTCGCCCTCGGCCCGGCCAATCACGTGGCGGTGATCGATGCCAAGACCTTCGAGATTGTCGATTACCTGCTGGTGGGGCGACGGGTCTGGCAGATGGCGTTCACCCCGGACCAGAAGCAATTGCTGGCCACCAACGGCGTCAGCGGCGATGTCTCGGTGATCGATGTCGACAGCCTCAAGGTGAGCAAGTCGGTGAAGGTCGGGCGCTATCCCTGGGGCGTGGTGGTGACGCCATGAACGCCCTTGAAGTCAGCGACCTGTGCTTCGCCTACGGTGCTCGAGAGGCCTTGCGCAAAGTGAGTTTCAGCCTGGAGCCCGGGCGTTTCGCCGCGCTGCTGGGACCCAACGGCGCGGGCAAGTCGACCCTGATTGCCCTGCTGACCCGGCTCTATGATCTGCAGCACGGCGAGATCCGCGTCGGTGGCTGTTCATTGCGTAGCGCGGCACGCCCGGCACTCAAACAGTTGGGTGTGGTGTTCCAGCAAAGCACCCTGGACCTGGATCTCAGCGTCGAGCAGAATCTGCGTTATCACGCTGCATTGCATGGCCTGTCCCGGCGCCAGACCGACCTTCGGGTCGACGCCGAACTGGCCCGCCAGGCCCTGACCGAACGCCGTCGCGAACGGGTGCGTGAACTCAATGGCGGCCATCGTCGCCGGGTGGAAATTGCCCGCGCCCTGTTGCATGAGCCGCGCCTGTTGCTGCTCGATGAAGCCAGTGTCGGCCTCGACCCGGCCAGTCGCCGGGCGCTCAACCAGCACATCCGCAGCCTGTGTCGCGACGAGCGCATCAGCGTGCTCTGGACCACTCACCTGCTCGACGAAGTGCAGCCCAGCGATGACTTGCTGATCCTGCATCAGGGCCGGCTGGTGGCCAGTGGGCAGGCCGATGCCCTGAGCCAGGAACACGGCGGTGACCTCGGTTCGGCCTTCACCCGCCTGACAACATCAGGAGCTGCCCAATGAACGCTTACTGGCAATGCTTTAGCGGTATCGTGCTGCGCGAGTGGCTGCGTTTTGTGCTGCAACGCACGCGGTTTCTCAGCGCACTGGTGCGGCCTTTGCTGTGGCTGCTGGTGTTCGCCGCCGGTTTTCGCGCAGCGTTGGGGATCGCGATCATCGAACCCTACGACACCTACATCCCGTACGAGGTCTACATCATTCCCGGCCTGGCCTGCATGATCCTGCTGTTCAACGGCATGCAAGGGTCACTGTCGATGGTCTACGACCGCGAAATGGGCAGCATGCGCGTGTTGCTGACCAGCCCCCTGCCCCGAACCTTTCTGCTGTGCAGCAAACTGTTGGCCACGTCGCTGATTTCTCTGTTGCAGGTGTATGCGTTCCTGGCGATTGCCTGGGTCTACGGCGTGCGGCCACCGGCCGAGGGCTTGTTGATCGCATTGCCGGCCCTGCTGCTGGTGGCATTGCTGCTCAGCGCCCTGGGCCTGTTGCTGTCGAATGCGATCCGCCAGCTGGAGAACTTTGCCGGGGTGATGAATTTCGTGATCTTCCCGCTGTTTTTCCTGTCATCGGCGCTGTATCCGCTGTGGAAGATGCGCGAGGCCAGCGAGTGGCTGTATTGGCTGTGCGCGGTCAATCCCTTCACCCATGCGGTGGAGCTGGTGCGTTTCGCCCTTTATGAACGCTTCAATCCGCTGGCACTGACGGTGTGCGCGGGGCTGACGCTGCTGTTCGCGTTGCTCGCCGTACTGACCTTCAACCCGCAGCATGCAGCCTTGCGCAAAGCCAACTGACAACACGCCCCCTGTAGGAGCCAGCTTGCCGGCGAAGGCGGTAGGCCAGCCAACATCAATGCTGGAGCTGCCGGCCTCTTCGCTGGCAAGCCAGCTCCTACGAGGGTTCTCTACAATCACAGGGAAATTACTACTTTAGTACTGGTTTCCCTGTCTATCGTCGCATTCCCAACGCCCCCCGACTGGCATGTAATAGGTCCATAACTATAAGGACTGAATCCATGCCGCGTGCCCGACGTTGCCTGTTGCGCCCGACTCTTGCCGCCCTGTCGCTGGGCCTGCTGCTGAGCACCGCGCAGGCCGACACTGCGCTGTTCTCCGCTGACGGCTATCGCATCGGCCTGTACCGCAGCCCGACGCCAGACCAGCTGCAAGGCGCAACCACCGTCGACACCCGCGCCCTGCAAAACCTGCTCAATCAAACCCCGCGCCCGGCGCTGATCGACGTCTACCGCCGTCAGTGGCTGCAAGGGCAATTCATCGAAGACCAGCCCCATGAAAACCTGCCCGGCAGCCATTGGCTGGCCAATACCGGAGACGGCGACCTCACGCCGCAATGGCAGGACTATTTCGCCGCCAACCTGAAAAAGCTGACCGCCGGCGACCCGACGCAACCGCTGGTCTTCTATTGCCGCTCCGACTGCTGGTTGAGCTGGAATGCGGTCAAGCGCGCAGCCACCATGGGCTATAAGACTCTGTATTGGTATCGCGATGGCCTGGACGCCTGGCAAGCGGCCGGGCTGCCGGTTTCGCCGGCCCGGCCCGAGCCCTTTCCCTGAGTTTTACGCGTGCGCGTTGTTGCCACACCATAATCAAAATAATGAGGTGAAAGGCCATGTACAAAATCCTGATTGCCGACGATCACCCGCTGTTTCGCGAAGCCATCCACAACGTCATCAGCGACGGTTTTGCCGGCAGCGAAGTAATGGAAACCGCTGACCTGGACAGCGCCCTGGCCCTGACCCAGGAACACGACGACCTGGACCTGATCCTGCTCGACCTGAACATGCCCGGCATGCACGGCCTCAATGGCCTGATCAACCTGCGTAACGAGGCGCCGACCATTCCGGTGGTGATTGTCTCTGCCGAGCAGGACAAGCAGATCGTGCTGCAAGCCATCACCTACGGCGCGGTGGGTTTCATCACCAAGTCGTCACCCCGCACCCAGATGACCGATGCCATCCAGCAGATTCTCAATGGCAACGTCTACCTGCCCCCGGACATCATCCGCACCGCCAAAAGCAGCACCCACCGGCGCATGAACGACACCCCGAGCTTCCCGCCCGAGCTGCTCCAGGCCCTGACCCGCAAGCAACTGCAGGTGCTGGAGCGCATGACCAAGGGCGAATCGAACAAGCAGATCGCCTACACCCTGGAAATCGCCGAAACCACGGTCAAGGCCCACGTCTCGGCGATCCTGCGCAAGCTCAACGTGCACAATCGGGTTCAGGCGATCCTGAGTGCCGGGGATATAGATTTCGGGTCATATCTGCGGCGTTGAGGTTTTACCTGACAGACCGGGTCGCCCTTTTCGCTGGCAAGCCAGCTCCTACAGAATCACCTCAACCCTGTAGGAGCTGGCTTGCCAGCGAAGAGGCCCTCAATCACCGCTCAAAACTCAAGGCCTGCCCAGCAAATGACTCATCGCCGTCTTCAGCTTCATCGGCCGCACCGGTTTGTGCATCAGGGTGTGGCCCAGCTCGCGGATCTGCTGTTTGAGTTCATTGCTGTAGTTGGCCGTGATCATCATCGCCGGGATCGGTGAGGCACGGCGGGCGTTGATTCTTGCCACCGCATCGACACCGTTCCGATCGTTATCCAGGTGATAGTCGGCGATCAGCAGGTCGGCCTCGGCGTGATAGTTGTCCACTTGCCGCGCCAGGTCCTCCTCCGACAGCGCCGTCACCACCCGACACCCCCATCCCTCCAGCAAGGTGCGCATGCCGGCACAGATGGTCGCGTCATTGTCCAGCACCCAGATCCGGGCACCGCGCAGGCGTTCCAGCATCGGCTCGCTCATCTGCAGCGCCGGCGATGGTTGCGGCGCAGTGGCGCTCAACGGTACTTCGACCGAGAACATCGAACCCCGGCCCGGCCACGAGCGCACGTGAATGCGATGCCCGAGGATGCCGGCAATTTTCTCGACAATCGCCAGGCCCAGGCCCAGGCCGCGATCCTGATCGGGCCGCTGCACATCACCGCGCTTGAACTCCTGGAAAATCTCCTCCAGGCGATGCTCGGCAATGCCCATGCCGCTGTCCCAGACTTCGATCGTCAGGCACTGATGATGCCGCCGGCAACCGAGCACCACGCGGCCACTGCAGGTATAGCGAATCGCATTGCTCAGCAGGTTGCGCAGAATCCGCGCCAGCAACTGGATGTCGCTGCGCACCAGCGCCGAACAGCCGATGAAGTGCAGTTGCAGGCCTTCACTGCGTGCCACCTGGGTGTATTCGGCGGCCAGGTTGTCCAGCAGCTCACTGAGGGCGAACGGCACAATGTCGGCCTTGATCACCCCCGCATCGAGCTTGGAAATATCCACCAGGGTGCCGAGCAGGTTCTCCACGTCTTCCAGGGAATTGCTCACGTTGCGCACCAGAACTTCGCTGGACATCGGCTCGCGCCGCTCCAGCAAGGCACTGGTAAACAGGCGCGCGGCATTCAACGGTTGCAGCAGGTCATGGCTGACGGCGGCGAGGAACTTGGTTTTCGACAGGTTGGCCTGCTCGGCTTCCTGCTTGGCCTCGCGCAAGCGCGACTCGACCAGGCGCCGCTCATCGATCTCGCGCAGCAACTGGTCGTTGAGGGTGGTCAACTCCGCCGTGCGCTCGCGTACCCGCAACTCAAGGTTCTGATAGGCCTGATGCAGTGCTTCGGCGGTGCGGCGGCGTTCGGTGATGTCGCGGATCAGCACGAAAATCCCCACCACTTCGCCACTGGCCAGACGGTTGGGCACATAGGAGCGCAGCATGTAGCGCTCCTGGTTGTTGACATTGGTTTCAGCGAACTCGAAGGTCACGCTCTCGCCGGCCAGTGCCCTGGCCACGTAGGACTCCAGCCGCTGGTAATGCTGTTCGCTGTGCACCTCGCGCAGGCTCTGGCCGAGCATCACGCCGCGGGGCCAGCAGTACCACTCTTCGTAGACCTTGTTGGTGAACTCGTAGACCAGGTCGGCATTGAGGTAGGCAATCAATGCCGGTACGTGATCGGTAATCAGGCGAATCCAGTGTTCGCTTTCACTCAGCGCCTCGGCGTGCTGGTAGCGTTCGGTGATGTCGGTGAAGGTGTTGACGAAACCGCCGGCGGGCAACGGATGGGTGCGGATTTCCAGGACCCGGCCATCGAACAGGCGCTGCTCGCATTCGCGGATCGGTCGTCCATTGCCATCGCGACTGGCCGGGGTCAAAAGGTTCAACTCGCTGTCGGCAATCACTTCGGCAAACGGGCGATGGGCCGCCACCGGCGCCAGACCGCTCAACTCCAGGAAACGCCGGTTCCATAATTCAAGAATGCCCTCGGCGCTGACCATCGCCACCCCTTGGGACAGGTTGTCGACCGCCCGCTGCAACAAATGCGACTTCTGCGCCACCGCCTGCTCACGACGCATGGTTTCGCTGAGTTTGACGTCGGTAATGTCGGTGAACAGAATCACCCGCCCTCCTTCCTGGGTCGGCCGCTCGCTGACTTGCAGCCAGCGCCCGTTCTGCAGGCGGTACAACAGGTTTTCGTCGGCATGCCCGCGTGGCTCTTCGGTGAACAGGGGGTTGTTCATCATCAACCGCTTGACCTCGGTCAGGCGCATGCCGGCGTTGATCCGCACCCGGCTGTTGCTCCAGAACGCCTTGAAGCGACTGTTGAACAGCACGATGCGCTGCTCGGCATCGAACAGCACGAAGGCGTCGGAAATGCTTTCGATGGCATCGATCAGGTGTTGATGTGCCGTTTCCGCGCGCAGGCGGGCTTCGCTGAGCAAATGATTACCGGCCTTGAGTTCGGCCATGGCCTGGTTCAGGGCATCGGTGCGTTCGCGCACTTGCTCGGCCAGCACCACCGAATGCTGGAACGCCGCGTACGGATCGTTGCCGCGGGTCACCCCGGACTCGACCCGTTCGATCAGCGCGCCATTGATGCGCTGCAGTTTATGGTTTTCCAGGCGCAGCGCGGCCAGCTCGGCCTGCAGCTCAGCGATGTCCTGGGGCACGGCCACGGGCAATGGCAACGCCGGTGAAGGTCTGGTTGATGTGCATGCCATTGAACTGTTCTCCATAGGTGTTGAAACCCATCACCCGTTGCTCACGCAAAAACGAGCCGATCTGATCAAGACTGCCGTCGTCTTCGAGCTCCAGACGCCGCAGGAAACAGTCGCAACCGATGGTCAGCAGCAAATCCCCCAGTCGCTCCTGCAACCCCTCGAACAGGCTCTGCAGGTTCGGCAGCATCGGCCCCGGGGTCATGGCGGTGAGGACGATGCCATTTTCCACGGCGCAGTAGAAACTCAGGCTCAGGTCCGGATGCACCTGCTGGATGGCCCGCACGTAGTACTGCTGGTTGATCCGTACCGCCAACGGGTTCGCGGCGAAGACCCGGTGATCGAGCTGCGCCACCGGCACGCCGATGTGCCGGGCGTACTCGGCGGCGGCCGGTTCGGCATTGAGTTCGAAGACTCGCCGTGAGGCGCTGTCGGCCCCGGTGACCACCAGCTTCTCGGCACGGGGCAGCACGTGGTGGGTGGTGAACACTTCGAAATCCAGCCAGGTATTGACCAGCACCACCACGGCCGCGCCGCTGTGAAACTCGCCATCGAAGTACACATGGGTATGGGTCAGGTAGTTATCGTCGCCGGCCGAGCCGCCGAAATGCGGAATATCGCCCAAGGCCGCGCTCAAGGCCGCCAGGACCATTTCCTCGCGACTGGACAGGCCATCGAGCAGGGTCAGGGCAAAGCTGTTGCCCTTGATCGGGGCCAGGGTGTTGCTGCGACAGCCACTGACCAGGCGCTCGACCATTTGCTGGGCGTCGATCAGGCTGAAGTGCTCCATCTGGTCGATCAGCTCGATGGCGATGGAAAAGTGCCGGTGATCGAAACCCACCGCCGTCACGCAATTGCGCCCGTAGCCCAGCGCAGTGATTTCCCCGGCGCTGGTGCAGCCCGCCAGGCGAATGCCGCCGAAGCTTTGCTGCAAGGCCTGGCCCAGCGCCTGCAAGTCGTACTCGGCGGAACAGAAAAACAGCACGAACCCCAGGTGCGGATGCAACAACTGTCGCGCCAGTTCCTGCGCGACCTGTCGGGCATCGGTGGCCTGGGACATTGCGCTGACGACGCCTTCGCTCTGCTGCATCCTTACCTCCCGCAGGTGCGTGTGTATGAGGCACGAGTGTACGAAGCCTGCGAGGTGCGACGAATGCTACTTGGGTAGCGGGTAGCCGCTTCGATGGGATGAGAGTGTTTGAGGGGGTGGGGACTTGAAAGATGTAGCTGCAGAGGTGAAGCACGCGCTTTCGTGGCGAGGGAGCTTGCTCCCGCTGGACTGCGTAGCAGGCCCAAAACCGGCCGATGCGCGACCAGAATTCGGACCGCTACGCGCTCCAGCGGCAGCAAGCTGCCTCGCCACAAGGAAAGGATAAGCAGATCGGCTTTATTACCAGGTCAGCACCGCACCCACGGCAAAGGTGTCGGTGTCTTCGTTCTGCTCGTCGGTGTCGTGGCCGTTGATTTCGAACTGGTTGTACTCGGCCACCAGCTTGAGGTTGTCGTTCACGTCATGGAACAACGCGATGCCGCGGGTCTCGTAGTCCGCGCCGCTGCCGACCACGCCGTTGCCATCGTCGTTGGTCTTGCCGTAGGCCAAGGCCAGGCGGTTCTTGCCCAGTTTGTAGGAGCCCTGCAACAGGTAGCCGTCGCTGTCGACGTTGCGCAGGGTCGGCTCGCCGGCGAAGGCGCACTTGAAGCCCCCTTCGCCGGCAAGCCGGGCTCCTACAGGTCAAGCGCTCGCTTTTATCAGCATGTACACGGCGACCACGACGCAGATGCTGGCAAACCCGACCTGCAACGCCCGCGCCGGCACCCGGGCGCAGAGCTTGCGGCCGATGATCATGCCGACGATGCTGGAGACGATGAACGCAATGCCCGAACCGTCGATGCGTACGCCGGCCTGGAACGCGCCGATCACGCCGATGGCGGAAATCAGGCTGATCACCATCAGCGAGGTGGCGACAATCCCGCGCATCTGCACATCGGTCAGTTGCTTGAACGCCGGGACGATCAGAAAGCCGCCGCCCACCCCCAGCAATCCCGAGACCACACCGGTCACTGCCCCGAGAGCGGCGAGGGTCGCGGTGCATTTGGCGGTCCAGGAAAAACGCCCGGTCTGTTGATCGAGCATGCAGTTCTTCTGGCCCCAGTTGGCATGACCGTGATCGCTGGGGCCTTCGTCCTTGCGCTCGCGGCGCAACATCCGCCCGGCCACCACGACCATCAGCAGGCTGAACAGGATCATCAGGATCTTTTCCGGTAACCGGTGGGCGAAATAGATGCCCAGCGGCGAAAACACCGCGCCCAACGCCGCGATCAGCAGCGCCGCGCGATACCGCACCAGGCCATGGCGCAAGCCGTCGATGGCGCCGACCGCTGCCGCACTGCCCACCGCGAACAACGCCACCGGAGCGGCCTGGGTCATGCTCCAGCCCAACCCCAACACCAGGGCCGGGACCGCCAGGATACCGCCACCGGCGCCAGTCAAGCCGAGCACCAACCCCATCACTGCACCAAACAGACTTGCCAGCAACATAGGGAGTTCTCAGTAGTGCCGGGAGTCGGGTTCGATCACGCAGATGTTCATTGCTTGTTCCTTTTGCTGCACTTGTAGGAGCGAGCTCGCTCCTACAGGTTCGGTGTGTTGGACAAGATCAGGGTTGAACCCAGCTTTTAAGCACGGCCCCGCAATACAGCCCGGAGAGGGTTTTCATTACCTGGATCACTTCGTGACTGGCGAGACCGTAAAAAATGTACTTGCCTTCACGACGGGTCGCGACCAGTCCTTCATCGCGCAGGATGCCCAATTGCTGGGACAGGGTCGGTTGGCGTACGCCGGTCATTTTTTCCAGATCGCCAACGTTGCGCTCGCCCTGGGTGAGCTGGCACAGGATCAACAGGCGATCCTCATTGGCCAGGGCCTTGAGCAGCGCACACGCCTTGGAGGCCGAGGCGCGCAGTTGGGCGACTTCACATTCGGTCAGACTGGATTGCATTTGCAGGATGCCTTCAACGTCACTTAAGCTGTGAACATTATGTTTTTACATAAAGTGTTGCAACCCATGACTGACTTTTCTACCCCTGTACAGGTCCGTGTCCATGCCCGCGCTGATTGAAGCTTTCCTCGACCCCGCCTCCTCGACCTACAGCTACGTGGTCTACGAGGCTGACGGCGGGCAGTGTGCGATTGTCGATCCGGTGCTCGATTACGACGCAGCCTCCGGGCGTACCGCGACCACCCAGGCCGACAAAATCATCGCCTTCGTCCGCGCCCGTCACTTGCAAGTGCAATGGCTGCTGGAAACCCATGCCCACGCCGATCACCTGTCCGCCGCGCCCTACCTGCGCGGGCAACTGGGCGGCAAGATCGCCATTGGCGAGTCGATCAGCAAGGTGCAGGACGTGTTCAAGGCGCTGTTCAATCTGGAGCCTGCCTTTTGCGTCGACGGATCGCAGTTCGATCACCTGTTCGCCCCCGACGAATCGTTCATGATCGGCAACCTCAGGGCGACCGCCCTGCACGTGCCCGGTCATACTCCGGCGGACATGGCCTACCTGATCGGCAACGATGCGATACTGGTCGGCGATACGCTGTTCATGCCGGACGTGGGCACCGCGCGCTGCGACTTTCCGGGCGGCAATGCCAACCAGATGTACGCCTCGATCCACAAACTGCTGGCCTTCCCCGCCAGCGTGCGCCTGTACGTCTGCCACGACTACCCGCCCGAGGGCCGTTCCTCCCAATACATGACGACTGTGGGTGAACAGCGCAAAAGCAACATCCACGTGCGCGACGGCATCGACGAAGCCGCCTTCGTCGACATGCGCACCCGGCGTGATGCCGGGCTGGGCATGCCGACACTGTTGCTGCCGGCGATCCAGGTGAATGTGCGGGCGGGGAATTTGCCGCCGGCCGAGGGCAATGGCGTGACCTACCTGAAAATCCCCCTGAACAAACTCTGAACACAAAAACTTGAAATGCTGAAAGCGGCCTGCGGCCTTTCGCTGGCAAGCCAGCTCCTACAGGGGCTACGGGCGTGCGCAAACCTTGTGTAGGAGCTGGCTTGCCAGCGAAGGCGGCGTATCAGGCGATAAAGATGCTTGTGTCTAATTGCCAAGGGTCAGGCCGTTGGCCGGCAACGGCAGCGCGGTCTTGTAGCGCACCTGCTTGAGCGCAAAGCTCGAACGAATGTTCGCCACCCCCGGCACCTTGGTCAGAAAGTCCATCATGAAACGCTCCAGCGACTGAATGGTCGGCACCAGCACCCGGATCAGATAGTCCGGGTCGCCGGCCATCAGGTAGCACTCCATCACTTCGGGGCGATCGGAAATCGCTTCTTCGAAATGCTGCAACGCCTCCTCTACCTGCTTCTCCAGGCTGACGTGAATGAACACGTTCACGTGCAACCCCAACAGGTCGGCATCGAGCAGCGTCACTTGTTCGCGAATCACCCCCAGTTCTTCCATGGCCTTGACCCGGTTGAAACACGGCGTCGGCGACAGGTTCACCGAGCGTGCGAGGTCGGCGTTGGTGATGCGGGCGTTCTCCTGAAGGCTGTTGAGAATGCCGATATCGGTACGGTCCAGTTTGCGCATGAGACAAAACCACCTGCTTTTTATGTTTATGCAGGTTTTTTATCTTCAAATGACCTTCAACGCAACGAAACAGAGAGAAATATTCTTCTTGGCCGGGCCTATGATTGTTGTAGGACAAGATTTCTTCTACCGAACGAAATCTGTCAGCTCACTACAAGAAATTCACAAGATCGAGCGTAGAAGCCATGACCCAAGCGTACGAACCGCTGCGCCTGCACGTCCCCGAACCCTCGGGCCGTCCAGGATGCAAAACCGACTTCTCCTACCTGCATCTGACCGATGCCGGCACGGTGCGCAAACCCCAAATCGACGTTGAACCGGCTGACACGGCTGATCTGGCCCGCGGCCTGATCCGCGTGCTCGACGACCAGGGCAACGCCCACGGTCCCTGGGCAGAAAACGTGCCAGTGGCGATCCTGCGCAAGGGCATGCGCGCCATGCTCAAGACGCGTATTTACGACAACCGCATGGTGGTCGCCCAGCGTCAGAAAAAAATGTCGTTCTACATGCAAAGCCTTGGCGAAGAAGCCATCGGCAGTGCCCAGGCCCTGGCCTTGAACATCGACGACATGTGCTTCCCCACCTACCGCCAGCAAAGCATCCTGATGGCCCGCGACGTACCGCTGGTCGACCTGATCTGCCAGTTGCTGTCCAACGAGCGCGATCCGCTCAAGGGCCGGCAATTGCCGATCATGTACTCGGTCAAGGACGCCGGTTTCTTCACCATTTCCGGCAACCTCGCCACCCAGTTCATTCAGGCCGTGGGCTGGGGCATGGCCTCGGCGATCAAGGGCGACACCAAAATCGCCTCGGCATGGATCGGCGACGGTGCCACCGCCGAGTCGGATTTCCACACCGCCCTGACGTTCGCCCACGTGTACCGTGCACCTGTGATCCTCAACGTGGTCAACAACCAGTGGGCGATTTCCACGTTCCAGGCGATTGCCGGTGGTGAAGCCACCACCTTCGCCGGTCGCGGCGTCGGTTGCGGTATTGCCTCCCTGCGGGTCGATGGCAACGACTTCGTCGCGGTCTACGCAGCTTCTGCCTGGGCCGCCGAACGTGCGCGCCGCGGTCTCGGCCCGACCATGATCGAATGGGTCACTTACCGTGCCGGCCCGCACTCGACCTCCGATGATCCGTCCAAATACCGTCCCGCCGACGACTGGAGCCACTTCCCGCTGGGTGATCCGATCGCGCGTCTCAAGCAGCACCTGATCAAGATCGGCCAGTGGTCCGAAGAGGAACACGCTGCCGTCAGCGCCGAACTGGAAGCCGAAGTGATCGCCGCACAGAAAGAAGCCGAACAGTACGGCACCCTCGCCGGCGGCCAGATTCCGAGCCCCGCGACCATGTTCGAAGACGTCTACAAAGAGATGCCGGAGCACTTGAAGCGCCAGCGTCAAGAGTTGGGGATCTGACATGAACGATCACAACAACAAAATCGAGCTGGAAACCGCCATGACCACGACCACCATGACCATGATCCAGGCCCTGCGCTCGGCCATGGATGTGATGCTTGAACGTGACGACAACGTCGTGGTCTACGGCCAGGACGTGGGCTACTTCGGCGGCGTGTTCCGCTGCACCGAAGGCCTGCAGAGCAAGTACGGCACCTCCCGGGTGTTCGACGCGCCGATTTCCGAAAGCGGCATCGTCGGTACCGCCGTAGGCATGGGTGCCTACGGTCTGCGCCCGGTGGTGGAGATCCAGTTCGCCGACTACGTGTACCCGGCCTATGATCAGATCATTTCCGAAGCCGCGCGCCTGCGTTATCGCTCGGCCGGCGAGTTCACCGCACCGATGACCCTGCGCATGCCTTGCGGCGGCGGCATCTACGGCGGCCAGACCCACAGCCAGAGCATCGAGGCACTCTTCACTCAGGTGTGCGGTCTGCGCACCGTCATGCCGTCCAACCCGTACGACGCCAAAGGCCTGTTGATCGCCTCCATCGAAAACGATGACCCGGTGATTTTCCTTGAGCCCAAACGCCTGTACAACGGTCCCTTCGACGGCCACCACGAACGCCCGGTAACCCCGTGGTCGAAACACCCTGCGGCACAGGTGCCGGACGGCTACTACACCGTACCGCTGGACGTTGCCGCGATCGCCCGTCCGGGCAAGGACGTCACCGTGCTGACCTACGGCACCACCGTGTACGTGTCGCAAGTCGCCGCTGAAGAAACCGGCGTCGATGCCGAAGTCATCGACCTGCGCAGCCTGTGGCCGCTGGACCTGGAAACCATCGTCAAATCCGTGAAGAAAACCGGCCGCTGCGTCGTGGTTCACGAAGCCACCCGCACCTGCGGTTTCGGCGCCGAACTGGTGGCGCTGGTGCAAGAACATTGCTTCCACCACCTGGAAGCGCCAATCGAACGCGTCACCGGTTGGGATACCCCTTACCCGCACGCGCAAGAGTGGGCGTATTTCCCAGGGCCGTCCCGAGTGGGCGCGGCGTTGAAACGGGTCATGGAGGTCTGAATGGGCACGCACGTCATTAAAATGCCGGACATTGGCGAAGGCATTGCAGAAGTTGAATTGTCACAGTGGCACGTCAAGGTCGGCGATTTGGTCGTCGAAGATCAGGTACTGGCCGATGTCATGACCGATAAAGCAATGGTGGATATCCCGTCGCCGGTGCATGGCAAGGTCATCGCCCTTGGCGGCCAGCCGGGCGAAGTCATGGCGGTCGGCAGCGTGCTGATCAGCATTGAAGTCGAAGGCGCGGGCAACGTTAAGGAGTCGGCGCAACCGGCCCCCGTTAAAGAAGCCCCGGTGGCCACGCCCAAAGTTGAAGCCGTGGTTGAAAGCAAACCGGTCGCGGCCCCGGCGCCGAAAGCTGCCGTCTGCCAGGGCCCGATGGTCGCTCGCCAAGCCGATGAGCGTCCGCTGGCCTCCCCGGCCGTGCGCAAGCATGCGCTGGACCTCGGTATTCCGTTGCGCCTGGTGCGTGGCACCGGCCCGGCCGGCCGCATACTGCATGAAGACCTCGACGCCTACCTGGCTCAGGGTCAGTCGAACGCTTCGGCACCGGTGGCGGCTGCTTACGCCCAACGTACCGATGAGCAGCAGATCCCGGTGATCGGCATGCGCCGCAAGATCGCCCAGCGCATGCAGGACGCCACCCAGCGTGCAGCCCACTTCAGTTATGTCGAAGAAATCGACGTCACCGCGGTGGAAGAGCTGCGCGCGCACCTCAACGAAAAACATGGCGCCACCCGCGGCAAGCTGACCCTGCTGCCGTTCCTGGTCCGCGCCATGGTCGTCGCCCTGCGTGACTTCCCGCAAATGAACGCCCGCTACGACGACGAAGCCCAGGTCATTACCCGCCTCGGTGCGGTCCACGTCGGTGTCGCGACCCAGAGCGATGTCGGCCTGATGGTGCCGGTGGTGCGTCACGCCGAAGCCCGCAGCCTGTGGGACAGCGCGGCGGAAATCTCGCGTTTGGCCAGCGCCGCACGCAACGGCAAGGCCAGCCGCGATGAGTTGTCCGGCTCGACCATCACCCTGACCAGCCTCGGCGCCTTGGGCGGCATCGTCAGCACGCCGGTGCTGAACCTGCCGGAAGTGGCGATTGTCGGTGTGAACAAGATCGTCGAACGGCCAATGGTGATCAAAGGCCAGATCGTGATCCGCAAGATGATGAACCTCTCCAGCTCCTTCGATCACCGCGTGGTCGACGGCATGGACGCGGCGCTATTCATCCAGGCCATTCGTGGCTTGCTCGAACAACCCGCGACCCTGTTTGTGGACTAATTTTGGTGGAGCACGCATGCAAACTCTGAACACCACACTGCTGATCATCGGCGGCGGCCCCGGCGGTTATGTGACCGCGATCCGTGCCGGCCAGTTGGGCATCCCGACCATCCTGGTGGAAGGCCAATCCCTGGGCGGCACCTGCCTGAACATCGGCTGCATTCCGTCCAAGGCACTGATTCATGTCGCCGAGCAGTTTCACCAGACGCAACACCACAGCCAGCATTCGGCCCTGGGCATCAGCGTTTCGGCACCGACCCTCGATATCACCAAGAGCGTCGAGTGGAAGGACGGCATTGTCGATCGCCTGACCACCGGCGTCGCGGCGCTGCTGAAAAAGCACAAGGTCCAGGTCGTACAAGGCTGGGCCAAAGTCATCGACGGCAAGACCGTGGAAGTCGGCGACACGCGCATCCAGTGCGAACACCTGGTACTGGCCACCGGTTCCAGGAGCGTCGACCTGCCGATGCTGCCCATTGGCGGGCCGATCATCTCGTCCACCGAAGCCCTGGCGCCGACCTCCGTGCCCAAGCGCTTGATCGTGGTCGGCGGCGGGTACATCGGTCTGGAGCTGGGCATTGCCTATCGCAAGCTCGGCGCCGAGGTCAGCGTGGTGGAAGCGCAGGAGCGCATCCTGCCGGCCTACGACGCCGAACTGACCCAGCCTGTGCACGACGAACTGAAAAAGCTCGGCGTGAAGCTTTACTTGAAACACAGCGTGCAAGGCTTTGATTCTTCTAACAATACCTTGCAGGTACTGGAACCGGGCGGCGAGACCCTGAACCTGGAAACCGATCAGGTGCTGGTGGCCGTCGGTCGCAAGCCGAACACCCAGGGCTGGAACCTCGAAGCGCTGAACCTGGACATGAACGGTTCGTCGATCAAGATCGACCACCGCTGCCAGACCAGCATGCGCAACGTCTACGCCATCGGCGACCTGAGCGGCGAACCGATGCTTGCGCACCGGGCCATGGCACAGGGCGAGATGGTTGCCGAACTGATCAGCGGTAAGTCCCGCGAGTTCAACCCGACCGCCATCGCTGCCGTGTGCTTCACCGACCCGGAACTGGTGGTGGTCGGCAAGACCCCGGACGAGGCCAAGGCCGCAGGCTGGGACTGCATCGTTTCCAGCTTCCCGTTCGCCGCCAATGGCCGGGCCATGACCCTGGAATCGAAAAGCGGCTTCGTGCGCGTGGTCGCCCGTCGCGACAATCATGTGATTGTCGGCTGGCAGGCGGTGGGCGTCGGCGTGTCCGAATTGTCCACGGCGTTTGCACAAAGCCTGGAGATGGGCGCGCGGCTGGAAGACATCGGCGGCACCATCCATGCCCATCCGACGCTCGGCGAGGCGGTGCAGGAAGCGGCGTTGCGGGCTCTGGGGCATGCGTTGCACCTGTAGGAGCGAGCTCGCTCGCGAAAAACGTCAGGACAACGCGGTCATTCAGACGAGACGCGTTATCGTTGACGTCCATCGTCGGATCGCCGCCCGGAGCAAGCTCGCTCCTACAAGGAACGCAATCCGGGCTGCGAAATGGGCCCGGAATGAAGTATTGTTGTGCCCATCCAAAAAACGTCAGAAGCCTTTAACCGTTTCGGCGGTTGTCAAGTGATAGAGGGTGTCATGGGTAACGAAAGCATTAATTGGGACAAGCTGGGTTTTGACTACATCAAGACCGACAAGCGCTATCTGTCGCACTGGCGTAACGGCGAGTGGGACAAAGGCACCCTGACCGAAGACAACGTGCTGCACATCAGCGAAGGCTCCACTGCCCTTCACTATGGCCAGCAGTGCTTCGAAGGCCTGAAGGCCTACCGCTGCAAGGACGGTTCGATCAACCTGTTCCGCCCGGACCGGAACGCCGCACGCATGCAACGCAGCTGCGCTCGCCTGCTGATGCCGCAGGTGTCCACCGAACAATTCGTCGAAGCATGCAAGGACGTGGTCCGCGCCAACGAGCGTTTCATCCCGCCGTACGGCACCGGCGGCGCGCTGTACCTGCGCCCGTTCGTGATCGGCGTGGGTGACAACATCGGCGTGCGTACCGCGCCGGAGTTCATCTTCTCGATCTTCTGCATCCCGGTCGGCGCCTACTTCAAGGGCGGCCTGACCCCGCACAACTTCCTGATCTCCAGCTACGACCGCGCCGCGCCACAAGGCACCGGTGCCGCCAAGGTCGGTGGCAACTACGCCGCCAGCCTGATGCCGGGCTCCCAGGCCAAGAAGGCGCATTTCGCCGACTGCATCTACCTGGACCCGCTGACCCATACCAAGATCGAGGAAGTCGGTTCGGCCAACTTCTTCGGGATCACCCACGACAACAAGTTCGTGACCCCGAACTCGCCATCGGTACTGCCGGGCATCACCCGTCTGTCACTGATCGAGCTGGCCAAATCGCGCCTGGGCCTGGAAGTGATCGAGGGCGACGTGTTCATCGACAAGCTCTCCGACTTCAAGGAAGCCGGTGCTTGCGGTACGGCCGCGGTGATCACGCCGATTGGCGGCATCAACTACAACGACCACCTGCACGTGTTCCACAGCGAAACCGAAGTCGGCCCGGTCACCCAGAAGCTCTACAAAGAGCTGACCGGCGTGCAAACCGGCGACATCGAAGCGCCAGCGGGCTGGATCGTCAAGGTCTGATCTGACGCCAGCCCCAAAAAAGCCCCCCATCGGGTGACCGACGGGGGGCTTTTTCATGGCCGAATGAAAAGATCGCAGCCTGCGGCAACGCCTACATTGGATATTTCGCAACCCCCGCAGGAGCTGCCGCAGGCTGCGATCTTTTGCTCTTCCCCTCAATATCCAACCGCCACTCAACCCCGAACCGCCCCGCTATCTCCTTGCGCCCCAACGCCGTCAACGCCAACGCGCGGCTGTCCAGATCCTGGGTCACCCACTTGCGCTTGAGCGCCGTTTGCAGCAACGCCGCGCCCAGCGATCCGCCCAGATGTGGCCGACGCATGCTCCAGTCCAGGCACGGGCAGGCAAAGCGACGGCGCAAGCTGCTCAATTCCCGTACCTCGATCCCAAGCCCCTGAAACATTGCCGAACCACTGTCAGTCAAGCGATAGGCCCGTTCGTCGGTTTCCTCGAGCCAGCCCGCTTCGAGCATCCGGTCATGTATCAACACCGCCAGGGTGCCCGCCATGTGGTCGTAGCAGGTGCGGGCAAACTGCAGGCGATCCGGGGTGCGCGACTGGAAGCTTGGCGCGGAGTTCTGGCCGATCACCATCAGCGCCTCCAGGGCCTGGGCCACGCGTTTGTCCGCCAGGCTGTAATAGCGATGACGTCCCTGAACGTGCAGCCGTACCAGCGCCAGTTCCTTGAGTTTGGCCAGGTGGGCACTGGCGGTCGACGCGCTGACTTCGGCCACCGCCGCCAGTTCAGTGCTGGTGCGGGCGTGGCCGTCCATCAGCGAACAGAGGATTTTCGTCCGCGCAGGCTCAGCGATGGCTGCTGCCACCTGCGAGACGCCGATGTCGTGTTGTTCTGCGCTCATATTTCGCTCCCGGACGAATCAATGCCCTTTCGGACTGGAGATAGTAGCAACACTTTCCGACAACAAAAGGCTGTGACCCATGGACCCGATCATCGCTGCGACCCATACCGATCCCTATCCCTACTACGCCCAACTGCGTGCCGAAGGCGGGCTGGCTTTTCATCCGGGGTTGAATCTGTGGGTGGCCAGCAGCGCCCGGGCGGTGGCCGCCGTCCTGGCGCATCCCGATTGCCACGTTCGCCCCGTGCAGGAGCCAGTCCCCAAGGCGATCGCCGATGGCATCGCCGGCCAGGTGTTCGGCCAATTGATGCGCATGAATGAGGGCGAGCGCCAGCGTTGCCCACGGTCGGCGATTGCGCCGGGTCTGGAGTCGATCGATACGCGGGAGGTCGAAACCCTGGTCAGCGCCCGATTGGTGACCGCGGATGCCGCTGGCCTGTACAACGCCATGTTCCGCGGGCCGGTGTGCGTGGTGGCGGCGTTGTTGGGATTCACCCCGGCTCAGGGCCGCGCCGTCAGCGAGTTGACGGCGGATTTCGTCGCCTGCCTGTCGCCCTTGAGTGACGCGGCGCAATTGACCACCGCCCACGCCGCAGCCGAACACTTGAGCGGTTACCTCATCGAATTGCTCGACGATCCGCACAACCACAGCCAATTGCTTGCAGGTATCCGCCAGCGCTTCGCGTCCGGTGCGCCGCAAACGCTGATCGCCAACCTGATCGGCCTGTTCTCCCAGACCTTCGAGGCCACTGCCGGGTTGATCGGCAACGCCGTGCTGGCATTGATTCGACACCCGTCGTTGCGCAGCGAATCAACCCCCGTCGAAGATCTGCTGGCCGAAGTGCAGCGCTTCGACCCGCCGGTCCAGAACACCCGCCGCTTCGTCACCACCCCCTGCGAGATTGACGGGGTGAGGCTGAGCGCCGCAGACGTGATCCTGGTGCTGCTGGCCTCGGCCAATCGCGACCCGCAGCTCAACGACAACCCCGACGCGTTCCTGCCCGACCGCCCGAACCGGCGCAGCTTTACCTTTGGTGCGGGGCGCCATCAATGTCCGGGACAGCGCCTGGCGTTATGCATTGCCGGCGCTACCGTCCGGCAAATTCTGACGATGAAGCCGGCACTGGATCGCCTGACCTGGCATTACCGCCCGTCCGTGAATGGACGGATTGCGCTGTTCAGTGACTCATCGAAAACCGCTCAGGCAGTGCGGTGTTCGACGGTCAGGTGAGACAACTCATGGACCGGCGCCAGGCGTTCGCGAATGGTGTCGGCACTGACATTGGCCGGGGCCACAACGCTGACAATCGCGGCCCGTGCCTGCGGGCCGACCTGCCACACATGCAGATCGCTGATACGCACATCGTCCGACTTGAGCAACTCGCGAATCTCATCGGCAATATGGGCATCGGTGACATCGAGCAACACCGCAGCGCTGTCACGCATCAATCCAACGGCCCATTTCGCAATCACAATGGCGCCGACAATACCCATCACCGGGTCCAGCCACACCCACCCCAGATAACGCCCCGCCAGCAACGCGGCAATCGCCAGCAGTGAAGTCAAGGCATCGGCCAGCACATGGACATAAGCCGAGCGCAGGTTGTTGTCATGATGGTGATGATGGCCGTGGCTATGCCCGTGATCATGGTCATGATGACCGTGGTCGCCCGCCAGCAAAAAGGCACTGACGATGTTCACCGCCAGCCCCACTACCGCAATCACCGTCGCTTCGGTGAATGCCACGGTGGTTGGCTGAAACAGGCGAAGAACGGACTCACCGGCAATGCCGATCGCCACCAGCCCCAGCACCATGGCCGAGGCAAAACCGGCCAGGTCCCCGACCTTGCCGGTGCCGAAGCTGTAACGCGTGTTGTTGGCGTTGCGCCGCGCGAACCCATAGGCCAGCGCCGCGATGCCCAAGGCCCCGGCGTGGGTGGCCATGTGAAAACCATCGGCCAGCAACGCCATGGAACCGGTGATGTAACCGGCAGCGATTTCGCCAATCATCATCACAAACGTCAGCGCCACCACCCATAAGGTGCGTCGGGCGTTTTCATCATGGGATGCGCCGAGAAATACATGGTCGTGGGTAAAACGCGAAGCCTGGGGTGTCTGTTTCATGGGATTCAGGCCTCTACTTGGCATAACGACGGATGGCCAGCAACAAGTCTTCCACGCCCTGTGCGCGTTCTTCATCGCTCAGGCCCGGATGGGCCACGTGCTCGCGGGCGTGGGCGTCGATGAACTGCTCCAGCAGACCATTGACCGCGCCCCGGATCGCAGCCACCAGATGCAGGGTCTTGGCGCAATCAGCATCGGACTCGAGCGCCCGCTCCACGGCGTCCACCTGACCGGCAATCCGCCTCACCCGCTTGATCAAGTCATCTTTGTGTTGGTGAATGTGCGACATACCCATACCCCCTACCCCTATATGGCGCATATGGTCGCAGATAGAGCGGAGCCTGACCAGCTACAAGTCAATCATCCCGCGTCAGCACTTCCAGCAATTCGATTTCGAAGATCAGGTTCGAATTCGGCGTGATCTTGCCCATGCTGCGTTCGCCATAGGCCAGATGTGCCGGCACCAGCAACTTGCGCTTGCCACCGACCTGCATGCCCATGATGCCCAAGTCCCAGCCCTTGATAACCCGACCGGTACCGATCACGCACTGGAAGGGTTTGCCACGGCTATGGGAAGAATCGAATTCGGTCCCGTCCTCCAGCCAGCCACGGTACTGGGTGGTGATCAGCGCGCCTTTTACGGCGGCTTTTCCGTCACCCACTTGCAGATCGATCACCTGAAGCTCGTCATTCATTGAATTCACTCGTATGCTCACTCGCCCTCAAGGGCCTGACGGGCGCCGTTTTCCCAGATTTGCCCCTGGTTGGCAACCATTGCCACCTCCCGCGCGACGTTTACAGCTGTTTGCTGAACTAAAATAATCAACAATTACCCGTACGGTTCACCGCCCTGATGGCCATCCCCGAAT
Organism: Pseudomonas sp. A-B-19; assembly: GCF_019947515.1. NCBI lineage: Bacteria > Pseudomonadati > Pseudomonadota > Gammaproteobacteria > Pseudomonadales > Pseudomonadaceae > Pseudomonas > Pseudomonas sp. A-B-19. Next base: position 109,570 of record NZ_JAGYGN010000013.1, read on the forward strand.
GATCCTGCTCTGGACCTGCGTCATCCTTGGTTCAATTGCGCTTGCCCTGATCGCCGCGCTGGTCTGGCGCGAACGTTCGCTGCAAAAACAACTGGCGGAGTATCGCCTGGTCATCAACAGCCTGTCCGAAGGTCGCAACATCCACCAGGATGATGACGCCGAGCGCTTCAAACGCAGCCAGTATTTCGCTCGTATCGGCACCTGGGACTGGGATGTCGATACCGACCGGTTGTACTGGTCAGATGCCATTTTCGGCATGTTCGGCTTCAAGATCGGCGAAGTGACGCCCTCCTACGCCCTGTTCTGCTCCTGCGTGCATCCCGATGACCGCCTGAGGGTGCGGGCCGGCGAACTGCGTTGCCTGGAAACCGGCGAAAACCATGACGAGGAATACCGCGTGGTCTGGCCCGACGGAACGATCCGCTGGCTGCGGGAAACCGGCAACGTGGTCAAGAACGACCACAACGAAACGATCAAGATGATGGGCGTGGTACGCGACATCACCGAAGAAAAGGCCTCGGCCAGCTACCTCAAGCACCTGGCCCATTTCGACCCGCTGACCGGCCTGCCCAATCGCCTGGTGCTCGAAGAGCGCCTGTCCGAAGCGCTGGAGCTGGCGCGCGCCGGCGCCACGCGGGTGGCCCTGGTGTTTGTCGATCTCAACGGCTTCAAGGCCATCAACGACCGCTATGGTCATGCAGCCGGCGACCGGGTGCTGGTCACCACCGCCACACGGCTCAAGCGCATCCTGCGCGGCACCGACACCGTTGCCCGGATCGGCGGCGACGAATTCGTGGTCATCCTCCAGGGGCTGCCCCAAGGCCAATGCCTGCAAGACGAAGCGCGCACGATCTGCCAGAAAATCTTCGTCGAACTCTCCCCGCCCGTCACCATCGGCAACGACCAGCGCCACATCGGCACCAGCCTTGGCGTCGCGGTGTTCCCCGATCACGCGCCGAGCATCGACCGCCTGCTGCACATTGCCGACCTGGCGATGTATGAGGCCAAGCGCAGCGGGAACAATCAGTATCGGCTAGGCACCGAGAGCATGGTGTGGGCACACAGCGAATAGCGATTCGTCGGCGGATGCCCATCGCGAGCCCGCTCGCGAAGGCGGCGGCGGCGCAACTGTAAAGATCTAACTGACAACCCACGGTAGATCTTCGGCAAGCCCAGCCTTTATCCTTGACGCCCCCCGCTGTGTCGAGTTCTGGAGTTTCGCCCATGCCCCATGAAGGCAACCTGCTACAAGCCGCTGTCGTGTTTCTGATGGCGGCCGTGCTCATCGTTCCGTTGGCCAAGCGCCTGCAACTGGGGGCAGTTCTAGGCTACCTGTTTGCCGGGGTGATCATCGGCCCGTCGGTGCTGGGCCTGATCGACAACCCGCAAAGCGTCGCGAACATTTCCGAACTCGGCGTGGTGTTGCTGCTGTTCATCATCGGCCTGGAGCTGTCGCCGCGCCGCTTGTGGGTGATGCGCAAATCAGTGTTCGGCGTGGGTCTGGCACAAGTGCTGCTGACCGGCTCGGTGATTGGCGTGGTGGCGCTGTGGGGCTTTGCCCAGCCGCTGAACACGGCAATCGTCCTGGGACTGGGTCTGGCGCTGTCGTCCACGGCATTCGGCCTGCAAAGCCTGGCTGAGCGCAAGGAGCTGACCAGCCCCCACGGGCGACTGGCGTTCGCGATTCTGTTATTTCAGGACATCGCCGCAATCCCCCTGATCGCCATGGTGCCGTTGCTGGCCGGCGGAAATCACAGCACCACCGCCAGCGAAGACCTCAACCACGGCCTGCAAGTGCTGGCCAGCATCGCCGTGGTGGTGATCGGCGGGCGTTATCTGCTGCGACCGGTGTTTCGCGTGGTGACCAAAACCGCGTTGCCAGAGGTCTCCACCGCCACGGCATTGCTGGTGGTGATCGGCACGGCCTGGCTGATGGAACTGGTCGGTATTTCCATGGCCCTGGGCGCCTTCCTCGCCGGCCTGCTGCTGGCGGATTCCGAGTATCGCCATGAACTGGAAGCCCAGATCGAACCGTTCAAGGGCCTGTTGCTCGGGCTGTTTTTCATCAGCGTCGGCATGGGCGCAAATCTGAGCCTGTTGCTGAGCACACCGATTGCCGTGCTGGGCCTGACCCTGCTGCTGATCGCGATCAAACTGCCGCTGCTGTTTATTGTCGGTCGCCTGGCCGGCGGCTTGAACAAGGTCAGTGCAATCCGCCTGGGTATCGTGTTGGCGGCCGGTGGTGAGTTTGCCTTTGTGGTGTTCAAGATCGGCCGGGATCACGGGCTGTTCGCGGCGCAAATGTATGACTTGCTGGTGTTGACCATCACCCTGTCCATGGCCGTGACGCCGCTGTTGCTGCTGGTTTGCGCGCGCCTGGTCAGCCCGAAAGTGCAACCGGTGGAAGTACCGCAGAAGTTCCGCGAAATCGACACCGACGCGCCACGGGTGGTGATCGCCGGCATGGGTCGCATGGGCCAGATCATTGCGCGGATCTTGCGCGCACAGAACATCAAGTTCGTGGCCCTCGACACCTCGGTTGAAACCATCGAACTGTCCCGCAGTTTTGGTGGCGTGCCGGTCTTCTATGGCGACCCGATGCGCCCGGAAATCCTCAACGCGGCCAAGGTCGGGGAAGCCGAGTATTTCGTGATCGCCACCGACGACCCGGACACCAACATCAAGACCGCGGAACTTGTGCGCAAGCTCTATCCGGACATGAAGATCATCGCCCGTGCCCGCAACCGTCAGCATGTGCATCGGCTGATGGACGTCGGCGCTCACGCCGTGCGCGAAACCTATTATTCGAGCCTGGAAATGAGCCGGCAAACCCTGATCGGGTTGGGGTTGACCCAGACCCAGGCGGATGCGCGGATCAAACGTTTCAAGCAGCACGACGAGGAGGTGCTTGAAGCCCAGCATGCGGTGTACGACGACGCAGTGAAAGTGCTGCAGACGGCGCAGGAAGCGCGGGCCGAACTGGCCAGGTTATTCGAGTCGGATCAACTGCAGGAGCAAGCGGGCACAAAATGAGGTGATTTTGAGGGCCCCATCGCGAACAGGCTGCACACACGCTCTTCCGTGGGAGCAAGCTTGCTCGCGATGAACGATAACGCGGTGTGATGGATCGACAACAATTGCCAGGGAACCACCATGACTGACCAACCTGCCCCAGCCCTCAAGGAAATCTTCAACACCGAGCGCCTCCAGCACATCGCCAGCGAAATGACCGCGGTCTATCCGCCATTCGAGGCCAGGCGCTTCCTGAAGCTGGCCCAGTCCGGCCTGGCGGATCTTGGCGTCATGCAGCGCATGGCCCGGGTCAGCGAGTGCCTGCACGCCGTACTCCCCCTGGACTACGAGGCGTCGCTGCAAGTGCTGCGCGCTCTCGCCCCGCGCCTCAACAGCAGCTTCGTCAGCATGTGCCTGCCGCACTATGTCGCCAGCTACGGCGCCCATGCGTTCGATCAGTCGATGGACGCACTGAAGTATTTCACCGCCTTCGGCTCCTCGGAATTCGCGATCCGTCATTTTCTGCGCAGCGACCTTGAACGCTCACTCAAGCTGATGCACGACTGGTCGCTGGATGACAACGAACATGTACGCCGCCTGGCCAGCGAAGGCTGCCGGCCACGCCTGCCCTGGTCATCCCGGCTGGAGCTCATCCAGGCCGATCCGACACTCGCCGCGAACATCCTCGACAACCTCAAGGCCGACACCAGCCTGTACGTGCGCAAATCCGTGGCCAACCACCTCAACGACATCACCAAGGATCACCCCGACTGGGTGCTGGACCTGATCGAAGGCTGGGCGCTGGACAACAGGCACAGCGCATGGATCGCCAGACACGCCCTGCGCAGCCTGATCAAACAGGGCAACCGGCGGGCACTGGCGATCATCGGCGCGGGTGGCAAGCCCGAAGTCGAGATCGTCGATGTGAAAGTCGAACCGCCGGTGATTGGCCTGGGAGAAAAGATCACCCTGTCGTTTGCCGTCAAATCCACCGTTGAAAGCAGTCAGCGTCTGGTGATCGACTATGCCATCGACTACGTCAAGGCCAATGGAAGCACCTCGGCGAAGGTGTTCAAGCTCAAGGCGCTGACCCTGCCCGGCAACGCGATCGAAGCCGTCAGTCGTGGCCAGCAGATCAAGGAACTCACCACCCGCCGGCATTATGCGGGGCGCCATGCGGTGCATGTCATGGTCAATGGAGAAAGGCTGGCCAGCACGGCGTTCGAGATTCTCGGTTAAACCATCAGATCAATTCTGTATGTGCCGCCGCCTTCGCTGGCAAGCCAGCTCCTACACAGGTATGCGTTGCCCCTGTAGGAGCTGGCTTGCCAGCGAAGGCGCCAGTTCAGGCACCGCCTAACAACAACCCCTGCTCCCGCTCACACAACTGCACCACATAATCCCACAACACCCGCAACCGCACCGATTTGTGCAACTCGCGGCGAGTACTGATCCAGTAGCTGCGCTGGATGCTCTCGTCTGGCAGCAGCGGCACCAGGTCCGGGTCGGCACTGGCCATGTAGCACGGCAGCACGGCAATCCCCAGGCCTGAGCGCGCGGCCTGATGCTGGGCGATCACGCTGGTGCTGTGAAACACCACCCGCGGGTTGCGGCAGAAGCTGTTGAGGAACATCAGTTCCTGGCTGAACAGCAAATCATCGACATAGCCAATCCACCCATGACGCCCCAGGTCCTCACGACTGCGCAACGGCGGTGAGCGATCGAGGTAGTCCTGGCTGGCATACAACGCCAGGCGATAGTCGGTGAGCTTGCGGGTGACCAGCATGTCGGCGGCCGGGCGCTCGAGGTGGATGCTGATCTCCGCCTCGCGGTTGAGGATGCTGACAAAACGTGGCACCGCCACCAGTTCCACTTCCAGCCCCGGGTAGCGTTCGAACAAGCCGTTCATGCGACTGGCGAGGAACATGATGCCCAGCCCTTCGGTCACCCCGACGCGGATCTTGCCCAGCGGCGCGCTGGACTGGGTGATTTCCTCCTGGGCCAGCAACGCCACGTTCTCCATCGCCTCGGCGTGTTTAAGCAACGCCTCGCCCGCCGGGGTCATCTCATAGCCCTGGGCATGTTGAACGAACAACGCCGTGCCGAGGCTCTTTTCGATGGCCTCGATGTGCCGCGCCACGGTGGCATGGGTGGTGTTCAGGCGGCGGGCGGCCGTGAGCAAGCGCCCGCTGCGTTGCAATTCGAGAAAAAACCGCAGGTCATTCCAGTCGAACATGAATCGTCCTTGTTCTTTGGCGTTCGGGATGCTGTTTAAAAACGCACAGCGGCTGCGCAAAAACTAACATTCTTTTGACGAAAGCTAACAACTAGGATGACAGACAACAAGAACAACAAAACGAGATCAGGGATGCAGACTTCTCTGGATGAATACGATTACATCGTGGTCGGGGCCGGGCCGGCCGGGTGTCTGTTGGCCAATCGACTGTCGGCCAACCCGCAACATCGCGTGTTGCTGCTCGAAGCCGGTGGCCGCGACAACTATGCGTGGATTCACATCCCCGTGGGTTACCTGTTCTGCATCGGCAACCCGCGCACCGACTGGTGCTTGAAGACCGAAGCGCAACCGGGCCTGCAAGGGCGCGCCCTGAGCTACCCGCGCGGCAAGGTGCTGGGTGGCTGCTCATCGATCAATGGCATGATCTACATGCGCGGCCAGGCCGCTGACTACGACCGCTGGGCCGCCGACGGCAACCCTGGCTGGAGCTGGCAGGACGTGTTGCCGCTGTTTAAACAGAGTGAAAACCACTTTGCCGGCGCCGCCGAATTTCACGGTGCCGCGGGCGAATGGCGAGTCGAGCGTCAGCGCCTGTCGTGGCCGATTCTCGACGCCTTCCGCAGCGCCGCCGAACAAAGCGGCATCGCCAGCATCGATGACTTCAACCAGGGCGACAACGAAGGCTGTGGTTACTTCCAGGTCAATCAGAAGGCCGGCATCCGCTGGAACGCGTCCAAGGCCTTTCTCAAACCCATTCGCCAGCGTCCCAATCTGACCGTGCTGACCGGTGTCGAAGTCGACCGCGTGCTGCTGGACAATGGCCGCGCCTCGGCGGTCAGCGCCCGCTGGCAAGGCCAGGCGAAAACCTTCAAGGCGCGCAAGGAGATCGTCCTGTGTGCCGGCGCGGTCGGCTCGCCCGGCATCCTGCAACGCTCCGGCATCGGCCCGCGTGCGCTGCTGGAACGGCTGGGCATTGGCGTCGCCCATGAGCTACCCGGTGTGGGTGGCAACCTGCAGGATCACCTGCAACTGCGGCTGATCTACAAGCTGGAAAATGCCCGCACCCTGAACCAAATTGCCGGCAGCCTGTGGGGCAAGCTGGGCATGGGCCTGCGCTACCTGTATGACCGCAGCGGCCCACTGTCCATGGCGCCGAGCCAGTTGGGCGCCTTTGCCCGCTCGGGGCCGGAGCAGACTTCAGCCAACCTCGAATATCACGTACAACCGCTGTCGCTGGAGCGCTTTGGCGAACCGTTGCACGCTTTCCCGGCGTTCACTGCTTCGGTCTGCGATCTGCGCCCGCAAAGCCGTGGCCGGGTGGACATCCGCTCGGCCAACCCGCAAGAAGCACCGCTGATTCAACCCAATTACCTGAGCCATCCGCAAGACCTGCGGGTCGCCGCCGACGCCATCCGCCTGACCCGGCGCATCGTCGCCGCACCGGCCCTGCGCCCCTTCAATCCCGTGGAATACCTGCCCGGCGCCAGCCTGCAAAGCGAAGAACAGCTGCATGAAGCCGCCGCGCGGATCGGCACCACGATTTTCCATCCGGTGGGCACCTGCCGTATGGGCAACGACGCCGACGCCGTGGTCGATGCGCAGCTCAAGGTCCATGGCATCCCCGGCCTGCGCATCGCCGATGCCTCGATCATGCCGCGCATCACCTCGGGCAACACCTGCTCGCCGACGCTGATGATTGCCGAGAAGGCGGCACAGATGATTCTCACTTCTCCGGTAAGCACGCCCTCTGTGGGAGCGGGCTTGCCCGCGATGACGGTATGACATTCAACATTAACTTTGACTGATCCGCCGCCATCGCGAGCAAGCTCGCTCCCACAGGACTCGCATCAGCTTCACGGACACTGAGCATCACCCCTGAAATGGAACACGCAACACCAGTGGAACAACAAAAACAATCACTGTGAGGGATACCGGTATGTCAGAACACGTTCAGTCCCTGGAAGCCGTGCGCAGCGCGGGCACCAGTCAGGAAACCCAGAAAGTCATCTTTGCCTCGTCCCTCGGGACGGTCTTCGAGTGGTACGACTTTTTCCTCTATGGCGCCCTCGCGGCGGTGATCAGCAAGCAGTTCTTCGCCGGGGTCAACGACACCACGGCGTTTATCTTCGCGCTGATGGCCTTCGCCGCCGGCTTCATCGTCCGGCCGTTCGGTGCGCTGGTGTTCGGTCGGCTGGGGGACATGATCGGGCGCAAGTACACCTTCCTCGCCACCATCATTCTCATGGGCCTGGCAACGTTCTGCGTCGGATTGCTGCCGACCTACGCCAGCATCGGCATCGCTGCGCCGATCATCCTGGTGGTGTTGCGCATGCTCCAGGGCCTGGCCCTGGGCGGTGAATACGGCGGCGCCGCGACCTATGTCGCCGAGCACGCGCCCATCGGCAAGCGCGGCTTTCACACCAGCTGGATTCAATCCACCGCGACCCTGGGCCTGCTGCTCTCGCTGCTGGTGGTGTTGGGCTGCCGCTACTTCACCGGCGATCAGTTCGAAGTCTGGGGCTGGCGCATTCCGTTCCTGTTTTCCATCGTGCTGCTGGGCATCTCGACCTGGATTCGCCTGAGCCTGCACGAGTCGCCGGCCTTCGTGAAAATGAAATCGGAAGGCAAGTTGTGCAAACAGCCGATTCGCGACTCCTTCGGTAAATGGGAAAACCTCAAAGTGGTGTTGATCGCGCTGTTCAGCATCAATGCCGGGCAAGCGGTGACCTTCTACGCCGCGCAATTCTATGTGCTGTTCTTCCTCACCCAGTTCCTGAAAATGGACCCGGCCGTGGCCAACGGTTTGCTGATTGTCAGCGTGATCATTGGCGCGCCCTTCTTCATCTTCTTTGGCTGGCTGTCGGACAAGGTCGGGCGCAAACCGGTGCTGATGATCGGCCTGCTGCTGGCCACTGCGCTGTATTTCCCGATCTTCAAGACCCTGGCCCACTACGCCAACCCGGCCATTGACCAGGCCAGCCGCCAGGCACCGATCACCGTGATGGCCGACCCGGCCACCTGCACCTTCCAGTTCGACCCAGTGGGCAAGGCGAAATTCGACAGCCCGTGCGACAAGGTCAAGACCTTCCTGGTCAAGCAAGGCCTGCCGTACCAGAGCGCGCCGGCCCCGGCCGGCAGCGGTGTGCAGGTCAGCGTCGGTGACGTGAAGATCGAGGGTTTCGACGAAGCTGCCCTGCGCGGCGCCGTGACCCTCGCCGGCTACCCGCAACAGGCGGACATGCAGCAGATCAACAAGCCAATGATCGTGGCGCTGATCGTCGCACTGATCATTATCTCCGCGATGTGCTACGGCCCGCTGGCGGCGTTGATGGTCGAACTGTTCCCGACCCGCATCCGCTACACCTCGATGTCGCTGCCCTACCACATCGGCAACGGCTGGTTCGGCGGCTTTTTACCGACCGTGTCGTTTGCGCTGGTGGTGTACACCGGAGACATCTTCTACGGGCTGTGGTATCCGGTGGTGATCACCGGGGTGAGCCTGGTGGTGGGGATGCTGTGCTTGCGTGAGACACGCAACGTCGATCTCGACAAGAACTGAGGTCATTGCTCGCGACGAGGGAGCGCCTCCCTCGTCGCGGCGATCAGCCCCAATCACACTTCGGCATCGAGCAGTTCGAACTTCACCTGATCCGGATAGAACGCCACATACTCACGAATCTGTTCGACAGACACCTTGGGATTCTCGTAACTCCACGCCGCGTTGGCAGCCTCATGCCCTGGTACCTGCAAACTGAAATAGCTGGCATCGCCCTTGTACGGGCAATAACTGGTGTGGTCGGTGCGGGCGAAATACTTCTCGTCGATGTCCTCTCGCGGCACGTAGTACACCGGCGGATAGTTGGCTTCCAGCAACACCAGGGCCCGCGCCGAGGCGGCCACTTGAATACCGTGAAACCTTACCAGCAGGCAGCCAGGCTGCTCGGCGATGGTGATGACAGGGCTAGGACCGGAGCTTTTCATGGAATGCGTTCCTCATGACGGTGATGGACCTGCAAATCGATGATGTGGGAGCGTGGCTTGCCCGCGATGGGCCGCGCAGCAGCCCCAAAACCCGAGACCACGATTCATCAGGTATAACCCAAGTTTCCCCCTCGCGACGGCTTCGCAGCCGAACGGGGCGACACACCAGGCTGTACATCCATACAGATAAAGATTGCTCCATCGCCCATCAACCGCCATTCTGTGCACCCCTGGCACATTGATCGACGATGGTGGTTATGCGGTTGTACCTCTGTGAAAAACCTTCCCAGGCCAAAGACATTGCGGCAGTCCTCGGCGCCCGGCGCCGGGGCGATGGCTGTTGGCTGGGAACGGACGTCACGGTGACCTGGTGCATCGGCCATCTGCTGGAAACCGCACCGCCGGATGCCTACGACGCACGCTACAAGCGCTGGGTGCTGGCGGACCTGCCGATCATTCCCGAAAAGTGGAAAATGACCGTCAAGCCGCGCACCGCCAGCCAGTACAAGGCGGTCAAGCGTTTGCTCGGTGAAGCATCCGAACTGATCATTGCCACCGACGCCGACCGCGAGGGCGAGATGATCGCCCGGGAACTGGTGGAGCATTGCCGCTATCGCGGGCCGATCCGCCGACTCTGGTTGTCGGCCCTGGACGATGCGTCCATCCGCAAGGCCCTGGCGGCACTTAAACCAGGGAACGAAACCTTCAGCCTCTATCACTCGGCCCTGGGGCGTTCCCGGGCCGACTGGCTGATCGGCATGAACATGAGTCGGCTGTTCACCTTGCTGGGGCGCCAGTCCGGCTATCAGGGCGTGTTGCCGGTCGGCCGGGTGCAAACGCCGACCTTGCGCCTGGTGGTGGATCGCGATCGCAGCATCGCCGACTTTGTGCCCGTCCCCTATTGGGCCATCGACGTGCAACTGCTGCACAACGGCACCGTGTTCACCGCGCAATGGCGCGCGCCATCGGAGCTTTGCGATGATCAGGACCGCTGCCTGAACCAGGCGCTGGCCCAACAGGCGGCGGCCGCCATGCGCGGCGCAGCCAGTGCGCGGGTGATCAAGTTGCGCACCGAGCGAATGCGCGAAGTGGCCCCGCTGCCGTTCGATCTGGGCACCCTGCAGGAGGTCTGCTCGAAGAAACTCGGCCTCGGCGCCCAGGAAACCCTGGACATCGCCCAGGCGCTGTACGAAACCTACAAAGTCATTACCTATCCGCGCAGTGATTGCGGCTACTTGCCCCTCAGCCAGCACAGCGAGGCTCCAGCCATTCTGGCGGCGTTACGCCAGGCCGATCCGGCGTTGAACGCCTTGCACGATCACCTGGATCCGCAACGGCGTTCACGGGCCTGGAACGATGCGAAGGTCAGCGCCCACCACGGCATCATCCCCACCGCTGCAGCGAAGAATCTCGACAAGCTGGCGGGTAAACAACGTGCGGTCTACACCCTGATCCGCGCGCGGTATCTGGCGCAGTTCCTGCCCAATCACGAATACGACCGCACCCAGGCCGACTTCGACTGCGCAGGCGAGGCCTTGCGCGCTGTCGGCAAGCAGATCATCGAGCCTGGCTGGAAACGCGCCCTGCCCGAAGCGCTGGCGCAGGCCAAGGGGCGCGAAGCTCCCGCGCCGCAGACCCTGCCCAACCTGGCCGAAGGCATCGATTGCGCAGTGGCCGGCGTGCAACTCAAGGACCTCTGGACCCAGCCGCCGAAGCCGTTCACTGAAGGCGATCTGATCAAGGCGATGAAGAATGTCGCCAAACTGGTGGAAGACCCGTTGCTCAAGCAAAAACTCAAGGACACCACCGGCATCGGCACCGAAGCGACTCGCGCGTCGATCATCCAGGGCCTGCTCGACCGTGGTTATCTGGTCAAGCACGGCAAGGCGCTGGCCGCCACTCCCGCCGCATTCAGCCTGATCGACGCCGTACCGCGGGCCATCGCCGATCCGGGCACCACGGCGATCTGGGAACAGGCCCTGGACATGGTGCAAAGCGGGGAAATGAGCCTGGAAGAGTTCGTCACCAAACAGGCGGCGTGGATGAGCAAGCAAGTCAGCCGTTGCGCCGGGCTGAGCCTGACCATCAGCGGCCCGCCGCCCACCGGTTCCGCCGCAACCCCCTGGAAGAAAAAACGCAAAGGCACTCCGCGCAAACCAGCGAGCGGCACCAAGCGCAGGTCAAAACCGGCAAGCAATACCTGAACCCGCCACCGAACCCTGTGGCGAGGGAGCTTGCTCCCGCTGGACTGCGCAGCAGGCCCAATGATTTTGTTTGAAAGCGAGAGCCGCTTCGCGACTCAACGGGACGGTGCGGCGATCCGACAAGCTCCCTCGCCACGGATCGTGCGACGCCGGCCATAATCAATTGTGTCCCTTGGCCTGTCAGGAGCCACTTCAAATGTCCTCGATAGAACTGCACGCCGCCCAACGCGATGAGCTGGAAACCATCGAGAACCTGATGCAGTTCTACGCCTACGACTTCAGCGAATGGTTGCCGTTGAAACTGGGCGAATACGGTTTGTTCAACATCCTGCCCATGCCCGACTACTGGCGAAATCCGGCCACCCGGCCCTTCCTGATCAAGGTCGACGGTGAACTGGCCGGTTTTGTGACCGTGGATAACCAGGTCCATCTACCCGGTGCCGAGTACAACATCGGCTATCTGTTTGTCAGTCGACGCTTCCGTGGCCGGGGTGTCGCACGATTTGTCGTTTCCACTCTCTTGAGCCGATTCCCCGGTCAATGGCAGATTTTCCACATCGAGGCCAACCAGCCGGCACGCCTGTTCTGGGCCGCCGTGATGCCAGGGCTCGCCATTGGCGGATTCACCTTGCATCAGCAGTTGGTGGACCGCCATCCCTGCACTTTTTACCGCTTTGAGTGTCCGCCTTTGTCGTCCTGACCGACACGTCCTCGGCTGCGCCTGCTAATTCCGAACAGCTTTGTCCGACAATATGTAGTGACCAAAAATAATCACTACAAAACCGTTGACGCCTTCGATTTGCCCTTGCATGATGCAGATGTCTCCCCGATCGGGAGTACAGGCAACACGTTTGAGCAAGCTCGTCTGACCGCCGAGCTGTTTTTCCCGGTTACACGCTGCCCACAAGGCAGATTGAAGAAGCTGACCTGGCCTGAACGTCCAGTACAAGGGCGAGAAGTCTTGGCGAGCAATCCTCATGATGCTTGTGGCCGACCCTGAAAACGTCGGCAGTGGCCTTAAGGTTTTCGCCGCTTCTCTTCGTTGTGACGCTATTGCGTAGCAGTTATTCAACACGACTACATGCAACAGACGCAGGACCCCGCCCGATAAGGCGGTCGAACGCTGACGTCCTGGTTTCGGTGCCAGGGATCAACTAACCGATGGGCTACCTGTACTAGCGAATCAACTTTGAAAGATCACCAATTGGTCAAGGGGCTTTATGATGAATCTGAACAATCAACCAACTATCGATGAACTGGCTCGTATCTTCGCTGCAAAGAAAGACAGCCACGACAGCCATATTCTCTGGATCAGCAAGTGTGGCCAGGTTCATATCGACTGCCTGTCGCCGCATGCCCATGAAGCAGAGTTCGACCAGAACAACCAGAACCTGCTCGCCCGACTGAAGATGTACCGTCGCGGCCAGGGCTATGTCGGCAAGAAGGCCGCGGCCGACAAGGACTTCATCGGTAATGTTCTGCAAACCCTGAAACAGGCCTGGGCCTCGATGCAGGATCAGAACGAAGTTCGGGTGATTGACCGGTTCTACTAATTGAAATGAGTCATCACTGACTTATTGATAAACAAGACCTGCTCCCGATAAGGAGCAGGTTTTTTTTCGACCAGACGCGGCCTCTTGTAGGAGCTGGCTTGCCAGCGATGGTCGTCAACGATAACGCGTGTAAACCGGATAAACGCGGCGTACTTGAGTCCATCGCCGGCAAGCCGGCTCCTACAGGGTTTTGTGGTGTTCAGGAAAAATCGGTGCCTGACACCAGCTCCACAAATGCCAACGCCGCCGCACTGTGGTAGTTGTTCTTGCGTCGCAGCAACGCGGCGCCGCGTTCAGGCGCTGCGCCCAGCATTGAAAGTTTGCGCAATGCCCGATCCTCAGTAGCAATGGGGTCCGGCAGGATGGTGGCGATGGCGCAATGGCGGATGACTTCCAGCAGCGTATTGACCGAATTCACTTCAATCACAACCTTGGGCGTGATGTGCGCCTGAGCGAAATACGCATCGATGCACGTGCGGGTGATGTAGTCGGGGGTCAGCAGGGCGAACTCAAGGCGGGCGATCTCTTCAGCAGACAACGCCGCCTGATGCTCATATAGCGGATGATCGCGCCCAACCATCAACCCCAGGGTTTCGGTAAAGGCCGGGATCGATTCGATGTCGGTGCTTCTCGCCTGATCGAACGCAATCGCGATGTCCAGCGAATCATCCGCCAGCCCCACCTCGATCTCGTCCATCGACAGCTCGAAAATCTCCAGATGGATATTCGGGTAACGCGCCATGTAGTCGCGCACCAGCGGCCCTACCAGATAGGCCATGAAGGTCGGTGTCATGGCCAGGCGCAGGTTCCCGCGGGACAGATCCTTCACGTCGTGCAACGCACGCTTGCCCGCCTCCAGCTCCACCAGTACCCGCCGCGCGCATTCAATGTAAGCCTCGCCGGCATCGGTGGGTTTGACCGTGCGCGAGGTGCGGTCGAACAGGCTCACACCGAGGGACTCTTCCAGCTGGCGGATCTGCTGCGACAAGGTCGGCTGGGACACATGCAGCACCTCGGCGGCGCGGGTGAAACCACCCTGGTCGGCCACCGCCAGCAGATAACGCAGATGTCGAAGCAACATGGGACTCTCCATCTATAGGCAGTGCTTATGGCTTGCATTGTATATCGGTCTTGGACGCTATGGATTGATCGGCAGAAGATGGCCCCACACCCAAGCGACACCCCTTCCGATAGGAGAATCACCATGCAACAGTCCCATGCCTACAACGACCCAAGCCTGGCCCTGACCACTTCTGTCCTGGACGCCAAGGCGCGCAAAAACCTGTCGTGGCAGGACCTGGCCGACGGCACCGGCTTGAGCCTGGCCTACGTCACCGCCGCCCTGCTCGGTCAACACCCGCTGCCGCAAAGCGCTGCCAAAGTGATTGGCGACAAACTCGAACTGGAAGCCGACGCTGTCGCCCAACTGCAGATCATCCCACTGCGCGGCAGCCTCTCGGGCGTGCCGACCGACCCGACCATCTACCGCTTCTACGAAATGATCCAGATCTACGGCACCACCCTCAAAGCCCTGGTTCATGAGCAGTTCGGCGACGGCATCATCAGCGCGATCAACTTCAAGCTCGACATGAAGAAAGTCGACGATCCGGAAGGCGGCTCCCGCGCCGTCATCACCCTCGACGGCAAGTTCCTGCCCCTGCGTCCTTTCTAAGTTGATACCGGCCCGCACACCCTGTGCGGGCCGAACCCTGCTCATCCATGAGGAAGCGATCATGAAAGCGCTCATCGACGGTTTTTTGAAGTTCCAGAAAGAAGCCTTTCCACAACGCACCGACCTGTTCAAACATCTGGCCACCACCCAACATCCCGGCACGCTGTTCATCACCTGCTCCGACAGCCGTGTCGTGCCGGAACTGCTGACCCAACAAGAACCCGGTGAACTGTTCGTGATCCGTAACGCCGGCAACATTGTGCCGTCCTACAGTCCGCATCCGGGTGGTGTGTCGGCCACGGTCGAATACGCCGTCGCGGTGCTCGGCGTGACTGACATCGTGATCTGCGGCCATTCGGACTGCGGCGCCATGACGGCCGTGGCCAAGTGCACCTGCATGGATCACCTGCCCGCCGTCAGCGGCTGGCTGCAACATGCCGAGTCGGCGAAAGTGATCAACGAAGCCCGGCCACACACCAGTGAGGCGGCCAAGGTCAGTTCGATGGTTCGGGAAAATGTCATCGCCCAACTGGCCAACATCCAGACACACCCGAGTGTGCGACTGGCCCAGGAAAAGGGCCTGTTGAACCTGCATGGCTGGGTGTACGACATCGAGACCGGTTCGATCGACGCACTGGATGCCGGCAGCCGGAGCTTCGTGTCGCTGGTCAAGCATCCGGGCACTTGTGCCGTATCGGCCAAGACGATCAAAGCCGCGTGATCAGAACCGCGCTCTGATCAAGAAAGTGACCGCCCTTGCAGCGGTCACTGGTTCCGTCAGCTCAGCGTTTGACGCCCAGATCGACCTGGGTCATGCGGCTGCGAATGGTGAACACGCCATCGCCCGAGAGAATCGCACTGCGTGCAAACAGACGCCCGCTTTCCCAGTTCGAAAGCCCCAGTTCCGGCTTGTTCAACGCGTACTGGCCGTCGACCCAACGGGTAATGCCATTGCCGACAAAGGGCGCGTTGACCGCGTGATAGAAACGCTCCTGGGCCTCGGCACTTTCACTGATCAAGGACACGGTGAATTGCGGGCTGTAGCGATTGAACAAGGCAATGGCGCTGTCCAGGTCGTCGACGATTTTCAGGCTGACTTCCGGGGTTTCTTCCCACTCCCACTCGCGGCCCAATTGGTCTTGCGCCAACGGCTCGGCCTGCGCCTCGGTCTGATAGCCTTCGGCGCGGTACACCTGGACCGTTGCAGCCAGCCAGTCTTGTGGCAAATGCGACTCGCTGCCTTCAACGATGTGCAGTTTGCACCCCTGCCCCCGTGCGGTGCCGGCCTGTTTGAGTGCGTCGAGGAACAGCGGCACCAGTTCGGCGGCACGGTCGCGGTGAATCAGGCAGACGTTCAGGGTGTTGCAGACCTTGCGGTCCAGGGAGTTGCGCACCACGGCGGCAAAACGCGGGGCGTCGGCATCGGCGTTGGCGATCAGCCACGCACCACCGGTGCCGTGCAGGCTGACCGCCGTGCCGGCCTGCTGCGCGATGCTGCCCAACTGGCTGACGGCGCGCCCCGAACCACGGGCCACTGCCAGTGAAAGGCGCCGGTCAGCGAACATCGCCCATCCGGCAGCGTGGTTGACACTTTCCACCAGCGACACCGCACCGGCCGGCAAGCCGGCGTCGCTCAGTGCAGGGTTCAGTGCATGGGTGACGATCGCCTGGGCCGTGCCCAACGCATCACTGCCGATGCGCAGTACCGCGGTGTTGCCGGTGCGCAATACTCCGGCCGCATCGGCAAACACATTCGGCCGGCCTTCGAAGACAAATGCGACGATGCCCAGCGGCGAAACCACTTGCTCGACTTTCCAGCCATCATGTTCGACGCAACTGATCACCTTGCCACGGCTGGCCGCGGCATCACGCCAGGCGCGCAGGCCGGCGATCATGTCGCGACGCATGCGCTCATCGGCCAGCAAGCGGGTGGTCGAGCGACCGCGCGCCTTGGCCCGTTCGATGTCAGCCAGGTTGGCGGCTTCGATCAAGGCCCAGCACTCCGGGGCTTCCAGGCGTTGGGCAAACAGATCGAAGAAGGCGCTGATGGCTTGATCGGACACCGCCGACAGCGCGGTGAATGCCGCCTCGGCGCGCTCGATCGCGACGCTGGCCGCTTGCTGGTCCGCCACGGGGATCAGCAGCAACTCGCCGCTGACCTGCTCCACCAGCAGGTGGTCACCGGGCTGGAAGCGCTGCGCCAGTTCGGGGCTGACGACAGTGACACGATTACCGGCGAAAGGGATGGGCGTGCCAGCGACTAGACGTTCGAGCGCAAGAGACATGAAGCGGTTACACCATGCTGTGGGCGGTTGGAAAATGTATAGCAATTTCCCTGTGGGTGCGAGCTGTGGCGAGGGGGCTTGTCGGAGCGCCCCGTTTGAATGCGCAGCGACTCGATTCGCGGCAGCTATCAGTACCCCTCTGCTCTCGCCCGGTTTCCGGAACATGAGTGATTTGCCGACGCTACGACACAGGATCATGACAACTCGAAGTTGATCCTGGCTATATCGAGTTGCTCCAGGGCCTGAGTTGAATAGTTCTGCGGACTCGATCGGTCTTATCCACCATGCGGGACTCCTCACCGTTGAGTGACATCGTCATTGCGTCCTCTCCCCCGTCGCTCTTGCAGCAACGTTCTCGGCAACACAAACCCTTCAAAGCTGCGCTGTGTAATCGGGTTGTTAGCCTTCTCCGCCCCAATCCGATAACGCATCAACCCCTCGGCGACAGAAAAGGTCAGGTCAACGCTGGTGTCGGTGCGGCCATTGAGGTGCCCCCGACTGAGCAGGCGGAACAACGACCACGGCCCGCGATAGCTCAGGCTGGCGGTGTTGCCGGTGCTGTGCACCAGGGTCAGTTGGCTGCCATTGGTGTTGCCCAAACTGTTGGGCCACACCAGCCCGGTGCGTTGCGGTGCGCCGTGTTGGTAAGGGATGAGTTGGCCATCAACGCTGAGCATGCTGCTCAGGCGGGTGGCGCTCAGGGCCAGGGGTTCGATGGTGAGTTGCACGGCCAGGTGGCCGTCTGGGCTGAAGAAGGTTTCGCGTATGCGCTCAGCCTTTTCAAGTTGCTCAAGCACTTCCTGACGCACCCAGTGGCCGCTCTTGTCCCCGGTGGACAGACTGTCCAGATTGTCCTTAAGGAACACATTCAAGTACTGGTCCTGGAACTGTTGAAGACGTCCTTTCGGTCCGAAGAAGGCGATGAAGTCCTCCAGCGAGGCATCCTCGCCACTGGCCTTGAACGGATAGCGTCCGGCCAGGCGGTCACGATAGAAGCTGTAAATCTCACTGTCCCAACGTTTTTCCAGTTCGCGCAATGCGGTGATAACCAGCACTTGAACGCTCTGTGCGGCCAATCGGTTGACGTGCCGGTTCAATGGCTCGGGCAGACCCGAAGCGATGCGTTGCAAGTTGCGGATCGGGTCAGGATCGGACCGGGAAAACCGGGTAAGCACCACGCCCAGTGCCGCCTTGCCAGGGCTCGGCTGATCCTGCACACCTTTGACATAGTCGTAGACGGCATTGATCGCGCCCAAGGTTTCTTCGTAGTAGGACGGCTTGTCCTGCTGAGCATTGAGCAGCCCGGACAACCCGGCAAACGCCCGGTGAATGCCCAGCGCCTGGTTGCGCCCTGCTTCATCGCCGTCGGACAGCTCCTCCTTGCCGGTGACCGGCGGGTAGATCAGCGTGTTGTCGCGCACGGTTTCCAACAGGCGGCGCAACGGCGCGGCCGGGCCGGTGACCTGCCCCAGCACTTCGAGGGTTTGGGCCAGATCGGTGAAATCGGTGACGGCGAACTGGTTCAGCGCGCGGCGCCAACTGTCGACATAGTCGGCGCTGTACAAGGCCCGCAGCCGTTCGGTCAGCACCCGGCGGTCGGCGTTGGAATAGTCCAGGCTGCGGCGCTCGCCCAATACCCATTGGTCGATCAACGCCAACTCGGTAACGTTCTGGCTGTTGGGTTCGAAGTAGTCACGAAAGCCCCGCGCGGTCAGGAGTGGCGGCAGCGTCAGGTGCTCATCCAGCGCCGCGCCGCTGTCGCGTTCACTCAAGGGGCGGTATACCACGTCGAAGGCCGGGCCGATCTCGTTGCGCAGGTCCAGTTCGCCATGCAGGCGATCCTGCGCCTGTTGCCGCAGGGTCATGTACACCCGCTGTGCCATGGGCAGCTTGCGCAGTTGTTGTTGGGTTTGTGCGATCAGTTCGCGGTGCTCGGGCAGCTCGACGTCGGCATAGGTCAGCGCGTAGGTCAGGTGACGCATCAAGGCCGCCTGCCGCTGGCCCTGCCCCGGATAAGCCTGTTGCCATTGCTGGGCCATCCATTGCGCGACGATGTCCGGGCGGCGGTTGTTGCGGTCCTCGATCATGCGGTACACACGCAAGGCGGCGAGCTGTTCGTCGCTGCCCGGTTCGGCACGGCGGATGACCTCCACTGCGCCCTCGGCGATTGCTGGCAGGAAGCGCCGGGACAACAGGCTGAGGTAGGCCTGATCGACCATCGGCCCGATGGCCTGACCTTGGTACAAGCCCATGTCGGCCAGCTGCGGCCAGGTGGCCCGGTAGTCGCCGTACACCGTGACGGCGGCACGGATCTCGTCCAGGGGCACCAGCAGGTTCAGCCCGGTGGGGTCGGCCTGCAGGCCACTGGCCTTGGTGCTGAAGGCCTGGCTTTGGCTCAAGACCTGGTCGGCCTTGTCGCGGTTGATGCCGTAGTAATACCACCAGCCGCCGACCAGCAACGCACTGCCCAGCCCGGCCAGCAGCGAACCACTGAGCAGCAGGCGACGTTTGCGCCGCGCCACCTTGAAGTTGTCGCCGGCCAACCCAGCCTCCGGGTAAACCACCCGCTGCAACAGGTGCTGGGCGAAGTACACCACCGAATGCCCTTGCGGCTTGGCCGAACTGACCGGTGCGGGGAACCCGTAGGCCCGCGCCGAGGCCTCGACAAACAGGTTGGCCACCACACCGCGCTGGTACACCGACGACAGGTACACGCCACGGACCAGCGCGGGGGTGGTGTAGCGGTCACTGCCCAGCACATCGCCAAGAAAGCGCAACAGAATTTCCCGTGAGCCGCTGAGCTGGCGCATCAGGCAGAACAGCCGCTCACGCACCTCGGCCGGCTCGGGATCCCCCATGGCCCGCATGACCTGCATGTTCAACGCAGCGACGAAGCGGTCATACGCAACCGCCAATTCGCCCAGCCACGCATCGAAATCCTCGACGGCATCCAGGCTGAAGGTAAAGCCCTGCACCTCTTCCCGTGCCGATGCAGGGAGCTTGGCGAACAGCTCTTCAAAGCCGTCGAGCAAATCGAACTTGCTCAGCACCACGTACAACGGCAGGCGCGTGCCCAGTTCATGGCCCAGCTCATTCAGGCGTGCACGCAGCAGATAAGCCAGGTTGCGACGTTCATTGGGTGGGCGCTCGAACAGGCTGACCATGTCGACCATCAGCACCACGCCGTTGAGCGGGCGTCGGCTGCGGCTGCGCGCCAGCCAGTCGATCAGGTGGTGCCACAGGCGTTTTTCGGCGCCAACCGGCAGCCCAGTGGGCTGTTCGACCGGGGCGACCATGGGCTCGACGACGGTTTCAGTGTCCGCTGCCTCATTCTCGATGGGTGCGACGGGAGCCGGCGTAGATGGCGGTTGCCGCTCAGGCTGGCTGATGAACTCGCCGGGCGGGTCGATCAGCACCGCCTCATCGCCGATCCACCAGTCGATGTCGAACGCCAGATCCGGGTCTGCGGCCACCCGCGCCGCGCCACTGCGCGCGGTGCGGGTCAAGGCAAAACTCTGGCTGGAGCGGCTGATAAAACTGGACTTTCCCGCGTTCTCCTCCCCCAGCACCAGGTACCAAGGGATCTGGTGCAGGCTCCGGCCCTGATGGTTGTCCCGCACCCGCGCCAGGTTTTTTTGCAGTGATCGCTCCTGGGCTTGCAGATATACCAAGCAAGGATCCTGCACCCGTTGTGCCTGTTGGTCGCGTTCCTGCTGCAACCGGCGCTGGCGACGGTGCACAAGCCAGGTCCACACCAACAGCGGCAGCACTACCAGCACCACGCTGATTGCCAGGCGCAGCGGCCAGGGTGCCAGCGGTTGCGTGTCGCGCCAGGTCCAGTTCGGCCCCAGCCACCAGAGCCAACCCAACACCACAACCATCGCCAATATCCCGGCCGTGATGACAATCAGCGTCCCATGGCGCTGAAGAGCGGAAAACCCGCGCGCCAACGCACCCGGCCTCTTGTTCATTACTGTTCGCCCCTGAACTTTCCCAAGATAAAAATCGTCCCCGCGCCGCATATGAAAACGCTATTTACTTTGAAGCATTTCATTCGTAATGCCGGGTAGACAGTAACAGCGCCCACAACTAACGATCAATGTTAAATCCAAAAGAAACATAATTTTACATCTACACCATTAATTAGCTTGACGAAGCCGCCCCGCCACTAGAAGTATCCGCACATATTTATTAATTGGCACTCAACCAAGACAACACACAACTTCCTACAGAACTTTCCTACAACTAATCATTACAACTTAAACCCACTCGACGGACGAAACCATGTCACTTAAAGCTCGCTTTTCAGAAGAACTCCGCTACCTGCAAGAGTTGGGGCGTGAGTTCGCTGAAGACGATCCGCGCCTGGCACCGTTCCTGGGCGATCAGGCCTCAGATCCAGGCGCCGCGCATCTGCTTGAGGGCTTCGCCTTTCTAACCGCCAAGCTGGTCCTGAAGATCGAGGACGATCTGCCGCAGCTTACCCACCCGCTCCTGCAGCAGCTGTACCCCAACTACCTGCGCCCGTTGCCCAGCCTGACCCAGGTGCGCTTTGACCCGGTGCTGCACGCCCTCAGCGGTCCACAGGTGATTGCCAAAGGCACGCCGTTGTTTTCGCAGCCGGTGGACGGCGTCAGCTGCACCTTTCGCACCTGTACCGATGTAACCCTTTATCCCTTGCAGATCAGCGACGCCAGCGTCTCCCACAGCGTGCAAAAGTCGATACTGAGCATCGAGCTGCAGGCCCTGTCGGACCAGCCGTTGAGCGAGATCAACGGTGATCGTCTGGACTTCCACCTCGGTGGCGGCGACCTCAACGCGCTGACGCTCTACCAATGGCTGGCCCAACATCTGCACAAGATGGTGCTGTGCCTTGACGACAAACGCTTGGCCCTGCCTCCGGATGCGTTGGGCTTTCCCGGCTTCGAGCCCCACGACGCACTGCTGCCCGGCCTGGAGCAGCAACTGGAGGGCTACCGCCTGCTCCAGGAGTATTTCTACTTCCCCCAGCGGTTTCACGGCTTCAGTGTCAGTGGGTTACGCCGCCTTTGGCCCCAGGCAACAGTGGGCCCGATTCGCCTGGAGCTGCACTTTTCCACCCCGCTGCCGGCCTTCGTCCAGGTCAACCCCGATACGCTCTGCCTGTACTGCACCCCTGCCATCAACCTGTTCGACTACCCGGCCGAACCGATCCAGCTGGATGGCGAAGCACTGCACGCGCTCGTGCAACCACGCGGCCCACGCCCCCACGCCTATGAAATCTTCAGCATCGACCAGGTCAGCGCCCGGCGGCGCAAACCGCAAACCCCGGCAGACAACTACCGCGTCGACTTCGCCCCCTATGAGTCATTGCAGCATCAGGTGGAACCGGCCGGCGAGCGCACGGCCCGCTATTACAGCCACATCATTGAACCGGAGCTGCTCAAGAACGGTGCCAAACACAGCCTGCGCCTGATCCATGCCGATCAGCGCCCGTACCTGGGCGAGCGTGAAGTGCTCAACATCCAACTGACCTGCAGCAATGGCGACCTGCCTCGTCAGTTGCAAGTGGGCGAACTCAACCGCACCACCCAGACCACGCCCTCGTTCGCCACCTACCGCAACCTCACTCGCCCGACCCGCACCTATCCGCCAATGCTCGACGGCCAGGTGCTGTGGGCGCTGATCTCCAACCTGGCCTTGAACAACCTGTCGCTGTCGTCGCCGGCGGCGCTCAAGGCGGTGTTGCAGGTGTATGACTTCATCGCCCCTCATGACCTGCCCCACCACCGCGCCACCCAACACCGTCTGGAAGGCATTCGCCAAGTCAGCACCGCTCCGGTCGACTGGTTGATCAAGGGCGTACCTGTACGCGGCAGCCGCACCACCCTGACCATCGACCCCGCAGCCTTCAGCAACGCCGGTGATCTGCACCTGTTTGGCAGCGTGCTCTCGCATTTTATGGCGCTGTATGCCAGCACCAACTCGTTCCAGCAGCTGGAAATCGTCAACGCTGCCGACCACACCGCCTTCACCTGGCCGATGCGCACCGGCCAGCAACCCATCATTTAATCCGCGGAGACCGGCATGCCGACCCTGCCCCCCACCACTAGCTTCTCCAGCACCCACGGTGACGCCCGCGAAGGCCGGCCCGAAAGCGAACTGTTCTGCCATCACGATCCGCTGGAATTCCAGTTGCGCGGGCACAGCCTCAACCCGCTGGTGGATGTCGCCATGCCGCTGTTCGGGCTGGTGATGCGCTTGCGCAGGACCGAGGTCTACCAGCCGGTGGAACAGCTACAGGGGCACCTCACCAACCAGATCAAGGTGATGCTGGAAGAACTGCGCCAGCAGGGCTACAGCGAAGCCGAACGGCGGGTGTTCTCCTACGTGCTGTGCGTATTTGTCGATGAGGCGGTACTGGCCACGCCTTGGGGCACTGGGTCGGTGTGGCAGGCCAAATCGTTGCTGAGCACCTTTCACCAGGAAACCTGGGGCGGCGAGACCTTCTTCACCCTGCTGACCCGCCTGCAGGAAACCCCGGAACAATACCGCGATGTGCTGCTGCTCATGTACCTGTGCCTGTGTCTGGGTTTCAAAGGCCAGTGCAGCGTGCAGACCCAGGGCGACCAAACCTTGCAGCAGCTGATCAGCCGATTACAGGGCGTGATCGGCGCGCTGCACGATCCGGTGCCTGCGCATCTGACCCGGCCGTTGGACAACGTTGCGCCGCGCCACTACCAGATGAACCGGCAATGGCCGTGGTGGACCCCTTGGGCGGCCGCCGGGGCGGTTTGCCTGGGTGCGTATGGGTTCTTTGCCATCCGCCTGAACACCATGACCCAGCAAGTCATGCAATCACTGGAAGCCATATTGCTACGTTAGTGGCTGTAGGCAATTTCATTGTTTTTCGTAGTGCCCGTGCAGTTTGACGCTCGATAAAAATCAGCCTCACGTACAACTAAGGAAATTTCCCACAACAAATACGGAAAGCATGAAGGCGACAGCCAGATAACGCCTCTTTAAAGTTCAAGGCCTCTGAAAACCTGCCCCAGGGATTGCCCGCAGGAGTTGCGATGCCTAACTTGCGCGAAGTGCGCTTTACCTTCAGCTCAACCGCCAACATCGACTTCGATGTGGTCTCGTTTGAACTCACCGAGGGACTGTGCGAACTCTATTGCCTGACCGTGAACCTGGTCAGCACCTCGGCCACTGCCGACTTCGCGCAACTGCTGGATCAACCCGCCGCACTCACGATCTGGCAAGGCGAACAACCGGTGCGCCACGTGCACGGCCTGATCAGCCGCTTCGAGCAGGGCAAGACCGGCTTTCGTCGCACCGCCTACCGCGCCGTGATCGAACCGCAACTGGCCCGCGCCACCCTGCAATCGGACTGGCACATCTTCCAGCAACGCAGCGTGCCGCAGATCCTCGAACAGCTGGCCACCGAACGCCGCTGGGGCGCCTGCACCCAACGCCTGACCGAAGCCCACCTGCCCCGCGAGTATTGCGTGCAGGCCGGCGAGCTGGATTGGGACTTCTACCAGCGCCTGGCCGCCGAAGAAGGCCTGCTGTCGACCTTCCAGCACAGCGAGGGCGGACATCAGCTGATCCAGGCCGACCATATCGCCAGTTTTGGTGTGATCGAGGGCGAGCCGCTGGTGTACGAGCCCAACCCCGGTGGCGATCAGGCGCAACCGGCGCTACACAGCTTCACCTACCGCGAGCAGGTGCGCAGTGCCCAACAGACCCAGCGCGATTACACCTTCACCCACCCACGCTACAACCTGGAGCAGCACGAACAGGCACGCCAGCTGGAACACCAAAACCCCGGCTACGAACGCTACGACTACCCCGGCCGCTACAAACACGACGACGCCGGCAAGCCCTTCACCCAAACCCGCTTGCAAGGCCTGCGTGGCGATGCGCGCACCGCCGAAGTCAGCGGCGACGATGCGCGGCTGGTGCCGGGGCTGGCGTTCGACCTGACCGGGCACCCGCGTGACGATCTCAACATCGGCTGGCGCGCCGTCGCCATCAAACACATCGGCCGCCAACACACGTCGATGGAGGAAGAAGCGTCCGGCAGCGAAGTGGGCACCCACTACAGCTTCACCGCCACACTGATTCCCGACAGCGTCGAATGGCAAGCGCCACCACGCCCCAAACCCTGCGTCGAAGGCCCGCAGATCGCCACCGTGGTCGGCCCGCCCGGCGAAGAGATCTACTGCGACGAGCACGGCCGTGTGCGCCTGCAATTTCCCTGGGACCGCCAAGGCCAGGACGACGACCGCAGCTCCTGCTGGGTGCGCGTCACCCACAACTGGGCCGGTGCCGGCTGGGGTCACGTCGCCCTGCCCCGGGTCGGCCAGGAAGTACTGGTCGGTTTTCTGCAAGGTGATCCGGACCAGCCGATGATCATCGGCCGCAGCTACCACGCCATCAACCGCTCGCCGTACAAACTGCCGGAGTTCAAGGCGCTGAGCCCGATCCGCAGCAAGGAGCTGCACGGCGAACGCCACAACGAATTGCGCCTCGACGACACCACCGGGCAGATTAGCGCCAGCCTGATGAGCGACCATGCCGCCAGCGCCCTTACCCTCGGCTACCTGACCCACCCACGCCCCGGCGGCGGCATACCGCGCGGCGAAGGCTTTGAGTTGCGCACTGACGCCCACGGCGTGCTGCGCGCCGGCGGCGGTTTACTACTCACCACCCAACCGCGCCCGCGCGCCGCCGAACACCACACCGACCTGCCGGAAACCGCCGAACACCTCGACACCGCCCGCCAACACCACGCCACCTTCGCCAGCGAAGCCCGCGACCACCTGGCCCAGGAAGGCGGCGACCAGGACGAAGTCGCCGACGCGCTCAAGGCCCAGCACAACGCCATCCGTGGCACCGGTGGCAACCCCAACACCAACCAATACCCCGAACTGGCCGAGCCACATCTGGTACTGCACAGCCCCGCCGGCATCGCCAGCAGCACCCCGCAGTCCACCCACATCGCCAGCGGCGAACACCTGGCCCTGAGCAGCGGCGGCCACACCAGCCTGGCCATCGGCAAACGCCTGCTGGTCAGCGCCAGCCGTGGCATGCGCACCTTTGTGCAGAGCCTGGGTTGGCGGTTGGTGGCCGCCTCCGGCGATATCGATATTCGCGCGCTGAAAGACAACATCCACCTGCTGGCCAAACTCAAGGTCACCGTCACCGCCGAACGCATCACGCTGAGTGCCAAGGAAGAAATCGTGATTCAGGCGGCGGGGAGCAGCACCACTTACAACGCGGGCGGGATTACCCATGCCACCGGCGGGTTGTACACCGGGCATGCCGTGGATTTTATCTATGACACTTCGAAGAGTAAGAAGGGGGCGTTTCCGGAGGAGCCCAAGGCGGAGAAAGGGAATTTGGAACTGCTTCAACAGTATGCCAATGGCCATGCGTTCAAGGGCGCGGAGTATCAGGTGGAGGATGCACTGGGCAAGGTCTTAAAAGGTTCATTGGATGCGAACGGATTTGCAGCGGTGGCCGGTGTTGCGCCAGGCCCGGCCAAAGTGCTTTTCAGCAAAGACCCGGTCGATGTCTGGACTGATCCCGGCTTTCCCGGTCCCCATGAGCAGATAAAAGCAAAGGCCGCTGATGCCTCCAACCAACCACTGCCTGCACAAGCGCAAGCCCTGCTGGACAAGGTGCTCAACGCCACCAGACAAGCGCCAGCGAGCCTTGCCACCGACCTGCTGAAAAAGACCGTGCCTAGGCCAAACGCCGCCACTGCCCTTGCCTCTCAGTTACCTCAGACACTCGTGAAAAACGCCGAGACGCTCGGATTGCCACGCAAGCTCTCGGAGAAAACACAATGACCGCAGCCACTGCGCGCCCGCCCCAGTCAGCCACCGCCCCGCTCAATACCACGTCAAAAAATGACATCGATGCGGGCAAGGAAAAACTCGACAAGTGGCTGCGCAAACTCACCAACGATGCCATTGGCTGGAATGCGGTACAGACCGCCGGCGCGGTGATTCCCGGTGTCGGCACCGTCTTTGCCGCCATTGATGCCATCGGTGATCTGCTCACCCTGATCGACGGTGATCAAAACGACTTCCTGACTTGGGTCAGCTTTGGCGTCAACGTCGTCGGCCTGATCTCCTTTCCCGGTGTCGGGCCGGCACGGCTGGCAGTGCGCACCACGCTTTCAGCGGTCAGGCGCAACGGCCTGCCCGCCATTTCGGCGGCCATGCTCAGTGCATTGGAAGAGAACCTTAACGACAAAACCCGCGGCGCCCTGGAAGACTTTGCCAACGCCATCCAAGCGCGTCTGAGCGAACTGCTCACCAAAATTGCCGCAGAAATCAGAAAAGCCTGTGCCGCCTTCGCCCGCATGCTCAGGAGTATCGCCAGTGAGCAAGGGCAACAGGCGCTGGCCAAGCAAGCCAAGGTCGGCTCTTTTTTCTTCGGCCCGGTGGTCGGTATTGCCGCCCAGTTCATGATCGACGACAGGCTGCTGTCCAAAGCCGTTTGCCAGAAACTGCTCACCGTCGCCAGTGCCGCCGACAGCATCGGCCTGACGGTAGCGCAGAAAGTTCAGGGACTAGGGGATCCGAAAAGAATCGGCAGCATCGGCAACCTGATCATGGAATTGGTCAGCGCATTGGCCGCCCGCAAGCGCCGCGGCGCTCAGTCGACCAATGCGTCCAGCCACCAGAACAATCGAGCTCAGGCGACTCACGGCCAAGGCCCACTAGTCACCCAGTCAACTCAGCGAAAAGGTACCAATGATCCCAATGCTTGTAAGAACTGTAGCCTTGGCGTCCCTTCAGGCACTGGCCGCAGCATCAGCTTCGCCACCGGCAGTGAAACGCTGGAACACACCGATTTCTCGCTGCCCGGCCCCTTCCCGATCGAGTGGACACGAACCTACCGCTCCAGCCTTTCGGCGTTTGATCAGGGAAGCCTTGGCGCACGGTGGATCACGCCGTTCTCGATTCGCATTGACCAACATGAAGATGGCCTGAGCTATCACGGTTACGACGGACGCAGCCAGCGTTACCCTGACCCCGAGATCAGCAAGCATCACTACGACCCGATCGAGGAAGTGCTGCTGATTCGCACCACGGCCAACACGTTGGTCATCGTGCGCGGCCACGACAGCCAGGAGACGTTTCAAAAGCAAGGTGATCGCTACCTGCTCAGCGGCATTACCTTGCGTGGCGGCGCTCGCATCGCTCTGCATTACGAACACCAGCACGCCGGCCAGGCCGTACTTTCAGACCTGCTGACCTATCAGGATGACACTCAGCACCAGCACATTCAGACCCGTCTCGACGAACACGGTCACATCAATGCTCTGTGGTCAATGCAGGAAGGCCAGCCCCAGCGCGAACTGGCCAGCTACGACTACAACGAGCACAGCGACCTGATCGCCGCCCGCGACGAACACGCCGCGCAGTGGAACTACGAATATAAGCACCACCTGATCACCCGTTATACCGACCGCACCGGGCGCGGTATCAACCTGCAATGGCAAGGCGAAAGTGTCGACGCCAAAGCTGTACGCGAATGGGCCGACGATGGCACCTACGACACCCGCCTGGAGTGGGACGAGAATATCCGCCTGACCTACGTGACCGACGCGTTGGGCCAGGAGACCTGGTACTACTACGACATCCTCGGCTACACCTACCGCGTCATCTACCCCGACGGTAATGAAGAGTGGTTCTACCGGGACGATGCCAAGAATGTTGTCCGCCATATCCACACCGACGGCAGTACCGACAGCTACGCCTACGATGACCGGGGCAACCTGCTCCAGCACACCCGCCCGGATGGCAGCAGTGTTCATCACGCCTACGATGATCAGGATCAACGTTTTAAAACCCGCGACGCCGAAGGCGGCCTGTGGAAGTACGACTACGATCAGCGCGGCAACATCATCGAAACCATCGACCCGCTGGAGAACAAAACCCAGTACACCTACAACAGCGACAACCTGCCCATCCTCATCACCGACGCCAACGGCGGTGCCAAACAACTGGCCTACAACGCTGACGGCCAACTGGTCCGCTACATCGACTGTTCGGGAAAGATCAGCCAGTGGCAGTACGATTCTTCGTTGCAGCTCACCAGCTTTACCGATGCCGAAGGGAACACTACTGCCTATGAGTACCGCACCGGGCAACTGGTGCGACTGATCCACCCGGACAAGACCGAAGAACTTTTCGAGCGCGACGCCGAGGGCCGCCTGCTCACCCACACCGACGCGCTGCGCCAGCGCACCACCTGGCACTACGACGAAGCCGGATTGATCCGGCAGCGCCAGGACGCCAATGACACAACCCTCGACTACCGCTGGGACCGCCTCGGCCAACTGATCGAACTGCGCAACGAAAACAACAGCAGCGCCGGCTTCAAGTACGACCCGGCCGGGCGCCTGCTCAAGGAAACCGGTTTCGACCAGCAGACCACCCACTACCTGTACGACCACGGCAGCAACCAACCGACCCGCCGCCTCGATGGCGACCGCGTTACCGAGTTCGAGTACGACCCGCTCGGCCGCCTGATCGCCCGCCACGCCGGGCACAAGGAAGGCCTGGAATGGCAGAGCGAAACCTTCGCCTATGACGGCAACGGCAACCTGCTGCTGGCCGAAAACGCCGCCTGCAAACTGCAATGGTTCTACGACCGAGCGGGCAACAACACCCGCGAGCATCAATACCTGCGTTATTTGCAGGAACCGCATGTAGCGGTGTGGAAACATGAATACGATGCCCTCAACCAACGCATCGCCACCACCCGCCCGGATGGGCATCGGGTCAGTTGGCTAACGTACGGCAGCGGCCATCTGCTGGCGCTGAAAGTAGATGACCAAGAACTACTGAGCTACCAACGCGACAACCTGCACCGCGAAATCGCCCGCGACCAGGGCAACGGCCTGCAACAGCGCCAGGCCTGGACGCCCAATGGCCAGTTGCGGGAACAAGCCATCGGCAAGCGCGGTGACGCTCAACGTCTGGTGGTGCGCAACTACCGGCACGACGCTGCCGGCCAACTGACCCGCATCGACGACACCCGGCGCGGCGCACTCAGCTATCGCTACGACCCGCTCGGTCGCCTGCTCGCCGCCCAGACCATCAGCGACGAAGAGACCTTTGCTTTTGACCCGGCCAGCAACCTGCTGGATCCGCAGACACCGCGCCGTCCCAATCAATACGGCCCATCCAAGCTGCTGGACAACCTGCTGCGCGACTACGTCGGTACCCACTACCGCTACGACGAACGCGGCAACCTCAAGGAACGCCTGCACAACGGCAAAAAATCCCACTTTACCTGGGATCTGTACGACCGCCTGATCGGCTACGCAGACGACAGGCTGACTGCCACTTTTGCCTACGATGCGCTAGGCCGGCGACTGTTCAAACTGTCCAAGGCCAAGTACCACGAACGTCGCGAAGCCGGGCCGATGTGGAACAAGCTGGAGCGGGCCAAGCTCGATGAACAGTACGGTTGTGGCTACACCCTCTATGGTTGGGATGGGGATGTGCTGGCCTTTGAAAGCCGCAACAACGACAAAAGCGAACGCCTGACCCACTACTTTTTCGAACCGGATAGTTTTGTGCCAGTGGCGCAGGCCGTGGAGCAACGCAGCATCCAACTGCTGCCCGAGCCGGTCTATGAGGGTGCTTACGACATCGACCGCGATCCAGTGTGGCAGCACAAGCCTAAGCCAGTGAGTTTCAGCGCCGTCGCCTGGTACCAATGCGACCACCTCGGCACGCCGATGGAGCTGACCGATGAACAGGGCGACATCGCCTGGAGTGGGGTCTACAAGGCCTGGGGCTTGGCCAAGGAGCAACGCAGCGAGACTGCCAAGCGCGCGGATGTGCGCAATCCACTGCGCTTTCAGGGGCAGTACTTCGATGTGGAAACCGGGCTGCACTACAACCGCTATCGGTACTATGATCCGCAGGTGGGGCGGTTTATTGGCAAGGATCCGATTGGGTTTGCGGGTGGGCTGAATATCTATGCCTATGCGCCAAATCCGGTGGACTGGATTGATCCGCTTGGTCTAGCCAAACGCGGCCCAATACCTGGAGGCGCAGGCCCGCACAATGCAACTATCGCTCAATGGGGGAGAGAAGCTGTAGAGGCTGGAGGCATAGTAATAGCCGGAGGTGGCGTCCGAAAAGAGACACTAATTCCAACCCCGGGCGGCCAAAGGCAAGGAAGAAGACCAGATATTATTATTGAACAAAAAGATGGGAAAATAGTTTATGGCAATGTTGGGCGGACCAAGGCTGACGGAACCCCAGTCGCTCGCGAAGTGAATGCAATGGACGATTTACGGACAAAAACCACCGGCAGCGATGTTCCTGACGATATCCAATATAGATCCTATTGCCCATGCCAAACTAGAAGAGGAAAATAATATGGACAGATATATATTCATGACCTTTGACGACTTTTTACTGATCAACACAAAACTACTTTCAAATACCAAGCTTGAGTTATATCGATCAGAAAGCTACGACCACCCATATATTAAAGTTGATGCTAACGACCCCACCTCCTGGGGGGGCAGCGCATTGAAATCACTCTCCTTATTGGTGGGAAACCCCTCGGATGAAGATAAGATTCTACGAGATAAACAGATAAATATTCCTCGAACACAACGAGTAGGATTTGTAGACATACAGTATGGTGGGGATGATGAGGACGCAATCGGAGCAACTCATTACGGAGCAGATACTTCCGAAACTGCCGACCTACTAAATCGCGAATTAAATAAACTACTCAAGCATTTTGCACACAAAAATCTAGTCGACTGCAAAGGAAACGAAATCAAAGGGTACTATTGGACTGATGCAGCACTGTCCACCGGGAAAAACTGGCACCGTTATCTAAGCAAAGATGAGAAAAAACACATCAATAAGAATCCAGGATATCGACCGGTCCCACCCAGGTAGAATTTATGAAATCTATAGTTAGACTCGACGATACCACTAACCCCGCCTACCCACGAGCGCCAGTTTGACCACATCAATCCTGACTCACTGGGAGGTGCAAATGACGAAAGCAACACTCAACTCCTTTGCAGAAAGTGCAACAGAGATTTCTCCAACTCCCCCGAACCGGACTTCAGAATTATCAACCGTTCAGGCCGCCGACCATGAAAACCGATAGCACTAACAAAAACATCTTCAAAAAACTGATCTTCGAAACCATCAAAGATCAAGATGGCTACCCCCCCGTGGAATTTGAGTCCATCTGGGGAATTCAAATCACCGCCAATACTTTTGGATAGACAACACGCCGTACTACATCTACGGACTTAGCAAAGGAGATACAGCTCTAGCAACAATGAGAAACAACGAACTCTTTGGATCAGAAATAGTTTCAAAGGGAGGCCATTCCACTCTTCGCGTTTTTGTCGAACAATCAGACATAAGGCAGAACGTCCGGGATGAAATTATTAAGCTTGGTGCCGACTGCAACAGCGTGGCAGGCAGTTCCTTACTCGCCATTGATATTCCACCAGTTGCAGACTTCGATCGTATTGATAAATTTTTGTCATCAATTTCAAACGATGACACTATTGCCTATTCTGAAGTTAAAAATGCTCTAGATGGAACATCTCCCTACGATTTTTCTGCCCAGTGCGCGGAAGTAAATGCAATCTCCCGAGCAAGAAATAAAGAAATAGACTTGAAGGGAGCCACAATTTCAGTAGCAAATGTGCGTGGAAAGAAAAGCAGCAGCGGCATTCACGGAACCAGCAAACCTCCATGTTCGGTTTGCAATCCACTTTTAAATAAATTTGACATGAACCTATTGGAGAGATGCAACAAAAATGGATAAGTCAAAGATACTATTGAAATTCAAGAACCTCCCCATCCAAGACATCCAGCTGTACGGATCTCTATGCCTCAAAGCATATTGTGAACAAAAAGAACTGTCGCATCCTGCCATTTTCGAGCTACTCAATCATCTTGAGATGATGCACTCAAGTAAAAACCTACCTGAATGGGATAGCAAAGGCGCTTTATTAGCACTGAATGGAAGAGGAGATGACATACCAACAGACCTAGAAGACATGTTAATACAGAAAAAAGCCACCGACTTCACCTCTATTATTGACAACGTAGTGGAGATAGGAATCGTGGATCTGTATGGAGGAAAAACAAACCTCCCTATCCAGTTCCTAGAACGAGCATTGGAAATATTGGAAAAGAACAACACCCCATTACCATTACCCAACAAATAATTAATAAACCAGAGTAAACATAGCGAAATGAAGACGATAGTTCGACTTGGCGACGCCACCGACCACGGTGGCGTTGTCACTGAATCCATCCCCCACACCAACCTCAACGGCAAGCCGATGGCCGGCAAAGGCCACATAGTGATGTGCCCCTTATGCAAAGGCCCCTTCCCGATTGCCGAAGGCAGCAGCACCTATTCCGTCAACGGCATTCCCGTAGCCTTGGATGGCATGAAGACCACCTGCGGTGCCACCCTGATCGCCAGCGGCTCCCATGGTGCTGTGCACCGCTAATCGGCGCCCCGCTCTTTAACAACCGGACGTCACTGGCACTAGCTTGGTCGCGCCAGTGCCCCTGCCTGCTTCAAAATCCGCCACGCCGAAGGCCGCCTGCTTACGCACACCGATGCCCTGCGCCAGCGCACCACCTGGCACTACAACGAAGCCGGACTGATCCGGCAGCGCCAGGACGCCAACGACACAACCCTCGACTACCGCTGGGACCGCCTCGGCCAACTGATCGAACTGCGCAACGAAAACAACAGCAGCGCCAGCTTCAAGTACGACCCGGCCGGGCGCCTGCTCAAGGAAACCGGTTTCGACCAGCAGACCACCCACTACCTGTACGACCACGGCAGCAACCAACCGACCCGCCGCCTCGATGGCGACCGCGTTACCGAGTTCGAGTACGACCCGCTCGGCCGCCTGATCGCCCGCCACGCCGGGCACAAGGAAGGCCTGGAATGGCAGAGCGAAACCTTCGCCTATGACGGCAACGGCAACCTGCTGCTGGCCGAAAACGCCGCCTGCAAACTGCAATGGTTCTACGACCGCGCGGGCAACAACACCCGTGAGCATCAATACCTGCGTTATTTGCAGGAACCGCATGTAGCCATCTGGAAGCACGAATACGACACCCTTAACCAGCGCATCGCCACCACCCGCCCGGATGGTCATCGGGTCAGTTGGCTGACCTATGGCAGCGGCCATCTGCTGGCGCTGAAAGTAGATGACCAAGAACTACTGAGCTACCAACGCGACAACCTGCACCGCGAAATCGCCCGCGATCAGGGCAACGGTCTACAGCAGCGGCAAGCCTGGACGCCCAACGGCCAGTTGCAGGAACAAGCCATCGGAAAGCTCGGTGACGCTCAACGTCTGGTGGTGCGCAACTACCGGCACGACGCTGCCGGCCAACTGACCCGCATCGACGACACCCGTCGCGGCGCACTCAGCTATCGCTACGACCCGCTCGGTCGCCTGCTCGCCGCGCAAACCATCAGCGGCGAAGAGGCCTTCGCCTTCGACCCGGCCAGCAACCTGCTGGATCCGCAGACACCGCGCCGTCCCAATCAATACGGCCCATCCAAGCTGCTGGACAACCTGTTGCGCGACTACGTCGGTACCCACTACAGCTACGACGAACGCGGCAACCTCAAGGAACGCCTGCACAACGGCAAAAAATCCCACTTTACCTGGGACCT
This sequence comes from Pseudomonas sp. A-B-19, assembly GCF_019947515.1. Classification (NCBI taxonomy): domain Bacteria; kingdom Pseudomonadati; phylum Pseudomonadota; class Gammaproteobacteria; order Pseudomonadales; family Pseudomonadaceae; genus Pseudomonas; species Pseudomonas sp. A-B-19. The sequence continues at coordinate 144,231 of NZ_JAGYGN010000013.1, forward strand.
GCACGACCGCCTGATCGGCTACGCAGACGACCGACTCACCGTCACCTTCGCCTACGACGCACTGGGCCGACGGCTGTTCAAACTGTCCAAAGCCAAATACCACGACCGCCGCGAAGCCGGGCCGATGTGGAACAAGCTGGAGCGGGCCAAGCTCGATGAACAGTACGGTTGTGGCTACACCCTCTATGGTTGGGACGGGGATGTGCTGGCCTTCGAAAGCCGCAACAACGACAAGAACGAACGCCTGACCCACTACTTTTTCGAACCGGGCAGTTTTGTGCCGGTGGCGCAGGCGGTGGAGCAATGCAGCATCCAACTGCTGCCTGAGCCGGTCTATGAGGGCGCTTACGACATCGACCGTGACCCGGTGTGGCAGCACAAACCTAAAGTGGTGACGTTCAGCACCCTCGCCTGGTACCAGTGCGATCACCTCGGCACGCCGATGGAGCTGACCGACGAACAGGGTGATATCGCCTGGAGTGGGGTCTACAAGGTCTGGGGCTTGGCCAAGGAGCAACGCAGCGAGACCGCCAAGCGCGCGGATGTGCGCAATCCACTGCGCTTTCAGGGGCAGTACTTCGATGTGGAAACCGGGCTGCACTACAACCGTCATCGGTACTATGATCCGCAGACCGGGCGGTTTATCGGCAAGGATCCGATTGGGTTTGCGGGTGGGCTGAATATCTATGCCTATGCGCCAAATCCAGTTGGGTGGATTGACCCGCTCGGGCTGGCAGCCAACAGAGGAAGAATCCAAGCTCAAGGGACAAAACTTGAACAGTCGGTAAGTTGGAACCAAGACTCACCACTTACCGCTGCTGATGCAAAACTAAAACTGGATGAACTCAAGGGAAAACTAGGCCGTCAAGATTTGAGAGCTCGGGAAGAAGCCTTCGGCAAAACCGAGCGTTTTATTGATAATGCTTGCGCCTGTGGTGGTGTTAGCGCCCCCGTGAGCAAGACATTTATGGTGAGAGATACCGCACACGAACGTGTGGATATAGAAGTCACCTCTGGAACAGCATTTACGGATAAATAATATGTTTAACGACTACCTATCCACTCCAAGCACATACAAAAAACTTGAAAAACACATCAAAGAAACCTTTGTCGAGCTTGCATTTTCATACAACATAAATATGGAGAGCTTTATTACTCCTTTTTATAACACAACCTTTTCCAACGGAACTCCCTTTATGGACGCCAACCCCATATTTTCGGTCAAACACAAAAAAACAGGAAACATATTAAAAATAGTTCTGGATGAAGACCTCAGCAAAACCATTCTTACCACTAAAAAATCAGGACTAGGGTATGAAACATCCATCATTTCCGCTCAAAAGAACCTCATCTCAATTAAAAATGAAATATCTAAATGGCTCAACACACTTACCACTTAAATTGGTCATTCTCTATCGACAGTGCCCACACACTAGCCTAATCATCAGTAACCACCACAATCCTTCAATCTAAAAAACGAGACGAGTCAGTATGAATAACCTCCCATTGTGCAAAGAAATGGAGCGTTGAGCGATACGATAGAAAATGTAACAGATATATTCCGGGAGTAGGAATATGTGACTCTATTTAGAGACACTAAAGATGGTTCCTGGTACTCCGCAGACAAAACAGAACATGGAGGAAGTTCATGGAAATTATTTTCAGAGTCAAGGAGCACTGAAGCTCTTGAGTGGATCGCGGACCTCAATGATCAAGGAGAGATAATGAAAGAAAAACACAAAGGCTCGACAGGACGCTCCATTGATCTTAAAAACTAAAGTGCCAGGATAAAAAATGATCAACTCGGCAAAAGAGTTTATTGACCTTCTTAACAGCGGCATTGAAATGGACAGAGAGAGAGCCGTCACCGACAAGGCAAGTGATTCTGTGTGGGAGGATGTAATTTTAAATTATCCAGATTATGAAATTTTCATACTACAAAACGAAACCATTTCACCGTCAACCATAAAAACCCTGTCAAAAAGCCTAAATTGGAAAACAAGGCATGGAGTCGCAAAAAAAAGAAAGTCAGGGACTGAAATACTAACCTATCTCTCAAATGACGAAGACCCCATCGTCAGACAGGCAATTGCGTCAAACCAAAAAACACCCTATGCGATACTAAAAAAATTATGTTTTGATAACGATGACAGGGTTAGTCGTGTCGCTAATTACAACATCAAACTTCGCCCACGACAGCAGACATCCGACGGCTAAAAATATAACTAACCACGCCCAAAGTCTTTGAGGGTCGCAAACCTTATACCAGTGCGATCACCTCGGCACGCCGATGGAGCTGACCGACGAACAGGGTGATATCGCCTGGAGTGGGGTCTACAAGGCCTGGGGCTTGGCCAAGGAGCAGCGCAGCGAGGCTGCCAAGCGCGCGGATGTGCGCAATCCACTGCGCTTTCAAGGCCAGTACTTCGATGTGGAAACCGGGCTGCACTACAACCGCTATCGGTACTATGATCCGCAGGTCGGGCGGTTTATCGGCAAGGATCCGATTGGGTTTGCGGGTGATCTAAATGTCTATGCCTATGCGCCGAATCCGGTTGACTGGATTGATCCGATTGGCCTCGCCAAAAAGAAAGGCGGATCAGGCGGAACCCCAAAGCAAGCTCAAACCAAAGTTAAAAGAGATCAAGCACCGCCTGAGATTGTACGAATTGACGCACCGGAACAGAGCGTACCCAACAGTCAGTGGCATGCACATTGCCAGTGCGGGTCAGGCTACAATCTTGATGGGACAATTCATGACAAAGGCAAGGGCGATGTAATCTTTTCCAATAAAACAATCGACTGGCTAAACAATCACGGCTGGGGAATACCGAAAAAATGAAACTTACAGACCTATATAACTCCATAATCAGCCAAGAGCCATATAACGACTTGGATATATTTTTTGAGAACCACGATAGCTTTGAAGAAATCCCACTCATATCAAGATACAGCAGAGCAGACCTGCTTTCAGAGTTGCTGGGAAAAAGTAATACTCTAGATTTCCTGATCGGATTTTCCGTATTCCTGCTAAACACAATAAATACTTTAGCGCGAGCAAGAAATATAAAAAAAGACGAGCTATTCATTGCAATAACATTCACAGACTTTGGCGACGCCTGCGAAAATCAATGCATTATTCCAAACATATTCATCTATCCAAATCAAAACGAAGCCAACGACTTGAAAATGCACTTAAAGCAAAACCACCCCGACAAAAAATCTATCGAACTCACAACAATTCAAGAGCACTTCTCAACATGCAATTTTAAAGATAGCTTCATATTTTATGAAAGTAGGTTTTTTGACCAAGCTTGCAATGAGGATATCGTAAGGATATATGCCATCCCTAAACAATTTCATGAAAGATAACGGTATAGCTATTGTTGGAGACCGTATGAGAACCATCATCCGCCTCGGCGACACCACCGACCACGGTGGAGTTGTCACCGAATCCATCCCCCACACCAACCTCAACGGCAAGCCCATGGCCGGCAAAGGCCACATAGTGATGTGCCCCTTATGCAAAGGCCCTTTCCCGATTGCCGAAGGCAGCAGCACCTATTCCGTCAACGGAATACCCGTGGCTTTAGATGGCATGAAGACTACCTGTGGTGCCACCCTGATCGCCAGCGGCTCGCGCGGTGCCGTGCATCGCTGACCGGCGCCCCGCTCTTTAACAACTGGACGACCCCGGCATTAGCTTGATCGCGCTAAGGCCTTTGCCTGCGAAGAGTGGCAGACCGAATCCTTCGCCTACGACGGCAATGGCAACCTGCTACTGGCCGAAAACGCCGCCTGCAAACCACAAGATCTTCGATACATCGGAAATTTTGGGGTTGCTTCGCAGCCCAACGGGGCAGCGCGGCGTTCCGACAAGCCCCCTCGTCACAGCTTGCTCCCACAAAGGTACCGGTTACGTATCTCAATGTGTACAGCCCCGCCCCCGACACACCCCGCACTCAAAACTCCGCCACAACGACACACCGCAGATACACCCCATTGATGAAATACGCCTGTCGATTGGCCATGCCGGTCAAACGCTCAACTCACCGGGCACGCCGTTGCGCCGTCTCCCTGACCTGAAAGAGATCAACGTCCATGAGCACCTCCATTTCTTCGGCCGTCAAAGGCCTGCACCTGAATCTCGACCGTGCCGGCGACTGGGTTGCGCCTTTGGCGTTGCGGGTGTTCCTCGCCTGGGAGTTCTTCGAGTCGGGCCTTGAGAAATTCAACGGCCAGAACTGGTTCACCGATATCCAGGAGCGCTTTCCGTTTCCGTTCGACCACCTTCCGGCGACGTTGAACTGGGATCTGTCGATGTGGGCCGAACTGATCTTTTCCATGACCTTGCTGCTGGGCCTGGGCACGCGTTTTTCGGCGTTGAGCCTGATGGTGGTGACCCTCGTCGCAACCGCCGCCATCCATTGGCCCGCCGACTGGCACACCCTGAGCGAACTTGCCCAAGGGTATGCCATCAGCAACAAGGGTTACGGCAACTTCAAGCTGCCATTGATCTACCTGGTGGCCTTCACGCCGCTGCTGCTGTCGGGTGGCGGCAAGCTCAGCATCGATGCGCTGCTGGCTCGTTGCTTCTGGCGCCGCTGAAACGAAACCTGCAACGCAGGCACCAGGGTGCTTACTTGACCAGCCTGGTTTCCCTGGACGGCCGATAACCAAAATAGGAGCTGTAGCACTTGCTGAAATGGCTGGGAGAAACGAAACCACAGGCGACCGAGACTTCGACGATGGTCAGTGTGGTGTGCTGCAGCAAACGCCGCGCCTCGGTGATGCGCAAGTCCATGTAATAGCGTTGCGGTGTGCTACCCAGTTGCTCCTTGAACAGACGCTCGATCTGCCGGCGAGAGCGCCCTGCGTAGAGGCACAGCGTCTCCATTTCCAGGGGCTCCTCCAGATTGGCGTCCATCAGGTTGACCACCTCTCTGAGCGGACCACTGACTGATACGTTCAGCGACGGCTTGATGCGCCGGTAGCGTGAAGCCTCGAACGCCAGAATGTCCTCGATACCATCGGTCAGTGCCTTGTCGTACAACCCCCGGATCCACTCCAGGGCCATGTAGAACGTACCGGTCGGGCTCGACGCTGTCAGGCGGTCACGGTCCACCACGTAGGCTTCGCTGGTGACCTGGGTCAGCCTGGCAATTTCCGCCAGTGCCGGGCGGTGTTCCGGGTGAATCGCACAGCGATAACCATCGAGCAACCCGGCGCGCCCGAGAAACCATGCACCGTTCCATACACCAGCCAGGGTAACGCCCTGCTCCGCCGCGTCTTGCAGAAGGCCGATCAATGCCTCGTCGGCGTGCAGATGGGTGCGGTACCCGCCACAGACCACCAGCAGGTCGAGGTTCTGGATCTCGGCATGACTGAGGCAGGCGTCGGGACGGATGACCAGGCCCAGATCACTGATCACCTCGGCGTTCTTCAGGCCGAAGGTTTTCGTTGAAAACAGCTCGGGCCTTAACAGGTTGGCCGTTACGACCGTATCCAGCGCCTGGGTAAACGCCGGCAACGAGAAATGCTCCAGCAACAGGAAACCCGCACGCGCCTGCAAAACGGGTTGGCCTTCATGCTCTTTGAGGAAGCGAAGGTTTTTGCCTTTCATCGCTCCACTGAACTGACGTCGCTCTACCAACACTCGCCTCGCTTCGTCCTGTCGACGAACCCGTGAATATCCCCTGGCGCCGAACATTCGGCGCCTGCACTGTTTACGCAAATTGAGAGCCTTGAGCAAGCCAGTCTTTTGCCGCGCCCCTTAAACCAGTTTGCGCGGGGAATGGTGCTGAAAGGCAATCGCCACGGAAATCTGCACCGCCATGCAGACCAGGGCAATGGTCTGCATGGACGCGACCCACCTGACGAGCCGCCTCGCGCCGACGCGAACCCCGGTCGATACTGCACAGGCCTCCCCTTCACCGAGGAAACAAACATGTCACTGACTCTTTACTTCCACCCGCTCTCGTCCTTCTGCCACAAAGCGCTGATCGCGCTCTATGAACTGAACATCGCGTTTGAAAAAAGGATTATCGACCTGGGCAACGATGCCGACCGGGCCGAACTTCAGGCGCTGTGGCCGATTGGCAAATTCCCGGTGCTGCGCGATCACGCCCGGCAAAAGGTTGTACCGGAGTCGAGTGTGATCATTGAGTACCTGGACCGGATTCATCCCGGCCGGGCGCAGCTGATGGCGCACGATTGGGAAGCAGCCCTGGAAGTACGCCTGTGGGATCGTTTTTTTGACCTGCACATCCAGGTGCCGATGCAGAAAATCGTCGCTGACCGAATCAATGCCACCAACGGCGACCTGACCCGCGAACGCACCGCGCTGACAACGGCGTACGGCATGCTTGAACGTCAACTGGCAACAAGAACCTGGGTGGCCAGCCCGGCGTTCAGCATGGCCGATTGCGCCGCCGCCCCGGCGCTGTTCTACGCCAGCACCCTCGTGCCGTTTCCCGACGATTACCAACACTTGAGTGCTTATTTCGACAGGTTGGTCCAGAGGCCCTCGGTCACGCGCGTGATCGACGAGGCAAGGCCGTATTTTTCCTGGTATCCGTTTGCCGAGGCCATCCCGGAGCGCTTTCGGTAGAGGCGGACAACCGGCGCAAAAACGCAAAAACCGACGAATATTAACCGCCGGTCGGGTGTTATCTTATTACGCAGGAATAAAAATGGCAGGGGCGGCTGGATTCGAACCAACGCATGGCAGGATCAAAACCTGCTGCCTTACCGCTTGGCGACGCCCCTGTATCTGTTGCGATGAGTGCCTGGCACTCGCTTTCTTGAGTGGCAACAAGAGCTGTTGCCTGCTTGCGCTGAAGGTTCCCTGAGGGCCTTTGCAAGAGTGGGCGCAATTTACCAACTTTTTCCTCGTCTGGGAAGCCCCAACAAAACAATTTGTTTTTTTAAAACAGACGCTTAGTGTCGAACCGAATCTCGGCGGGTGGTCGACACAGGTTCAGCCCGACCAGGTCTGCTACGCTTTTCCTTACCCGAATGGAATCGGGAATTGTTTGCGCACCACCCTTCCCCTTGCCATCTGAGGGCGCCAATGTGAAAGGCAAATTCATGACTCCCGCTGCAACCCTCCTGGTGGTCGGGGCCGCGATCTATGGGCTGAACACCTGGGAACACATCCAGAGCCAGCGACAGGAAACGGTCTGCAAGGCCGCTCGGGAGCATCTCAATCGCCTGGAAACCCAGACGCGGGCCTTGGCCTCCGGGTTGACGGTCGAAGCCTATGCCGAAGCCGAAAAAGCCGAAGCCGGCCAGTTGGTTTTAGCGCTCGATACCGCAAAAGATGCAGCCGAGATCGATGCCGTCATCGACAAGCACGCTGCGGCCATCCAGGCGCAGATAACGGCCGAGGACGCAGAGGTCCAGTCCAAGGGCGAGCAACCCTTCCTCGGTCAGGAACTGAAAAAGCAACGCATCCCCACCGACGTCAAACAGGAATACAAACGAGCTGAAAAAGCCGTCGCCGAAACCTGCGGATAGTTTCAACCACCAGCTCCAGGTTTGTCGCCAGCGTCTAGACTTCAGCAAAAGCAGGTTGCAATCAGACTCCGCGTTTATAACAAGATCCTGTAAAAAACGAGGGGGTCTCGACCTTGAAAATATCAACCCTCTGCGCTATCGCGAGCCTGCTGGTGTCGGTCGCGGTGTCTGCCAACGGCGTCATTCCTGTCCTCGAAATGGACTTCACACGGTCCGCGATGGAGACCCTGAAAAACATCGGTATCGACGACGCGTGCATCATCGGCGCTTCGAGCCCCGCTACGTTCACCTTCTGCCGGGAAGGATCGATGACACTCTGGAAATATCAGGCACTGGACCTGGAACAAATGGCGGCGATACACAGTGATGCACAGCGGCCCACAACGGCTTACCAGCCGATTTCTGTCCTGGAGTTCGAGAGCGCGGCCTGTGAACACGAGTACAGCCTGTCCGCCACCAAAAAACCGGCAACGATACGTTGGCTGATCCTTGGCCTGATGGCTATTTCGCTGCTGACCGGATTGGGTTACACCTATCTGGCCATTGTGCAGCGCCGCCATGACGCCATCGCATACTCGCAACCCCATGAGCAAGCGTCGGGCGATTTACAGGCAACCGCACAAACAAAAGCCCTGGCGGCGTTTGGTCTGGCCCTTGCCGTGGCATTCGTTTACTTCAAATACGCAGGGTATTGAACAACCGGTGAGCGCGCCGTTGCGGCGCGCTCACCGGTCACTCAGTGCGGCGCGCGCGGGATGGTCTTGAGCAGGTCTTCGGGGCTGATGTGCCCTACCACGCTGCCCGGTTGCGGCAGGTTGAGGATGTGGCCCTTCATCTTGCCGATGATGTGCATTTCACAAGGCTTGCAGTCGAACTTCAGCGTCAGCACTTCATCGCCGTGGATCAGTTGCATCGGTGCAACCTTGGTGCGCACGCCGGTCACGCCCTTGGCCTGTTTCGGGCACAGGTTGAAGGAAAAGCGCAGGCAATGCTTGGTGATCATCACCGGTACCTCGCCGGTCTCCTCGTGGGCCTCGTAGGCCGCATCGATCAGCTTGACGCCATGACGGTGATAAAAGTCGCGAGCTTTCTGGTTGTAGACATTGGCCAGGAACGACAGGTGCGACTCCGGGTACACCGGCGGCGGGCTGGTTTCGGCTTTACGGCTGCCACGTGGGTGGGCGGCGACCCGCGCGTCGGTCAGGGCTTCAATCACTTCACGGCGCAAGGCCTTGAGCTGCGAGTTCGGGATGAAGTACGCCTGCGGCGCGTCCAGCTTGATGTCGATGGCGTGGTACTGCGTAGTGCCCAGTTGACCGAGCAGATCCTGCAATTGCTCCAGCGCCTGCTCCGGTTTGTTGGCGGCGCCGAACGGGCCGTTCAGGGTGACACTGGCACTGATGCCTTCTTCGCTGGTAGCGGTCAGCTCCAGCTGTTCTTCACGCAGGCGAGCGACCCAGCTCAGGGCGATACGACGCTCGGCAGAGGTCTTTTGCAGCGCCTGTTGCCAGTTGTGATCGAGGTTTCGATTCAGCGGATGGTTGGGGCGCAGCTTGTACATCCCCTCCGGCATCTCGTTGGGCTCGACGCGATAGCGATAGCGCTTCTCGCCGTCCTCCTCGAACTCGCCTTTGGGTTCGGCGATATTGGCGCGAAAACCCACCACTTCACGCTTGACCAGCACGTTGAGGCCGTCGCCGTTGGACAGTGGCTCGTGCGTCACGACCTGCATGTCACGCTTGGCGACTTTCTCGACCACGCCCACTGGCAGACCGGTGAAGGTCGGCGAGTCAAAGGCGCCGATATCGATCTTGCGGTCAGTGACGAAGTAATCGGTGCTGCCACGGTGGAAGGTTTTTTCCGGGTCGGGCAGGAAGAAGTGCGCGGTGCGGCCGCTGGAGGCGCGGGCCAGGTCCGGACGGTCTTCGAGCACGGCGTCGAGGCGCTGGCGGTAGTAGGCGGTGATGTTTTTCACATAGCCCATGTCCTTGTAGCGACCCTCGATCTTGAACGAACGCACGCCGGCCTCGACCAGGGCGCGGATGTTGGCGCTCTGGTTGTTGTCCTTCATCGACAGCAGGTGCTTTTCGTAGGCGATCACGCCACCCTTTTCGTCCTTGAGGGTGTACGGCAGACGGCAGGCTTGCGAGCAGTCGCCACGGTTGGCGCTGCGCCCGGTCTGGGCGTGGGAAATATTGCACTGACCGGAAAACGCCACGCACAACGCGCCATGGATAAAGAACTCGATGGCCGCGTCGGTTTCGTCGGCGATGGCACGGATCTCCTGGAGGTTCAGCTCGCGGGCCAGCACCAACTGTGAGAAGCCAGCCTGATCGAGGAACTTCGCCCGCTCCAGGGTACGAATGTCGGTCTGGGTACTGGCGTGCAGTTCGATTGGCGGAATGTCCAGTTCCATCACCCCCAGATCCTGGACGATCAGCGCATCGACGCCGGCATCGTACAACTGATGGATCAGCTGGCGGGCCGGTTCCAGTTCGTTGTCGTGCAGAATCGTGTTGATGGTGGTGAACACCCGGGCGTGATAGCGACGGGCGAATTCCACCAATTGGGCGATATCGCTCACTTCGTTGCAGGCATTGTGGCGGGCGCCGAAGCTCGGGCCACCGATGTACACGGCATCGGCACCATGCAGGATGGCCTCGCGGGCGATGCTCACATCGCGGGCAGGGCTGAGCAATTCCAGGTGATGTTTGGGCAAAGACATAGTTTTTTTAGTCAGGCTTGTCACGGTCGAGGCGTGCATTGTAGCGGCGAAACGCCTGACCGGCACCCGTATGCTGCCGGGTGGCGTTTCGGGCAGGCCTGGTGTACCTCAACCCCTGTAGGAGCGAGCCTGCTCGCTCCTACATTTGATCGGCGTCGACCACAAATCCAGCCAACAACCAAAATTCCCTGTGGGAGCGAGCTTGCTCGCGATAGCGGCAGGACATCCAGAATTGATGTCGACTGACACACCGCCATCGCGAGCAAGCTCGCTCCCACATTTGTTCGGCATCGACCACAAATCCAGCCCATGCCCAGGTTTTTTTTGTTGCTGTATTTAGGCCTTGGCCGCCATCGCGGTCACTTCCACGCGCATGCCTTCAACCGCCAGGGAGGCCACGCCAACGGCGGCGCGTACCGGCCATGGTTTGGCAAAGTAGCGTTTGTAGACCTCGTTGAACGCGGCGCGGTCGGCCATGTCGGTGAGGTAGATGGTCAGGTGCATCACACGGTCCATGGAACTGCCGGCACGCTCCAGCGCAACCTTCAGCGCTTGCAGGGTGCATTCGCTTTGCAGGGTGATGTCACCCAGTTCCAGGCTGCCGTCGGCGCGGGTGGGGATCTGGGTGGAGACCAGCACACCGCCGAAACCTGCGACGTCGGAGGAAATCGAATCGGCATCGGGATCGGGGGTAAAGGTCAGGTCGTGGTTTGCCATTGCAGGTTCTCTTGCTTGAAAGGGTAAGGCGAGCGCCTTTTACGCGGCCAGTTTACAGGGCGATCCCTGGCGCGTCGCTAATCCAGGCCGGCTGCTCGTGGCCGGTGGCCTGGCGGTACTGGCGCGGGGTTAAACGTCCATCACTTGAAAAAATCACTCGGCGTCTTGCCGAACTGCTTCTTGAACATGGTCGTGAACGCGCTCGGGCTGTCGTATCCCAGCTCTCCGGCAATGTCGATGATCTTCTCGCCGACGGCGATGCGTTCCAGCGCCAGCAGCAGTCGCGCTTGCTGGCGCCATTGGCCGAAGGTCATGCCGGTTTCCTTGCGAAACCTGCGCTGGATGGTTTTGGCGTCGAGGCTCAACCGGGCGCTCCAGTCCGACAACGTCGAGCCATCCCCGGGGTCACGCTGCAACGCGCCACAGATCAGGTTGATCCGTGGATCGGCGGGCTGTGGCAGGTTCAACGGCAAGATCGGCAGGATCGTCAGTTCATCCAGAATCAGGCGCAGCACCCGGGCTTCCCGCGAGTCCGGATCGCAGTTGAAATCGAAATCGACCGAGACCTTGATCAGCTCACTGAGCAATGCGGACACACTCACTGCCCGGGTTTGGGCGGGTAGATCCGGGCTTGCGTCGGGGCGCACGAACACGCTGCGCATCTTGATCGCCCCCACACAGCGAATCGAGTGCACCTCACCACTGGGCATCCAGATGCCACGGCTCGGTGGCACCGTCCATTGGCTGGTGGCGGTGTGCACCACCATCACACCTTCGATGGCATAGATCAGTTGATGTTTTTCATGGGAATGCGGCGCGATAAACCAGTTTTCCGGGTAGTCGGTCGCGCTGCTGCGGACGCTCCAGCCGCCCTGGTCGATCTCTGCCAGAAATGTCTTTAATGGTTTGATCATGACGCCCTTTTTTAGATAGTCCATGCCCGAGTTGCGCGAGACGGGCATCTTCAGGGCCCATAGCATAACGCCGAACCCTGAAATGGGCTGCGCCTTGCGTGCGCAGTTCACGTTTTTTATCCGGAAGATCGCCCATGTCGACCACCACCCTCAGTTCACCGTCACCCATCGCTTCGGTGGCCAGCCAGGCCAGCCCCCTGGTCATGCGCGTCATCGGCGCCTGCGCGCTGGCGCACCTGATCAATGACTTGATCCAGGCTGTGCTGCCGTCGATCTACCCGATGCTCAAGACCAGTTATGGCCTGAGTTTCACCCAGGTCGGGCTGATCACCCTGACCTTCCAGCTCACGGCTTCACTGCTGCAACCGTGGATCGGTTTCTACACCGACCGTCATCCCAAGCCGTGGCTGTTGCCGGCCGGCATGGTCTGCACCCTGATCGGTATTCTGATGCTGTCGATGGTCGGCAGTTTCCCGGCCATTCTCGTGGCCTCGGCGCTGGTGGGCGTCGGCTCGTCGACCTTTCACCCGGAGACCTCGCGGGTGGCGCGCCTGGCCTCGGGCGGTCGCTACGGCCTGGCGCAGTCGACCTTTCAGGTCGGTGGCAACGCCGGCAGCGCCTTCGGCCCATTGCTGGCCGCCGCGATCGTCATTCCCTATGGCCAGGGCAACGTCGCCTGGTTCGGTCTGTTCGCGGTGTTCGCCATCCTCGTGCAGTACGGACTGAGCCGCTGGTACCGCCATCACCTGAATCTGTTCAAACTCAAGCAAGGCAGCAAGGCCACCCACGGCCTGTCCAAGCGGCGGGTAACGTTCGCCCTGGTGGTGCTGGCGCTACTGGTGTTCTCCAAATACTTCTACATGGCCAGCTTCACCAGTTACTTCACCTTCTACCTGATCGAGAAATTCGACCTGTCGGTGGCCAGCTCGCAGTTGTACCTGTTCCTGTTCCTGGGTGCCGTCGCCGCGGGCACCTTCTTCGGTGGCCCGATCGGTGACCGCATCGGCCGTAAACAGGTGATCTGGTTTTCAATTCTCGGTGCCGCACCCTTCACCCTCGCCCTGCCCTACGTCGACCTGTTCTGGACGGGCGTGCTGAGCATGATCATCGGCTTCATCCTCGCCTCGGCGTTCTCGGCCATCGTGGTCTTCGCCCAGGAACTGGTGCCCGGCAACGTCGGGATGATCGCCGGGGTGTTCTTCGGCCTGATGTTCGGTTTCGGCGGGATTGGCGCGGCGCTGCTCGGACATCTGGCGGATATCCATGGCATCGAGTATGTCTACACGCTGTGTTCGTACCTGCCGTTGCTCGGAATTCTCACCATACTGTTGCCGTCTACTGGACAACGCCCGTCGAGAGCGTGAATAGCCATCAGGAGGAACCCCCATGAAAATCGTAGTCACCAGCGTGTTTGTCGATGATCAGGCCAAGGCGCTGGCCTTCTACCGGGATGTGCTGGGTTTTGAACTCAAGCACGACATTCCCATGGGCGAACATCGCTGGCTGACACTGACATCCCCCGGCGACCCCAATGGCGTCGAGCTGCTGCTGGAGCCCAATGCCCACACCGCAGCAAAAACCTACCAGAGCGCGATCAAGCAGGACGGCATACCCTGCACCTTTTTCGGCGTCGAAGACGTGCACGCCGAATATGCCCGGCTCAGCGCCGCGGGCGTTCAATTCACCCGCCCGCCGACGGTGACGGGACCGGTCACCCTCGCGGTACTGGACGACACCTGCGGCAATCTCATCCAGATCGTCCAGCACAACTCGACTGCCTGATCATTTCTGCTACCAGTCCTGTAGCACTCGGTAACACCCGGCCCCAATGCGGTGCGTCTTTTAAACGCCTTGCCGTCCGCCACCCCGCGCCACACGGGGCCACCCGCCATGGCGTACTTTGTGCATCCAAAGGCCATCTTCCGCTGCCTGTAGCCGCCATGCGCCCCAAGGAACTGAAACTCTGGACCACCGGAGTCGCCCACCTGCTCGACCTGCCTGCCGGGCATGGGCGGCTGTCGGGGTTGAGCCACTGGATCCGGCAAATCTGCCCGGTCGATCACTTCGTGTTGTTTGTCTACGAAGGCAATCACCGGCCACTGGCGTTGTTCGATACGTTCTCGGCGGACAAACGCGCGGTGTATGTCGACGACTATCAGTGCGGGCCTTACCTGCTCGATCCGTTCTACCTGGCGTGTACCCGTGGGCAGGCGCCGGGGCTGTGGCGTCTGCGCCAGTTCGCCCCCGACCACTTCTACCTCGGCGAGTACTTCCTGACCTATTACCAGCAGACGGGTCTGGCCGAAGAAGTGGCGTTTTTCGTCGACCTCGGCGACGGTGCCACGGCGGTGTTGTCGTTGATGCGTTCCAGCGCCAGCTGTGCATTCAGCCGGGACGAAATGCAGTTGGTCGAATGCGCGCAAGCGGTGGTCGAACAGGTCATCAACGAAGCCTGGCGCTTGCGTCAGGCCCAGCAACCGCGACCGGCGCAGGACCTGGACTTCAAGATCCGCGAAGCCTTCGACCATTTCGGCGCGCACATCCTCACCGGCCGCGAGCAGGAGATTGTCCAACTGTTGCTGCGCGGCCACTCCAGTGCCTCGGTGGCCGAACAACTGAACATCAGCCCCGGCACGGTGAAGATTCACCGCAAGAACATCTACGCCAAGCTGGGGATTGGCAGCCAGTCGGAATTGCTGGGGTTGTTTATTCGGGAGTTGACGGAGGATCCGTTGCAGGCGCCCGGCCTCAAGCTGCAAGCCTGAAAAACAGACCACCACCTCCCCTCGGTAGGAGCTGCCGCAGGCTGCGATCTTTTGATCTTCGGCATTTAAGACCGGATCAGGATCAAAAGATCGCAGCCTGCGGCAGCTCCTACAGGGGATAGCGATTAATCCGTTGGGTCGAGCTGATCCAGCACGCGGTTCACCGCCAACTCCCCTAGCATGATCACCTGCGCAATCCCCAACAGCGCATTGCGGCTTGTCCCCTCCAGATGATCCACCAGATCGTTGGCCATGACATTGGCCGACGCCAGCGACTCACAGGCGTGCACCAACAAGGTTTCGGTATTGAGTTCGGGATTGACGATGAACATCGTGCTGGGCTTGCGCGGCGTCGCCATGATGTGGGGGCCGGGGTTGAGGTCGAGGCTTTCGCACGGAGATGCCGGATCGGTGTCCGGCGGGTTGGGTGTGACTTTGAACATAGTGAAACTCCTTGTACCGTAAAAAGGAGCCATCACTCTCACGCTACCAAACGTAGGGTGGTGGCCATACGCAGGTTGGTAGACCGGGTACAAGGAAACCGGCGCGCCCGAAGGCACCCTGTGCATGGCCACCATGTAGCAGAGCAAAAAATGCTGCTGATAGTGACGCATTGCACCTTGTAACACCGGGCTACCAAACCCGATCACTGTTGTTATTCAGCGACCGGCAAACGATAAAACCCAGCCCCAAGGCGCACAAGCCGGCGGATTCTGGCGTACCTGTAGGCAACGACGCAAGGTGGTGTAGCCTTCGCGAAGTAACTCCGGGTGTCTTTAAACACGCATCTGCATTTTGTAGGAGCGAGCTTGCTCGCGATGGGCTCAAGAGCGCTGCGTTAAGCCAGTCATCACGCGTATTCGTTAACGTCCATCGCGAGCAAGCTCGCTCCTACAACAAGCTGCTCCTATCCCCCAAGGGATATATACACCGCAAAACCCCGATTGCTAGTTTGGCCCCCGACGCACTGACTCATCACTGCAAGGGAGCCCGCCTCGTGAACAACAGCGTGAACGACACCCCGCCAAGCGATATCGAATTCTGCAATGTGGTCAAACGCTATGGCGAGGTGCAGGCCGTCAGCGGTCTGGATTTTGCGGTGCGGCGTGGCTCGTTTCATTCCTTTCTCGGTGGTTCGGGGTGTGGCAAGACCACCACCTTGCGCATGATTGCAGGCTTCGAACAGCCCACCAGCGGTGAGGTGCGGTTGGCCGGCAAAAGTGTGGCTGGGGTGCCGGCGTTCGAGCGACCGGTGAACATGGTGTTCCAGCATTACGCGCTGTTCCCGCACCTGACCGTGGCGCAGAACATTGCCTACGGCCTGCGCTACCGCACCCCGCGCCCGGACAAAAAACAGCAACTGCGCATGGCCGATGAAGCGCTGGAGATGGTGCGTCTGAGCGGTTTTGGCCAGCGCAAACCGAGTGAATTATCCGGCGGCCAGCAACAGCGTGTCGCCCTCGCCCGCGCCTTGGTCAACAAGCCTACGGTGTTGCTGCTCGACGAGCCGCTGGCCGCGCTGGACCGCAAGCTGCGCAAGGAGATGCAATCGGAATTGCTGCGCCTGCAACGGGAGGTCGGCATCACCTTCGTGCTGGTCACCCACGACCAGGAGGAGGCCCTGTCGATGAGCGACAGCATCAGCGTGATGCACAACGGTTCGATCATCCAGACCGCCACCCCGGAACAACTCTACGAAGCTCCGGCCAGCCGTTACGTGGCTGACTTTATCGGCGAGTCCAACCTGTTCGACGGCACCGTGCGCCAGCTCAACGGCCACTCGGTGGTGCTGCGCACCGAGCAAGGACTGGAACTGACCAGCCCGCTGACACCTACCGGCAAGGGCCTGAGCGCCAACGCCGCCGGTTGCATCGCCGTGCGCCCGGAGCTGATCAGCATCGCCGGCGCCAATGCCGAGATGAGCCGCGAAGTGAAGCTGCCGGGCTGCGTCGAAGACCGCATCTACCTGGGCAATTGCACCGAATACCGCGTGCGCACCCAGGTATTCGGGGTGGTGTGCGTGCGGGTGCCTCGCCAGCAGGATCACGGCGCCAATGCATTCGAACACGGCGCGTCAGTGCGCGTCGGCTGGGATCACGCCAATGGTCTGGCCATGGCGTTGTAAATCACCGATTCGTTTCATCAACCGGATATGGAGCGTGCTATGGACCAGAAGACTTTTATAAAAACCCTGCGCAGCTGGCAGAACGGCTCGATCAGCCGCCGCGACTTCCTGGGCCGCACCGGCCTTGGGATCGCCGCAGCCGTGGTCGCCACCAACATGCCCGGCCTGTTGACCTCCACCGCCGAGGCTGCCGAGCAGACCAGACTCGGTGATCGCCTGTCGCTGGCAACCTGGCCGAACTACCACAGCCAGGAAAACCTCGACGCTTTCGCCAAGACCACCGGCGCCCGGGTGTCGATGAGCGTATTCGGTTCCAACGAAGAAATGCTCGCCAAATTGCAGGCCGGCGGCAGTGGCTGGGACGTGCTGGTGCCGACCAACTACACCATCAGCACCTACGTCGGCCTGGGCCTGATCGAACCGCTGGACCTGTCGCGCATTCCCAACTTCGACGCCTCGGCGTTCCAGCAGAAATTCATGGCCCAGGGCACGGTAGACGGCAAGGTCTACGCGGTGCCGAAAAACTGGGGCACCACCGGCATGCTCTACGACACCGGCAAACTGAAAAACGGCCCGACCAGTTGGAAGGAATTCTGGGTCGCTGCCCAAGGCCCGGCCAGTGGCCGCACGATGGTCCACGACTACCAGTTGACCGCCATCGGCAACGCGCTGAAGAGCTTCGGCTACAGCTTCAATTCCCTGGACCCGAAGGAACTGGCCGATGCGGAAAAACTGCTGATCGAGGTCAAGCCGCACCTGTTTGCGATCAACTCCGACATCCAGCCATCGATGCGCAGCGGTGATGCGTGGCTGGCGATGTCCTGGACCGGCGACGCCTCGCAGCTGCACCGCGACAACGCGCAAATGCAGTTCGAACTGGGCAAGGAAGGCGGCGAGCTGTGGAGCGACTTCTTCGCGATTCCAAAAAGCTCGGAGCACAAGGACGCCGCCTACGCGTTCATCAACTACCTGCTCGACCCGCAGCACAACAAGCTCGAAGTGCTGAGCCACGGCTACCCGAGCGGCGACAAGCGTGTCGACGCGCTGCTGCCGGTGGCGATGCTCGACGATCCGATCATGTACCCGGCCGCCGAGGCCCTGAGCCCGCTGGAGTTCGGTGCCGCCGCGACGCTGACCAGCCCGGCGCGCGCCGAACTGATGGCGCGTTTCAAGTCCGCCTGATCGCCTGACCATGGCCAATGAGGAGTTACCCATGAATGCCGCCGCCCACCCGCAAACGGTGCAGCCGGACCGTGCCCTGCCGGTCGAGGTTCGCCAACGGCGCAGCCTGGGCCGGCGCATCACCCTGCTGATGCTCTTGCCCTCGACCCTGTGGTTCTTGCTGCTGTTGTTGATGCCGCTGGTGATCATCCTGGTCTTCAGTTTCGGCGAGCGCAGCGCGGTGGGCGGTTACGCCGGCGGCTTCACCCTGGCCAACTACCTGAACCTCGGTTCGCGCGGCGCAGCGTTCAGCAACACGCTGATGCTCGCGCCGCTGGGCACCCTGGTGTGCCTGGTGGCGGCGTATCCTCTGGCGTATTTCCTCGCGGTCAAGGTCACACGGAACCGCTCGCTATTGCTGACCCTGGTGATCGTGCCGTTCTGGACCAGTTTCCTGATCCGCACCTATGCATGGATTTTCATCCTCAGCGGCAAAGGCATTCCGGCACTGCTGGCCAGCCTGGGGCTTGAGGATGTGCGGCTGATCAATACGCCGTGGGCGGTGCTGATCGGCATCGTCTACGGCTACCTGCCGCTGATGGTGTTCCCGATCTACGTCAGCCTGGAAAAACTCGACAAGCGCCTGCTCGAAGCCTCGGCGGATTTGGGTGCCAGCGCTTTCGAAAGCTTGCGGCGGATCACCCTGCCGCTGTCCGCGCCGGGGATCATTACCGGGGTGATGCTGGTGTTCATCCTGTTGATGGGCGAGTTCCTGATCCCGGCCATTCTCGGCGGCGGCAAGGTGTTTTTTGTCGGCAATGCGCTGGTCGACCTGTTCCTGCAGTCGCGCAACTGGCCGTTCGGCAGCGCGCTGGCCATGACGCTGGTGGCGATGATGCTGCTGATCATCGGCGTGTATCTGAAACTGGTGGCGCGCTACGGCGGCCGCCCTGCCGACGGAGGTCTGTGACATGTGGCTGCGCAGCTATTCCACTTCGCTGTACCTGTTCCTCTACGCACCGATTGCCTTGATCGTACTGTTCAGCTTCAACGCCGGGCGCAGTGGCCTGGCGTTCCAGTGCTGCTCGGTGCAATGGTTCGGCACCGCGTTCGGCAACCCGTTCATCATGGAAGCCCTGGGCAACAGCGCGCTGATTGCCGCAAGTTCGGCGGTGATTGCCACGCTGTTCGGCACCCTGGCGGTGTTCGGCTTACAGCGCTGCGGCGCCAAGGTACGCCTGCTGTTCGATGCCCTGACCTACTGCGCGATCATCGTGCCGGGCATCGTCATCGGCATCTCGACGCTGATAGCCTTCATCAGCCTGTTCGACCTGATCAACCCGTTGCTGGCGAGCTGGTTGCCGACGGTGCCGAAGTTGAGCATGGGGTTCTTCACCGTGATCGCCGCGCATTCGCTGTTCACCATGGCCCTGGTGATGGTGATCGTGCGCAGCCGCGTCGATTCGCTGGACAAGGCCTTGCTGGAAGCCTCGGCGGACCTGTACGCGCCACCGATGGACACCTTCTGGCGGGTGACCCTGCCGCAGATCAGCCCGGCGATCATGGCCGGGTTCCTGCTGGCGTTCACCTTCAGCTTCGACGATTTCATCATCGCGTTCTTCGTCGCCGGTTCCGAAACGACGTTGCCGATCTATATCTTTTCCTCCATCCGCCGCGGCGTGACGCCAGAGATCAACGCGATTTCCACGGTGATCATCTGCGTGTCGCTGGCCCTGCTGTTCACTTCCCGCCATCTGCAAAACCGCCGTACCGGCGTCCAGGAGTCTCACCATGCGTGATCAGCTTTACATCAACGGCGAATGGGTCAACCCGGACCTGGGCGGCTATCTGGACGTGATCGACCCGGCCACCGAACAGGCCTTCCACCGCGTGGCGGCGGGTACCGAAGAGGACGTCGACCATGCCGTGCGCGCGGCCCGGCGCGCCTTTGACAATGGCTGGAGCCAGACCAGCGGCGCCGAACGTGCGCAATGGCTGGAGGCATTGGCCGATGAATTGGAAAGCAGCAAACAGGCATTGTCGGAGCTGGAAGTGCGCGACAACGGCAAACCGCTGCCCGAAGCACAGTGGGACATCGGCGATGCGATTGGTTGCTTTCGCTACTACGCCGGTTTGGCCCGCGAACTGGACCAGCAACAGGACCAGCCACTGGCCTTGCCGGATGAGCGTTTTCGCTGCCGCATCCGCCACGAGCCGATTGGCGTCGCCGGGCAGATCATCCCGTGGAATTACCCACTGTTGATGGCCGCGTGGAAAGTCGCTCCAGCCTTGGCCGCCGGGGCCACGGTGGTGTTGAAACCGTCCGAACTGACGCCGCTGACCGCTCTGGAACTGGCCGCCGCCGCTGACCGTATCGGCCTGCCAGCCGGGGTGCTGAACGTGGTCACCGGCCTCGGCGCCGACGCCGGCAGCCCGCTCACCGAACACCCGGGTGTGGACAAACTGGCCTTCACCGGCAGCGTGCCCACCGGGGCGAAAATCATGTCGGCGGCGTCGCGGGACATCAAGAACATCAGCCTGGAACTGGGTGGCAAGTCTGCCTTCATCGTGTTCGATGACGCTGATGTCGACGCAGCCGTGGAGTGGATTCTGTTCGGGATTTTCTGGAACCAGGGTCAGGTGTGCAGCGCCACGTCACGCCTGCTGGTGCAGGAAACCATCGCCCCGCGCCTGATCGAGCGGCTGGTGGAAGAAACCCGCAAGATCAGCATTGGCCCTGGCATGCAGCCCGGCGTGCTGCTGGGGCCGCTGGTCAGCCAGGGTCAGTACGACAAGGTGCTCGGCTTCATCGACCAGGGCCTGGCCAGCGGCGCCCGTTTGCTCACGGGTGGACGGCGCCCTGCTGATTTAAACGAAGGTTATTTCATCGAACCCGCCATCTTCGACGAACCCGGCCACAGCAGCATCTTGTGGCGCGAAGAAGTGTTCGGCCCGGTGCTGTGCATCAAGCGCTTCAAGACCGAAGAGCAAGCGGTGCAAATGGCCAACGCCAGCCGCTTCGGCCTGGCCGCCGCCGTGATGAGCGCTGACTTGCAACGCACCGCCCGGGTCGCCAACCAGTTGCGCGCCGGGATCGTCTGGGTCAACTGCTCGCAACCGACCTTCGTCGAAGCGCCCTGGGGCGGCATGAAGCACAGCGGCATCGGCCGCGAACTGGGCCAATGGGGGTTGCACAATTATCTGGAGGTCAAGCAGGTGACCGAGTACGTCAGTGACCAGCCTTGGGGGTGGTATTTGAAGTAAACGGGTCGACTGTAGGAGCGAGCCTGCCCGCGATAGCGGTGGGTCAGTCGACATCTCTGTTGAATGTACTGGCCTCATCGCGGGCAAGCCCGCTCCCACAGGATTAGCGGGTGTATGCAAAATCTGCGACCGACCGAAATTACTGTGGGAGCGAGCTTGCTCGCGATGACGGCATGACAGACACCCACAAAGTGACTGCCAGACCGCCATCGCGAGCAAGCTCGCTCCCACATTTGTATTGCGGTGTGGCGCAACTTTTTGTGCAACACCCGGTGCCCGGCAGGCTTGTGACAACGGGTTATCAACGCGTAACTTGATTGACCTGCCCTTCGAGAAACGCCGGAGTTGATCCATGCGCATCGCCTTGCTGTCCGACATGCACCTGTCCGTCAACGCGATCCCCTTTCCCGCCGTGGATGCCGATATTGTCGTGCTCGCCGGGGACATCGCCCGCCCGGCCAAGGCCATCGAGTGGGCCAGGGCGTGCCCGGTTCCGCTGCTGTACGTGGCGGGCAATCACGAGTTTTATGGCAGTGACCTGGTTTCCACCCATGAACAGTTGAACAGCCTGGCGCAAGGTACACAGATCCACATTCTGGAACGTTCGGAGTACCTCCACGACGGCGTACGTTTTCTCGGTTGCACGCTGTGGTCTGACTATCGCCTTCTCGACAGCCCCGAGGCTCGGGCGTTGGGCATCGATCTGGCGACCCAACTGATCCGCGACTTCAGCCACATCAGGATCGCCCCCGATTTTCCCGACCTGTTCACGCCAGCCATTTCCCAACTGGTGTTTCTGCAGACCGTCGCCTGGCTGGAAGACTGTTTCACCCGCGACAGCAGCACGCCCACGGTGGTGGTCTCGCATTTCGCCCCGACCCGGTCGAGCATCAGCCCGACCTTTGCCGGCTCGCCGATCAACTCAAGTTTTGTCTCGGACCTCCAAGCGCGGATCCAAGACTGGCAGCCGACACTGTGGCTGCATGGCCACACCCATGGCAGCTTCGATTATCGGGTGGGCAACACCCGCGTGGTGTGCAACCCCCGGGGCTATGCCAAAAATGGCATCAATGAAAACCCTGATTTCGATGAGGCCTTCGTGATCGATCTGGAGTTCTGAGGTAACGCTCGGATCGACAGTCCGCACCCGATGGAACGCCAGCAACCCGCTACACTTTCCTCGCTCCGCCGCTGCACCCCAGCGGCCCAAACCCCTGACATCTGATCTGGAGGTATCCCATGAGCGACAGCAGCGAACTCACCACCTTTACCGGCTGGGCCGCCACGGCAGCGGGCGCGCCACTGGAACCCTTCAGCTACGATCCCGGTCCGCTGGGTAGCGATGAGGTGGAAGTCGCCGTGGAATATTGCGGTGTCTGCCACTCCGACCAGTCGCTGATCGACAACGACTGGGGCATCAGCAGCTACCCCTTTATTCCCGGTCACGAGGTGGTCGGCCGTATCGTGCGGGTGGGCGACCAGGTGCGTGGCCTGGAAATGGGTCAACGAGTGGGCATCGGTTGGTACAAGGGCAGTTGCATGCATTGCACTTCCTGTATCGAAGGCTCGCATAACCTGTGTCGCACCGTGCAACCGACCATCATCGGCAGCAACGGCGGTTTTGCCGACCGCATTCGCTCCCACTGGGCCTGGGCCCTGCCGATCCCGGCGGGGCTCGATCCGGCGATGGCCGGGCCGTTGTTCTGTGCCGGCTCGACCGTGTTCAACCCGCTGGTGGAGTTCGGCATCAAGCCCACTGACCGGGTTGGCGTGGAGGGCATCGGCGGCCTCGGTCACCTGGCGCTGCGCTTCCTGAACGCCTGGGGCTGCGAAGTCACCGCCTTCACCTCATCGCTGAGCAAGCAGGACGAAGCCAGGCGCCTGGGTGCGCACAAGGTGGTCGCCTCGACCGATACCGATGCGCTCAATGCCATTGCCGGCACCCTGGATTTTCTCCTGGTCACCGCCAACGCCAACCTCGACTGGACCGCCATGCTCGCCACCCTGCGCGGCAAGGGTCGCCTGCACTTTGTCGGCGTCGTGCCCGATGCCATCCCGGTGCACGTGTTCAACCTGATTCCCCAGCAAAAAGTCTTGTCCGCCTCACCGGTCGGCTCACCGGCCAACACCGCGATGATGCTGGAGTTCTGCGCTCGTCATCAGATCCTGCCGCAGGTCGAGATGTTTCCCATGAGCCGGATCAACGAAGCCATCGATCATTTGCGCAACGGCAAGGCGCGCTACCGCGTGGTGCTGGATGCCAGTCAGTGACAGGAGACGAACGAAGACTGGTTTGGAAGTCACTTCATTTTCGACTCAAACGCGGTCTCTTGTAGGAGCTGGCTTGCCAGCGATGGTCGTTAACGATAACGCGCGTAAGCTGGATAAACGCGGCACATTTGAGTCCATCGCCGGCAAGCCGGCTCCTACAAGTCCCCTCAGGGATTAGCCACCTGCGCAGGCAACGCTGGCATGTGCGGGTCATTCCAGGCGAACCGATAGGCTTTGCCGGCCTCTTGCGGCAGGCATTTGCCGTTGTCGGCCTCCGCCCCCACGATCGACCAGTTCGCCCGGGAGTTTTCGCCCAGTTCACGGGCCGCTTCGGGTTTGAAGCACTGGTTCAGCACGTCATCCGGCACCAGGGCGTAGGCCTTGGGGTGTTCGCGCAGGTATTGCGCAGCCTTCTCGATGGAGGAGTAGTCCATGCCGAAATGCACGATCGGTTGACGGGCGAACAACCAGTGCCCCTCCTCCCAGTTGACCAGCACCAGATCGGCGCCCTGGGTCATGGTCGCCGCCTGCGCCATGAGCACCTGATCAACGTTGGTGCCTTCCTTGAGCGGTTCGATGAAACCACGGGCGAACCACAACGCGAACCAGATCGCCACCAGTGCCGGGAACACCCGACGCAAACGCGGGTGCCTTTTGAACCAGCGCTTGAGCAGCCACGGGATCAACGGTGCGGCGACCAGCACCAGCCCGGGCAGCGCCGGGTAGATGTATAACTTGCGCTTGCCAGTGCTGATGCAGAAAAACAGCACCACCAGCACCACCCAACCGAGCAATACCAGGACCCGGCCGTCACGTTTTTGCAACTGCCGGCGCCAGGCGGGGACCAACCATGGCAGCACCAGCACCAGCGGTAGCCAGTACTGCGGAATCACGTTGGTGAAGAAGTACCAGAACGGTTCGCGGTGATGCCACGCAGCGGCATAGCGGCCCGCGGTCTGGTGCAGGAGGATTTCCCGCGCATAGGCAATTTCGTCAGCGCTGCCATTGACGATGATCGACAAGGCCAACGGCAACAGCCAGATCGCAATCGCTGCCAGCATCACCACCAACCCCAGCAACCACTTGCGCGCCTCGCCGGGCATGGCCACCACACCGGGCCAGTCTTTACGCACCGCATAGGCGTATGGAATCAGCAACAGCGCCGGCAGGAAACCCACGCCCTTGGTGATCACGCCAATGCCCATGGCCGCGCAGCCCGCGTAAAACCAGCGCCACGCAGGTCCCAGTAACAAGTGCCGCGCCAGACCGTAGAGGCCCAGGGAGGTGAACAGAATCAACAAGCTGTCGATCTGGCCAGTGCGCAGGATGCTGTAGGTCTGGTACGTCGCCAGGTACAACAGCGCAGCGTTGCGCCCGGTGCGCTGGGTCCACAAGCGACGGCCCAGGTCATAGACCATCGCCGTGACCGTCACGGCCGAAAACAGCCCCGGGATATACAGGGCGATGTTCGGCTTGCCGGTCAGCCAGGTGAAGAACGCCACCGTCCACATGAAAATCGGCGGCTTGTCGCCGTAGATCTCGGCGGCCCGGTGCGGGATCAGCCACGAGCCGTTTTGCAGCATCTCCAGGGCAACGCCAAGGAAACGCTCCTCATCCACATTCTGTGCCTGGCGCAACCCCAGCCCCGCGCCGATCAACAGCAGGGCAAGCAGCATCAGGCCCAGGCATTCGACCCTGGGCGACAGTGATCCACGCATGGTTTATTCCTTCACGCTTGTGCTTTTGGCAATCAATTGCAGGTTGCGAAAATAGACGAGGGAGCCAAACGCCTGCCCGGCGATGAACACCGGGTCCTGGCGATAAATGGCGTAGGCAAGCAACAAGGTGCTGCCGACGATGCTCAGGTACCAGAAGTTGGTCGGGATTACGCTGCGTTTCTTGTACTCGCTGTACAGCCACTGCAGGACAAACCGCCCGGTAAAGGCCACCTGCCCCGCAAAACCGACCAGCAGCCACAGGGTCTCACGAGTCAACGTCATCCTTCGATCTCCTGGGCAATGGTATTCAACCGCGTGCGCTTGATCAGCCACCAGACACCGAACAGATCGAGAATGCCCACCAGGGCACGGTCGAGGTTGCCGTATTTCGACACCCCGGCCGTACGCGGCCGGTGGTTGACCGGGTGCACGATCATGCGCCCGTTATGCCGCTGGATCAGCGCCGGAATGTAGCGATGCATGTGGTCGAAGTACGGCAGGCGCAAGAACGCCGCGCGCTCGATCAGCTTCAGGCCGCAACCGGTGTCCGGGGTGGCGTCCTTGAGCAGGCGGCGGCGCAGGTTGTTGGCGAACCGCGAGGCGTAGCGCTTGCTCGCGGTGTCACGGCGGTTGACCCGGTGCCCGGCGACCAGTTGCACATCGACCTGGCCCGGTTCGCCGCGCACCAGCGCCAGCATGCCGGGGATGTCCGCCGGGTCGTTCTGGCCGTCGCCATCGAGGGTCGCCAGCCATTGGCCACGGGCCTCTTGCGCGGCGTGGTACAGCGAAGTGCTCTGCCCCAGCGAGCGCTCGTGATGCAGGATGCGCAAAGTGTTCAAGCCGTCGTGGCGCATCTGCCGCAGTTCCTGCAGGGTCGAATCGGTGCTGCCATCGTCGACGACGATGATTTCGTACGATTCAGCGGCCAACGCGACGCGGATTTCCTCGAGCAATGGCTTGAGGTTGTTCGCTTCGTTCTTGGCGGGAATCAGTACGGATACAAAAATGTCTTGGCTCATGGGGTCTCTCTCGCCTTTTTGATTGTTTCGAGATCAGAGGCGAACGCTTCAAATCTGATAGAACTGCCGATACCACTTCACAAACTCGCCAACGCCGGTTTCGAGCGTCACTTGCGGGCTGAAGCCCACCCACTCGGCCAGTGCCGAGACATCGGCCCAGGTCTTGACCACATCACCGGCCTGCATCGGCATGTAGTTGCGCCGGGCTTGCAAGCCCAGGGCGGACTCCAGGCAGTCGACGAAATCCAGCAACGCCACCGGCATGCCACGCCCGATGTTGAAGAGCCGGTTTACCCCGGTGGCGGAGCCTTGCGGCACCGGAGGCCGTGGGCGTAGTCGGGCGATACCTTCGACAATGTCGTCGACGTAGGTAAAGTCGCGCGACATCTGCCCCTGGTTGTAAATGTCGATGGGCAGGCCTTTGAGGATGGCGTCGGTAAACTTGAACAACGCCATGTCCGGGCGACCCCATGGACCGTAGACGGTAAAAAAGCGCAGGCCACTGGCTTTCAGGCCATACAAATGGCAGTAACTTTCGGCCAGCAGTTCATTGGCGCGCTTGCTGGCGGCGTACAGCGAAACGGGATGTTCGACAGGGTCCTCGACACTGAACGGCATCTTGCTGTTGGTGCCGTACACCGAACTGCTCGAGGCGTAGATCAGATGCTCGGGGCGATGGTGTCGACAGGCTTCCAGGACATTGAGGAACCCCACCAGGTTCGATTGCCCATAGACATCCGGATTGTCCAGCGAGTAGCGCACCCCGGCCTGAGCGGCCAGATGCACCACCTCGGTAAATGCGTGTTCTTGAAACAGGCTCATCAGGGCCGGTTTATCGACGATATCCATTTTCCGGAAACGAAAACCCGGCAAAGTCTCCAGCACCTTGAGACGAGCATGCTTGAGCTCCACGTCGTAGTAGTCGTTGAGGTTGTCGATACCGACAACGTCCTGACCCTCGTGGCACAAGCGCTGGACCGTATGAAAACCAATGAAGCCGGCTGCACCGGTGACCAGAACGGTCATTGGACGCACGCCTGCGACTGCGCCGCGATCGGCGCGAGATTACTGATCCAGACCCTTGTCAGCTTCATATTCAGCTCCTGCTTATGGCGTCATTCGCGCACGGTTTCGTTGTGAAGCTTATAAAACAGAAACATTTCAGTTTCGATAACCCCGTGCGCGACCTCAGCAAAAAAACAATATTTGGCCGAAACAGCCGCTACTATCTGGCCGAATCGTCACATGGCTTGTAAAACCGGAACAAGCCGATATCCACGGTCTTGACGTATTGCGTGGCCCAATCCGGCTTGACGGTACGATCATGGAAATACAGGGCATGCTCGGTGTCACTCGGTGAGCGATTCGATTCAGTGTAGTCGTGAAATGATTTCACCCGGCCCACTACACTCTGGACAAATCCGTTGCCCTGGAAGGGCCAACTTCGCGCATCATGGGTGCCATCTGCTCAAGGGGGATTTTCATGGGGTTCATCTCATCCGCATCGCGTTTTGCCGGCTTGTCACTGGGCCTGGTATTCGCCGCCAGCGCCGTGGCGGCGGACGAAGCGCAATTGATCGAATCGATCAACGTCTACCGCAGCCAACTGCAGCGCTGTGCAGGCCAGGTGTCATCGGAGCTGCCGCCGCTGTCGGCCGACCCGCGCCTGGTGCTGACCGCCTCGAGCATCGGCGATCTGCAGCAGGCCATGGCCACTGCGGGTTATCCCATGAAGAATGTGCAAGCCATCAGCCTGTCCGGGCCTCGCGATGCGGCCTCGGCGATGAAAGCGATTCAGGAGAGTTTTTGCCAGATCGTCCTCGACCCGCAATTCGTCGATGTCGGCGTCAGCCGCCAGGACAATCAGTGGCGCATCGTCGTGGCGCGGCCACTGCTGAGTTCACGCCTGGGCGACTGGCAAACCGAAGGCCAGAAGTTGCTCATCGAACTCAACGCCGCACGGGCCAAGCCGCGTCAATGCGGCACCCAGTCTTTCAATGCCACCGCGCCGCTGGCCTGGAACGCCACGCTGGGCACGGCCGCCGAAACCCACTCGCGCTCCATGGCCAACAACAACTACTTCGATCACAAGGACCGTGACGGCCGCACCCCGGGCGACCGCGCGGAACTGGCTGGCTACGACTTCCAGCAGATCGGCGAAAACATCGCCGCCGGGCAAGACAGCGTACGCAAGGTGGTCGATGGCTGGCTGGCCAGCCCCGGCCACTGCGCCAACCTGATGAACCCGCAGTTCCGCGAACTGGGCGCGGCGTATGCGACCGATCCGAAGAGCGATGCGGGGATTTACTGGACGGCGATGTTTGGGGCGCAGTAACCAAAAACCGAAGTCCCTGTAGGAGCAGCTGGTCCACGTAGTGGCTCCAGACCGTGTACATCAGGATTGAAGTTCATCATAGATCCGGTCGATCACCCGGTCATCAATAGTGATTGGACGCCCGTCAGAGTTGCTCTTAGCCTGCGCTCAACAAGTCCGCAAGTAGTTCATAACTGTAGGAGCGAGCTCGCTCGCGATGGACCCAAGAGCACCGCGTGTAACCAAGAAGCACGCGTAATCGTTAACGACCATCGCGAGCAAGCTCGCTCCTACAGACTTTTCGGTGCCGGGAGAGGAAGTCATGTCACAACGAGTCTTGATCGATGGCTTCTCCCGGCGCGTGGACTACCTGCGCATATCGGTCACCGACCGCTGCGATTTCCGTTGCGTGTATTGCATGGCCGAGGACATGCAGTTTCTGCCCCGGCAACGGGTGCTGACCCTGGAAGAGATTTATCAACTGGCACAAAGCTTCGTGGCGCTGGGCACCCGCAAGATCCGCCTGACCGGAGGCGAGCCGCTGATCCGTCCGGGCGTAGTGCAGCTGTGCGAGAAAATCGCCGCCCTGCCCGGCCTGCGTGAACTGTGCATGACCACCAATGGTTCGCAGCTGGCCAGACTGGCCGAGCCGTTGTTCGACGCCGGGGTCAAGCGCCTCAACATCAGCCTCGACTGCCTGGACCCGCAACGTTTTCGCGAACTGACCCGCACCGGTGACCTGGCGCAGGTAATCAAGGGCATCGACGCTGCCAACCAGGCCGGTTTTCGCAACACCAAGCTCAATTGCGTGGTGATGAAAGGCCGCAATGACCATGAGATCAATGATCTGGTGAGCTTCGCCATCGACCGTAACCTCGACATCTCCTTTATCGAGGAGATGCCATTGGGCACCATCGACGAGCACAGCCGCGCCGAATCTTTTTTCTCCAGTGCTCAGGTTCGGGAACGCATCGCCGAACGCTACACTCTGATCGATTCCGCCGAGTCGACCCAAGGGCCGTCGCGCTACTGGCGCCTGGCCGAGGCGCCGCAGATTCGCCTGGGGTTCATCTCACCCCACAGCCACAACTTTTGCGGCACCTGCAACCGGGTGCGGCTGACCGTGGAAGGACGCCTGCTGCTGTGCCTGGGCAATGAGCACGCAGTGGATCTCAAGGCGGTGTTGCGCAGCCACCCCGGACAGCCCGAACGCCTGGAAAAAGCCGTTATCGAGGCGATGAAACTCAAGCCTTACCGACACAACTTCGAAGTGAACGACGACGTTCAGGTCATT
The DNA here is from genome assembly GCF_019947515.1 of Pseudomonas sp. A-B-19. Taxonomy (NCBI): domain Bacteria; kingdom Pseudomonadati; phylum Pseudomonadota; class Gammaproteobacteria; order Pseudomonadales; family Pseudomonadaceae; genus Pseudomonas; species Pseudomonas sp. A-B-19. The sequence continues at coordinate 174,036 of NZ_JAGYGN010000013.1, forward strand.
CGCTTCATGAACATGACGGGCGGCTGAGGCCCATGCCCTCAACGCGCGCTTGCGCCAGGAAAACGAACTGGCCGCCAGTGGCGACTGGTTGCAGCCGATGCCCAAGGGCAACTCCACAGACATCAGCGGGCAGATACTGATGCAGGTTGGTCAACAGTGCTCGGCACTCAACGAGTCCGGGGCGATCAACGACTGGCGCTACACGCTCATGGCCAACCACCTGACCAGCCTGACCCACGCCCAGGCGGTCTGTGAACGGATCAAGAACACCCCGCTGCCCTTCCCCTACGCTCTGTTGCTGCACCGCACCATCCACCTGTTCTGCATCCTTTTGCCGTTCGCCATGGCCGACCACCTGGGCTGGCTGACACCGATTTTCACCGCGATCGTCAGCTACACCTTTTTCGGCCTGGATGCGATTGCCGATGAACTGGAAGACCCCTTCGGCCGCGATGAAAACGACTGCCCACCGACGCCATCGTGCGCACCATCGAACGTGATGTACTGGCGGCCCTGGGTGTGACGGAACTTCCACCACAACTGGAGCCGGTGGATTTTGTGTTGAATTGAGACTCAAGAAACACGCAATCCCTGTAGGAGCGGGGTTGCCCGCGAAGGCGTCAGGTCAGTCGACATCTCTGTTGTATGTGCCGGCCTCTTCGCTGGCAAGCCAGCTCCTACGGGGGCGGGGGTGTACACAGATTTAGCGTCCGAGCTGGCTTGCCAGCGAAGGCGGCCTGCCAGTCGCTATCAATGTTGAATGTGCCGGCCTCTTCGCGGGCAAGCCCGCTCCTACAGGGATTGTGGCTGGTCGCGGGATTGGCGCTCACTGAAGATCAAAACTGTAGGAGCGGGCTTGCCCGCGAAAGCGGAGTGTCAGGCGACATCTCTGTCGAAAGGGCATGAACCGCGCAGCGTCGCCCTCTTCCAGTGCAGCATCAAGCAGCTATGCAACGTGCTCCGGCATAGCTACAGTCTTTGGCTCAAAGCTTTTCTGCACAAGGAATCTGCGTTTGAACCCCACGCCCTCCCCGATC